>JAEUKV010000310.1 GCA_016794165.1 Rhodospirillaceae bacterium
ACAACCTGGCCGGCAAATGTCGCGGGCCCACGGCCAAGCTCCTGTCACACCCGGTCTGGCGCCCCGATTTGGCCCCTGTCCGGCGCCGGACGCCCATATAGCTGTGTCGTTTGATCTGAGTTTTGGCTGGGGGACTAGGACTCCCAGCGAAGCATACACCTCGTTATTTCAACGACTTATCCGTCACTTCGAGCGGCTAAAGAGCGCGCTGACTCGCGAAAGGTGGACCAGCCTGGTGGACCAGTCAAGGGCGAGGCAGGGCGAAGGCGCGTCAACAAATTTGAAGTTACGAAAAAGGCAATTGCGGATGCCGAGCCATCACAACTCGAACCGCGGCCAGATGCCTCGCTCGGTCAGCGCCTGACAAACCCACCAGCTAGAATCTGTTGGCTGAAGAAATCGGGCAGTTCTGAGGGCGGCAGACGCTCGCATGCAGAGGCAAGTTTCTCTCCGCGTATCAACGCCTCCAGCGCTTCAAATACGTCGGGCGAAACAGATGTGGTCTTTGCGGTCCCGTTTTGCCGCCAAATCATCAGACGCGTTTCACTTGCCTTCAGCGTGATCGCTTCTGCAGTCTCCGCGCCATGCGCGAACCGATAGATATCCGGGAGGGAGAAATCAGATCGAAGCAGAGTGAGGCTCGGATGCGCCTGGAGAGAGAGTTCCGCCAATTGCTCGGCAGTCAGTGCGCCTAGCATATCCATGTCGAGAGCCACTGCCTCAGGTGCCGTCGTCGCCCGGTTGATGGCCCAATCCAATCTCGCCATATCGGCAAGATAGGGCAAGCTCTTCACCAACATCTCGCCATCAAGATAGGTGCCAAAATCCGCGCCATATTCCGCCAAGCATGGCCGAACAGGTGGTTGGCATTGCAAGAACCGCGAAGCGAGTACGCGGAATGCTTCCTCGCCGACAAGCAATGAGACCGTTGGAAAGGTTGTGGCCAGCGCGGCGCAAAGGCTGATCTGGTGGTGATTGGCGTAAACACTGAGTGGATCGCCTTCCGGTAGGTGATCCGGCCGGAAAACATCCATCGGCAATGCGCGGGCAGGCCTGCGAATGGCCGCCGCCATCTGCCGCTGCAGATCAACCAGCGCGGTCATACTGTGCCTCAATCAATGCCTCTTGGCGCATCGCGTCAGCCTTACACGCCTCGGCGACCAAGACCGGAAGGTCCGGAATGTTGCTATCCCACTCGACCAGCGTGACGGCTTCCGGGAAGAGGCACACCGCCTCCCGATAGAGTTGCCAGACGGGATCAGCGACCTTGCCGCCATGATCATCAATCAAGATGCAGCGCCCCGCCTGTCCTGCGATGTGATGCCCGGCCACGTGGATTTCGGCGACCGTACCGGGCGCCAAGGCCAACATCACGCCTTGCGGCGAAGCGCCGAGATTGTGTGCATTGACATGGAGATTGTTGACATCCAGCAGCAATCCACAGCCGCTGCGACGGGACAGTTCCGCCATGAAGGCGCCTTCTGGAATCGGCGAATGCGTGAAAGCGACATAGGCACTCGGATTCTCCATCAGAATCCTGCGCTTGAGACGATTCTGGACCTGGACGACATGGTCGGCGAGAATTGCCAGCGCCTCTTCGGTATAGGGCAAGGGCAGCAGATCGTTGAGGTAAACCCCATCCCGTCTGCACCAGGCGATATGCTCCGAAACCAAGAAGGGGTCGGCCATTTCGCTCAGGTCTCGCAGTCTTTCGAGATGCGCCAGATCGATCGGCTCGGCGCCGCCCAATGACAACCCCACCCCATGCAGTGAAACCGGATAGCGGTCACGCGCGGCGAGCAGGGCCTGCCGCGCGGTTCCGCCCCCCATATAGTTCTCCGGATGCGCCTCAAGGAAACCGACTGGCGGCTTCAGTTCTTGAATCGCGTGGTGATGTGGCGCACGGAGGCCGATGCCAGTTTGCATGTGTTGGGACTGCTTCATCTTCAGTCCGCCGTGCTGGCAGGCGAGGTAATCAACCTGGCGCCACGTTGATATGTTGCGTAGGCCCAAAGCCAGTGCAGAGCCACTTGGGTACGGCTGCGTACGCCGATCAGGAACGCGACATGCACGATTCCCCAGAGGAACCAGGCGAGACGGCCGCGAAGGCGGAGCCAGCCAAAATCTGCGACCGCTTCCTGCCGTCCGATCGTGGCGAGCGAACCCAGATGCCTGTATCGGAAGGGCGGCGGTGGTTCTGCCCCGCTGATCCGCGCCCGCAGGACCCTCGCGACATAGACTCCCATCTGCTTCGCTGCGGGCGCCAGCCCCGGTACGGGTTTGCCGTGACTGATAACGCTGGCCGTGTCGCCAATGACGAAGATCTCGGGGGCGCCCGGAAGTGAGAGATCCGGCCCGACGATCGCGCGCCCGGCACGATCTTTCTCACATCCCAGCCAACGAGCCGCTGGGGAGGCCGCGACTCCGGCGGCCCAGATCACCGACCGACTGGGAACTTCGGCATTCCCGAGGTGCACGCCCTCTTCCGTGCAGTTCGTCACCGCCTGACCCAAGAGGACTTCGACGCCCAGCCGGGTCAACGCCTCGGCAGCCACCTGGGACAGGCTGTCGGGGAAGGCCGCCAACAGGCGTGGGCCTGCTTCAACCAGCAGGATACGGGCCTGGCTCGGATCGATCTTGCGGAAGTCGTCGACCAGCGCCTGGCGTGCCAGTTCTGCAATGGCACCTGCCAGCTCGACGCCCGTTGGGCCGCCGCCGATCACAACAAAGGTGAGGAGCGCTTTGCGTAGGCTTTGGTCCGATGTGCTTTCCGCCTGCTCAAAAGCGAGGAGCAGTCGACGCCGGATCTGCGTGGCGTCGTCGATCTTTTTGAGCCCCGGAGCCACTGCTTCCCAATCATCATGGCCGAAATAGCCATGCCGCGCGCCCGTGGCGACGACGAGTTGATCGTAGCCGATCTCCTCTTGGTCGACGGTTACCACGCGCCTCTGCCGATCGATTCCCTGCACGCGGCCCATCAGGACCGAGGCATTGCGCTGCTTGCGCAGAATGCTGCGGATCGGTGTCGCGATATCTGCCGGGGAGAGCGCCGCTGTTGCAACCTGGTAAAGCAAGGGTTGGAACAGGTGATAATTGCGCCGATCGATCAGTGTGATGCGGCAGCGCGTCTTAGCCAGTGCTTTCGCTGCCGTGAGGCCAGCAAATCCGGCGCCGAGGATGACCACGTGCGGCAGGGCGTCTTCCTTGGAAACCGGATAATGCTGCTTCATGGCGATCGTCCTATTTGACGCCGTGATCGAAGAGGCGCTTGATCAGATGATCCAGCGATATGACACCTGGCCCCCGGCTCAGCAGCAGCAGCAGGAAGGTCATCCAGCTGAGGTGTTCGACCCAACTCTGCGGATAGACGAAGGTCTGGATGACCAGGGTCATGCCAATCATCGGCAGGCAGGCCAGGCGCGTTGCCAGCCCCAGGATGAGCAGGATTGGAGTCGTCAGCTCGACGCTTGCCGCCAGAGGCGCCGCAAGCTCCGGCGGCAGGATCGGCACTTTGTATTCGCTGGCAAAGAGCTGAAGAGTGAGATCCCAGTTGGCCAGCTTGCTCTGCCCGGCCCGCCAGAAAATTGTGGCCATGCTGATGCGCGCCATAAGCTGCAACAGGCTGAGCGGCAGATATCCCAGGTGATCATAAAGACGGCGCACCTTATGGGTCAGCCTAGATGAGGATGCATGGTCTTCAGCTTGCATGAGAATCGTCATGTGAATCTCCTTCATGGAATGGAATCAGAGCTTTGCATGCAGGATGACATCGGCGATGGCACCGTCTTCGATCAGCGAAGCGACGCCCTTGGTGCCGTCAAAGGCCGGGTCCTGCATCGTTGCCAGTTTCATCGCAGCGCCAAGGGTTCGGCCGCGGGCGAGAGAGGATTCGAAGGCAAAGCGAGCAGGCGGCAGGATTTCACACAGCACGGTATCCATATCGCTGGATCGATCGGGGGCGAGCCGCAAAAGAATGCGCTGGTCGGCAGGTGTCTTCGGAAGATCGGTCTCCGTGGCAACCCAGTGATGAACGGGGTAGGACAGGCTGAGATAGCGAAAACTCGGCTGCAGTCGAAGCATGAGATCGGGATGGCTTTCAATCAGATCGGCAGGCAGACAGCAGGCACCGATACTGGGCTCGCGATCGTCCATCCCGGCTAGAAACAAGCCCAGATCGAGCCGCGCCAGATCGGCCAATGCGGGATACGCGCGGCAGACATCCCGGCCAGCCAGGAAAGCAGCAAAGGCCCGCGGATCTCGTGCTTCGGGGCGGCTCTCGCTGCGATGGGCATGCCACAGTTCTGCCAGGCGCCCGGGCCCGATGACGTGAGCAACTTTCCGGAACACGACGACAGCATCAGCGACACGGGGTGAAGGGCGCAACCCGCAGGCATCGCCTCGGATCGCAGCGACGATCGAGGTCACGTCACCGTCAGACGAGCCTTGATGAATGCAATGGCGAAACTGCAGGGAACGAGACAATTTCGGCACCTAAAATTCAGGTGAATAGTGGCGAGGACGGCCGAGAAGTCGTCCCCGCCGGGTCAGCAATCGGTCACTTCGGCTCGAGGCTGCCGCCGTTGATCTTGTTGCAAACGCCCTTCGGCACGAACACCCAGGCATCACCCTGCCCGCCGGCGGCGACGGAACCAGCGCAGGAACTGGTGGCAGTCTGGCAATCGTTCTGGCCGCCGGCGGCGACGCCGAAGCACTTCTCGAACTCATAGGACGGCGCCGCAGCGGGACCGGCGTTGGCGGCCGCGATGCTCATGAGGCTCATGGCGGCAGTCGCCGCCGCAAACAGGGTGGCATTGGTGATCTTCATCTTCGTCTCCTGATGACTGAAAGAGCGGCGAGACCACCTCGCCGTCATCAGCAGTATTTCCGAGAGCGGGGAAGACCTAAAATGCCGCTTCATCACAGAAACGATGATGTGCAGGCATCGTGCTAGATTGCCTCCCACGCAAGAAAAAACACCCGGCACTGAGATGCCGGGCGTTTCAAAGATCGGGCGATGCTTAAAGGTAGGTTTGTGCGATATCGACGCTGGACCTGACACCGAGTGCGTCAAAATTATTGGCCAGCCAGGCATCGGCATGGGACCGACCCGTTTCCTTTAGGTCGAGCAGGAAATCCCAGTCCGCATTGAGTTTGGAGAGAACACTCAGCTTCTGCATGACCTGCTCAGCAGAAATCGAGTGAATATGCAGTCGTTTAAGATTCTTCGTTGGATCATCATGGTCCGCGTGCTCGCCGATCAGCTTGCTGACGAAATTGATAGCCCGCATTTCCCGCATCAAAGATGAATTGAAGCTGATCTCGTTGATGCGGTTGATGATTTCGCTGGCCGTCCTCGGCAGCTCCTCTCGGGTCATGGGATTGATGTGCACCACGACGATATCGGCGCTGTCTGTATTGTAAATGAGCGGAAAGATCGCCGGATTTCCCATATAGCCGCCGTCCCAATAATGCTCACCGTCGATCTCGACGGCCTGGAACAGGAAGGGCAGGCAGCCGGAGGCCAGGACCGCGTTGGCGGATATTTCCGTACCGTCGAAGACTTTGACCTTGCCTGTTCGAACGTTGGTTGCCGACAGGAACAGCTTGATCGGCTGCGGGCGACTGCGGAATGCCTCAAAATCGACCGAGGCCGACAAGACCTCGCGTAGCGGATTCCAGTTCATCGGATTTAGGTGATAGGGCGACATGATGCGCGAAACAAAATCGAGCCACATGAAGGATGGAGAACTCTCCAATGCCTGATTGCCCGTGAACTTGTCCCACCAGGTTGCCTGAAATGGCGACAGGCTGGCCGCATGAGCAATGCGGCGCCAGAAATTGGCCAGCGCCGCCTTGGCGCCGGCACGCCCACCTTCTTGATAGCCATAGACCATCACGGTCGCATTCATGGCGCCAGCAGAGGTCGCAGAAATCCCATCGAATACGATGCGATCGTCCTCAAGGAGGCGATCCAGCACGCCCCACGTGAAGGCACCATGAGCACCCCCGCCCTGAAGCGCGAGGTTGATCCGGCGCGCTGCCACTTCTTGAGAGGCCGACCTGCTGACGGTCGCTGCATCATCGGCTCGGCGCATCGGCGAGGAGAAGGTGTTCAAGACAGTACCTCCCTTCAATGTGCCGTCCAGCCACCGTCGACGGACAGGCTGGCTCCGGTAATGGATCGAGCAGCTTCCCCCGCCAGGAAGACAGCAAGGGCACCGATCTCGCTCGCCTCGGCGAACTGCTTGTTCGGTTGCTGCGCCAGGAGAACGTTGCGGATGACTTCCGCCCGGCCGATATTGTGCGCTATGGCCTGCGCCGTAATCTGCTTTTCGACCAACGGTGTCCAGACATAGCCGGGGCAGATCGCGTTCGCCGTGATACCTTGTTCAGCCGTTTCCAGCGCCGTCACCTTGGTGAGACCGAGGACACCGTGTTTTGCCGCCACATAGGCAGCCTTGAAAGGTGAGCCCACCAGCCCGTGAGCCGAGGCAATATTGATGATGCGGCCAAAGCCGCGGCGCTTCATTCCCGGTAAAACCTGTTGCGTCGCATGAAATGCCGAGGAAAGATTGATGGCCAGAATGGCATCCCATTTTTCGGCCGGAAACGCCTCGATCGGCGCCACGTGCTGGATTCCGGCATTGTTGACCAGGATATCGACCCGGCCGAAACGGGCTTCGGTTGTCGCGACAAGATCAGCAATCTCGGCCGGGCGGCTCATATCCGCGCCATGATAGGGAATATCGACATCATGCATGGCAGCAATCCGCCGCGCTGCCGCCGCCTGCTCCGCGGCATCGCCAAACCCGTTCATCACGACATGGGCGCCTGCCTTGGCAAGTTCCTCCAAGACGGCGAGGCCGATCCCGCTGGTGGAGCCGGTGACGATGGCAATACGGCCGGAAAGGGTTCGGCTGGCTAGGGTCGCCGAGCTGGCTTCCTGCCCTAGGTCTTCGGGGGCGATCGTGTTCATGGCGGGCATTTCCTAAAAGGGATTGGAATGGCGCCAATCTGGCGGAAGCCGCGCCAGCCAGGAAATGCCAGGTCCCTATGGATTCGATGCTCCATCAGCATCGCCCCTTCCATGCACCCAAGGTATAGTTGGATCGAGCCCAAGGGCCTATTGGCAGGGGAAAACCCAATATGGAAATGCATCAGATCCGCTACTTCCTGGCCGTTTGCACGACGCTCAATTTCACGCGTGCAGCCGAACAATGTAATGTCACCCAGCCCGCTTTGACCCGGGCGGTCCAGAAGCTTGAAGAGGAGCTGGGTGGTTTGCTGTTCCGGCGGGAGCGGAAACTGACCCACCTCACCGACCTTGGGCATCTGGTGCGCCCGCAATTGGAGGCGGTCCTGGCCCAGAGCGAGCAGGCCAAGACCACTGCCAAGGGCTTCCTGCACCTCAAAGACGCCCCCCTGAAACTCGGTGTCATGTGCACGATCGGCCCGATGCGGTTCATCGGCTTCCTGTCGCGTTTTCGCGCCGACCATCCGGGCGTCGATGTCAGCCTGATCGAGGGCGTGCCGGAAAAGCTGACTGAATTGCTGATGTCGGGTGCTCTGGATGTGGCGATCATGACAGCGCCGGAGAGCGAGAACGAACGGCTGACAACGCGGTTGCTTTACGAAGAGCATTTCGCCGTCGCCTTCCCGCCCGGCCACCGTTACGAGCAGTTCGAATCTGTGCCAATCAAGGAGATAGGCGGCGAGTCTTACCTCGCACGCGTCAATTGCGAATATTATGAACGGCTCGACAACATTCTGACCGAACGCATGGTGATGCTGGAAGAAGTCTATCGCTCGGAGCGCGAGGACTGGATCCAGACCATGGTCATGGCGGGCATGGGCATCTGCTTCATTCCCGAATTCTCACCCGTTCTTCCAGGGCTTTGCATCCGCCGCGTCGTCGATCCGGAGGTGACGCGCAAGGTCTATCTGACCAGTGTCGCCGGCAGGCGCTTTTCCCCTGCCGTCCAGACCTTCGTCAAAGCGATCGACCATCACAAATGGCCGGAGCAATTAGGCGCGTGATGTCGACAGCGCTCCCACTTGACAATGCGACAGTTAAAGGCCTGAGCGCGCGTGTCGCACTCGGTCTGCTCATGGCGACGGGCTGTTTCCTGATTGCGGGGCTGGTTCACATCAACTGGCAACGGAGCGCCGACCGGAACGCGGCCGAACTCGTGACTCAGATCAACAGCCGTATCACCAGCTCCGTCACGCGCGACATCAAGACCAAGGTCGATAGCGCAGACTCGGCGCTCTCGTCTCTGCACACGGTGTTCTTTCAGGACGTGATCCGGATCGACAACGAAGCAAAGCGAGAGTTCGTTTTTCTATCTCTTCTACAGTCCAACGCTGATCTGACCTGGGTGTCATTTGGCTGGCCAAATGGCAACTTCTTCGGCGCAAGGAAAGATGCTGACAACAACATCCGCATGGTTGAAGTGAAGCGTCGCACCGACGCGGCGAACAATTTTCGGGTCGACAGCTACCTGACGACGAATCGCGACATCCTGTTCCAGAAGCGAACTCAAGCGCCAAGCGACTTCGACACGACATTGCAGCCTTGGTACAAGGCTGCTCAGCCGCGAGACAGCGCCATCTGGAGCGAAAGCCAGACCTTTCCCACGGGCGATCATCCGGCCATCACCATATCCCGCAAACTGACCCTTTATGGGCGCTATGTCGGCGTCCTCGCGGTCAGCATTGATCTGTCGCGCCTGGCGCGATTCGTCGATCGTCTGGAAATCACTCAGCGCGGCCAGGCTCTCATCCTGGCGCCGGATGGGCGTGTCCTGACCGAGAACGGCTGGAAGGCACTAGATGACACTCATGATTCAGGGCGACGCGCCATCGCGGCGACTGCGGACATCCGGCCGGAAACGCTCGCCAGGCTGACGGCGGCGCGCAGCATTATGGGACGCGATCCGCTGACGGGGCGGGACTACTATCTCAATATCTCCCGCCTACCCTATCAGGATTGGTCGCTCGTCATTGCTATCCCAACGGCTGATATTCTCGGCGATATTCCGGCCGCAGCCCGGAGGCTCTATGTGCTTGTCTCCATCCTTGCCGTACTGGTCGCGGGTGGCGCGTTCCTCGTCGCCGATCGTCTGGTGACACGCCCGCTTGCTGGCATTGCCAAGCAGCTACGCGCCATCGGCGGCTTTGACCTGCATGCTGTCAGATACGAGCATTCCTTCCTGCGCGAATTCGACCAACTCTCTCGCAGCCTGGTGCAGATGAGCGCTGGCCTTGGCTCATTCCGTAAATACCTGCCAGCAGATCTGGTAAAGACATTGGTCAGTGAAGGTATCGAGGCAAAGCTTGGCGGACAGCGCAGGCAGTTGACATTGCTGTTCAGCGATCTCGCAGGCTTCACCGGGCTCACGGAATCCGACCCAGAACGCATGGTTTCCTTTCTGGGGGCCCATCTCGACGACATGTCCCAAGCCATCCATGCGACAGGCGGGACAATAGACAAGTTCATCGGCGATTCCGTGATGGCTTTCTGGAACGCCCCAGGACCACATGACACCCCTGAACAAGCAGCCTGTCGAGCCGCCCTGGCGTGCCGCGATCGCTTCAAACGTATGGTCGAGGAAAATGTCCTGGGCCTCACAGCAATGCCGGGCCTCCGGATCGGCATAAACTCTGGGCCAGCTCTTGTGGGCAATATCGGCTCGCAGGACCGTCTCAACTATACTGCGCTCGGCGATACGGTAAATGTTGCCAGTCGCCTTGAAGCTCTGAACAAACAGTACGGTACGGACATTCTCGTTGGCGAAGACACGGCGGCGGCACTCGGGGATGCCTTCCTCCTGCGAAGGCTCGATCGTGTCGCCGTTTACGGGCGCAAGCATGGCATCGATATCTATGAACTCGTCGTCGAAGCTGCCAGGGACAGCGCCAAACCGGCGTGGATAGAAAGCTATGAGGCGGGCCTCGACGCCTATTTTGAGCGACACTGGCGGCGTGCTGCGGATCTCTTCCAAATGGCAAGCAGCGGCCGGGGCACAGATGGCCCGTCAGAAATAATGATTGAGCGCTGCAAGGAGTACCTCCGGGTACCACCTCCCGAAACCTGGAATGGCCTTGCAGTCGCGATGACCAAATAGAGCCGGCCTTAGTCTGGCGGCAGAACCATCTTGTTGGCGAGCATCAAGCCCGCCGCGAGCGATAGACCGATCCCCGCCACGCAGGCCGTCCATCCCCAGGCGCCGAACAGCTGACCCAGGACGAAACTACCGGCAAGTCCCCCGAGAAAATAGCTGGCAAGATATAGCCCTCCCGCGGCACCGCGATCACTCGTAGCAGCCCGCCCAACAAATCCGGTGGCAATGGCCTGCGCAAAAAACGTTCCGGCGCCGATGAGGCAAAGGCCGATCAGCACCAGGCTCAGCGAATTGGTCAGAAGCAAAGGCAGGCCGAGCAAGGCAGTTCCAAGTCCCCCGAGACAGGAAGGCCGTGTGCCAAATCGCGCAACTGCAACGCCGGCCAGGGGCGTAGTCAACATCGAGGGAACGAAAACAAAATAGACCAGTCCCAGCTGCATCTGGTGAACACCGAAGGGTGGACGCACCAGCACGAAGTTCACATAGGTGAATGTCCCGATGAAGGCAAACAGGATCAGAAAACCGAGGCAGAAAGCCGCCCGCAGCGGCGGATTGCGGAGATGGCTGAGCAAGACCGCCATGGCATTCCGGGTAACTTCGTTCATCGCAGTCATCGGCTGGGCGCGCGTCAAGGTGACGTAAGCCAGCAATCCACCGACGATGTTAAGGCCCGCAAAAATATAGAAGTTGCTGGCAAGTCCGAGATGATCAGCTATCGTCGCTGACATCAGCCGCCCGAAAAGATTGCTGGCCACATTGCCCGTGACGTAGGCAGCAAGCGCTGCGGCGATATCCTTTGGCCCGGATTGCTCAGCAAGATATGCGAGTGTCAAACTGAATGCTGCTGACATGCATAGGCCTTGGATGACGCGCAATGTGGCGAAGACCGTCAGATCCGGCGCAAAGGCCAGCAGAAAAGTCGGAATCGATAGAACAATCAGGCTGATGACGACCCATCGCCGCCGATTGAGATGGCGGCTGAACAGGGCCACAGCCAATCCAGCAATAGCCATGCCAAAGGTGCTGGCATTGACCGCGACACCCATCGCCGCAGGGCTAACACGATAGGCATCCGCGAGTGTCGGCAGAATCGCCTGGGTGGCAAAAAGATCAACCAGAGTCAGGAAGGCGATCAGGCCAATGACGACGAGGCTATAGATCCCCGATGTACGCCCGGCACGACGTTCAATCGGCGAAAGTAGCATTGCGGACGGCATGTTCATGACCTGCTCCAAAGAAAATGAAGACGCGTGGCGCCGAGGAGGACGGCCCCGGCGTCACGCGTCTCAAGCAGGAGGGCAGCTGCCTGCTGCATGTTTGTAATCTTACATATTCATGTCGCTGGCATCGTGCAGGATATCGACCGAAATCAGCACGGCATTCTCCTTGCTGGTGTTTTCCCACCAATGCGACGTGACATGGGTTTCCGGCGCCACGTCGCCCGCCTTGTGCACAATCGGCACGGCGCAATTGCTGGCGTGTTCAACGACGGTGCCGCTGACGACATAGATCATCGCCGGGCGATCGGCATGGGCGTGCCAAGGCACGATGCCCCCGGGCTGCACCTCCAGGCGGCGCAGGCGGAACTGATGATCGCCGAGCGCTACCATTTCCTTCGACAGATCGGTGGCCGCAAGGACGGCATCAGTGACGCCCTTTGGCTCCATCGGCCCCGCCTTGATCACATCGATGCCCATTTGATTGGCCGGACACGAGCCAGCCTGGGCAACACCCGCTGCCATTATTGAAATGCCGACCGCAAGAGCGGCCACCGACATCTTGCGCCAGAGATTCTGGCGGCTTCTCTCAAGGGAAATCATGACTCATCTCCATGTGACTTGATTTGCCAGGCCCGTCTAGAGCCTTGGCGACAAGGAGAGGATCGCGGATCGACCGTCTTCGGGAAAATGCCGACTGGCTATAGATCCGATAGGCGGAAGTATCGCGCACGGTTTCTGCAATCAACGAATATCGCGAAGACAGCTTTCATGGCGCTAGCGTCCCAGCGCGCGACAACCTTTTCCCGGATCACCTCGCTTATCTATGGACATATTCGCCCCGAAAGCAGGGAGGACTACATGTGGCTTCGAAGGAATGAGGAACCAGGGGGAATCAAGATTCGTCGATTATATCGCCAAGCCAAACTTGATGATGTCGAGCGTAGACGGCTTTCGAGCGGTAGTGGAAAGTGCGGGTCCGCGAACGCGCCAGC
Source organism: Rhodospirillaceae bacterium (assembly GCA_016794165.1). Lineage (GTDB taxonomy): Bacteria > Pseudomonadota > Alphaproteobacteria > Dongiales > Dongiaceae > Dongia. The sequence goes on from JAEUKV010000310.1 coordinate 12,337, forward strand.
GGCGACCGCGCCAACTCTTTCCAAACGCCCCGCTTCCCAAAAAACTGTGGGCCCACATTCTGAACAGAGACTAGAGATCACCGGAAGTGTGAGCCCTGATCATTCGATCATCGACAGTTGCGCAAAGAACGCCAACCTCGTCACATTGAGTTAAAGATCTTCGAGGGATGAAGCGGTCGCTTTTGCGGCGCTCCAAGGGGCATGAGCCCGACTAGGATTCGACCCTAGACTGGCGGAGTCAGAGTCCTTCGCGCCCCTTTGATTCTCCGAGCAAATATTGCAAAGGCGGCACTAAACCCACCATTGCACATCAATAGGTTACGGAACATTTGCAAAGCAGATGCGCATGCCGTCAGCGCGAGAAGCGCGAACCCGGGTGAAAAATTATCGAAACAACGCTTCGATGAGAGGGCACTCGGGCCGGGACCCATCGGCACATTGCGCGACCACGTCTTTGAGGACGCGCTCCATTCGCTTCAGATCCGCGATCTTATCCTGCACGTCCCCAAGGTGGGCCGCTGCAACATTGCGGACTTGGCCGCATGGCGCGTTCCGCTCATCAACGAGGAGCAATAGCGCTCGTATCTCGTCCAGGGTGAAGCCGAGCTCCCTTGCGCGCAGGATGAACCTCAGCCGGCGTTCATGCTCGGCTCCATAGGCTCGATGACCGCCCTGTGTTCGCGGCGGTTCCGGTAGCAATCCCACCTTCTCGTAGTATCGAACCGTCTCCAAGTTGCAGCCGGTCCGCTTGGCGATCTCAGCACGTTGCAGCGGTTTCACAGGAGCGTGAACGGTCATCGGAAATCACCTCTTGAACCTGTAGCAACTACAGAGCCTAACTTAAGGTCACAAGCTGCTTGTGACAATGCGGAGTAAGGCCAAAATGCAGATTCACGGAATCTCGGAACGAGCGAGCACCGGCGTTACCTTGCAACAAGCGGGCCGCGATGAACTGCGACATCAAAGGGTTGTCGTGGCTGGCGGAATTCTAGGTGCGCTCGCGGCATCGTCATGCTGCGTCGTTCCGCTCCTGCTGTTCAGTCTCGGCATCGGCGGGGCCTGGATCGCCAATCTCACAGCCCTTGCACCCTACAAGCCGCTGTTCGTCGCCGCGACGGCGGCGCTCCTAGGCTATGGATTCTATTCCGTCTACTGGAAGCCGAAGTACGCCTGCGCGGCCGACGCCGCCTGCGCCCGGCCACTGCCGAATCGCGTCGTGAAAGTCGGACTGTGGATAGCAACCGTCCTGGTCGTGATCGCCTTCGGCTTCGACTACATCGCGCCAGTTCTGCTAGCCGCTTGACCTGACATGGAGAATTCAACGATGAAGAACCTGCTTGCGGCTATTCTGCTGGCCACGACCGGCGCCTCCAGCGGCGCGTTGGCCGCCGAACGCACAGTGACGATGGCCGTCCAAAACATGACCTGCGCAGCTTGCCCCTACATCGTGCAGGAATCGATGTCTGCGGTCGATGGCGTGGAGAAGGTCATCGTGTCGTTCGAAGACAAGACGGCCACCGTCACCTTCGACGATGCGAAAGCCACGGTCGCTGCCATTGCCGACGCCAGCGAACACGCCGGCTATCCAGCCACGCTCAAGGAATGAGCGGATGACTGAGCTGCGATCGACCATCACTTGCCCGGAGTGCGGCCATCAGGCGACCGAGACGATGCCGACGAATGCCTGCCAGTACTTCTATGAGTGCAGCAGTTGCGGCGCGCTCTTGAAGCCCAAGGCCGGCGATTGCTGTGTCTTCTGCTCCTACGGATCGGTGGCATGTCCGCCCATTCAGCAGGAGCGTGCCGGACTGCAACCGGCCGCCTCGTGCTGCTGATCACCCCCTCATAGATAGTGGATGCAACGCTCGGTCGGTCAGCAAGGACTGGGCCGGCAACTGGCTCTCACTCGCCAGCCTGTGGGGCATTTCGGCAGCCGTGATGGTGGGCGCTCTGCTATTGGATCCTGGCCTTCGCGCTGTCGCCTGGTCGGCGGCCCTCGTCTGGATGGGAGGTGCATGTCTCGCCAACATGCGGCGATGCGGACGTACGCACTGCCGCTTTACCGGACCATTCTACCTGCTGATGGCGGCGGCGGTGGTCGCCTACGCGACCGGCGTGCTGCCCATTGGTGAACGGGGTTGGACGATCCTAGGTGCGGCGACGGTCGCCGGCACCGTCATGCTGTGGTGGGGCAGCGAGCGCATCTGGGGCACGTTTTTCCGATCACGCTGACTGATTGCGTTGGTGTCGGCGGCACAAAGCCAGAACGGATATGCAAAACGGCCCAGCCAAGTCTAGCGCGAAATCTGAAATTATCAAATAAAATCAACTGGCTGGCTGTGCTGGCAGTCGACGGCGAACCGGTCTCTGGCTGTTTTCCCTGCTTTTCAGGGAAGAAACAGGGAATTTCGCCAAATTGGCGTTCCTGCGCCAACCCCAATGCCATTTTCTTGCCCAGATATCATACGGTTAGTGCCGTATTCCCTATCGTGCAGAACAGGGAAAATCTGCCAAGTTGCAGGGAGTCCATTCGCTGAAACAGGGTAAGCGTCCGGTGCTCGCACGGTTGTTTGGCCGCCTCTATAGCTGCTCTCCTTCGCAGCGGCGATACCCGCAACGAAGGAGGCGATAATGCCG
>JAEUKV010000016.1 GCA_016794165.1 Rhodospirillaceae bacterium
GGGCATGCCGGAGTACTGCGACTTTGTCGCCGCGACATACGACCGGGTGGTGGACGGCCTGGCGCCCTATGCCTACCGCAAGCGCGGCGCCTTCGACAAGAAGAGCTTTTCCGAGGAAACCGTGATCATGCCGCTGGGCACAGAGCGCAGGGTTCAGCGGCTGATGGTGGCGGTCATTCCCGGCGGTCGTCCCGGTGCCGACAACAAGTTGCTGATCTGACCCACCGAGCTCGCCAGCCGGGGCGTACGGCCATGCAGAAATATGGGTGGCCCCGGCCCCCCGATCCACCCTATCGTGGCGGCAGTTTAGCCCGGATTGCCAAGTCTTGACGAGGATCAGACCATGACTGCCGAACGCTTCGACAAGTCGCGACTGCCCAGCAGATATGTTTCCGTGGGACCGCAATCGGCACCGCACCGGTCATACTACTATGCCATGGGCATGACCGAAAAGGAGATCGCCCAGCCCTTCGTCGGTGTGGTGACGACCTGGAACGAGGCAGCTCCCTGCAACATCTCGCTGATGCGCCAAGCGCAGGCGGTGAAGAAGGGCGTCAAGGCGGCCGGTGGTACCCCGCGCGAGTTTACGACGATTACTGTCACCGATGGTATTGCCATGGGACATGCCGGCATGAAGTCCTCGCTGGTCAGCCGCGAGGTGATCGCGGATTCGGTTGAACTCACCATGCGCGGCCATTGCTACGACGCCATTGTCGGCCTTGCCGGTTGCGATAAATCCCTGCCTGGCCTGATGATGGCGATGGTTCGTCTCAACGTCCCGTCAGTCTTCATGTATGGCGGCTCCATCCTGCCCGGTCGCTACAAGGGCAAGGACGTCACCGTGCAGGACGTGTTCGAGGCTGTGGGCAAGCATTCCGCAGGCAATATGTCGGATGCGGAACTTCATGATCTCGAATGCGTGGCTTGTCCCTCGGCCGGTTCCTGCGGGGGCCAATTCACGGCAAACACCATGGCCTGCGTTTCGGAGGCGATCGGTCTTGCCATTCCCGGGTCCGCCGGCGCGCCTGCGCCCTATGAAAGCCGTGATGCCTATGCCGAGGCATCGGGTCAACAGGTGATGGATCTCATTGCCCGCAACATCCGGCCGCGGGACATCGTGACGCGGAAATCGCTCGAGAACGCGGCGCGCGTGGTGGCTGCCTCCGGCGGATCGACCAATGCCGGGCTGCACCTGCCAGCCATCGCCCATGAATGCGGGATCGAATTCGACCTTCACGATGTTTGCCGGATCTTCCGCGAGACTCCCTACATCGCCGATCTGAAACCGGGCGGCCGCTATGTCGCCAAGGACATGTTCGACATCGGTGGAGTCCCGGTGCTGCTGAAAGCACTGCTCGACGGCGGCTACCTGCATGGCGACTGTCTGACCGTCACCGGAAAGACGATTGCCGAGAACCTCGCTGGATATGCCTTGCCGGGCGATCAGGACGTGATCCGGCCGGTCTCCAACCCGCTCTCCACCACTGGAGGTGTGGTGGGGCTCAGGGGAAATCTGGCGCCGGAAGGGGCCATCGTGAAGATTGCTGGCATGAAGAACCTGGTCTTTACCGGCACAGCCCTTTGCTTCGATTGCGAGGAGGATGCCTACCGGGCGGTCGACCAGCGCGCCTACAAGGAAGGCGACGTGTTCGTCATCCGCTACGAGGGACCCAAGGGCGGTCCCGGCATGCGCGAAATGCTGGCGACCACGGCGGCGATCTACGGCCAGGGCATGGGCGACAAGGTGGCCCTCATAACTGACGGGCGTTTCTCCGGTGCCACGCGCGGCTTCTGCATCGGCCATGTCGGCCCCGAAGCGGCCGTGGGGGGGCCGATAGGCCTGCTGCGGAACGGGGACAGGATCACCATCAACGCCGAAAGCGGCGAGATTTCCGTGGCCCTCACCGATGCCGAACTGACCGAGCGGCGCAAGGCCTGGCAGCCGCGCAAGACCGATTATCAATCGGGCGCCCTGTGGAAGTATGCCCAGACCGTTGGCACGGCCGAGAAGGGTGCCGTGACCCATCCGGGCGGCCGCGCCGAAACCCATGTATTCGCTGACATCTAGAGAAAGATCCCAACATGTCGCTGACATTCTATTTCGGTTCCGGATCCCCCTATGCCTGGAAGGTATGGCTGGCACTGGAACACAAGGGCGTGCCCTTCGAGGCCAAGCGCCTCAGCTTCGACAATGACGACACCAAGACGCCGGCTTTCCTGGCGATCAATCCCCGTGGCCGCGTGCCGGCGATCCTTGATGATGGTTTTCCGCTCTGGGAATCGGC
>JAEUKV010000038.1 GCA_016794165.1 Rhodospirillaceae bacterium
CCCGTGGTGCGGGGGCGTAACGCGGCTCCGGCTCGGCTTCCGTTGCCGCAGGGGGCAGGCGCTCTTGCAGGCACTGCAGCAGGTTCTGCACGGCCTCGAAATTGGCCCCGGTCGCCTCATGGCTGCCGCCACGGATACCGGCGATGATCAGATCGCAGCCGCTTTCCATGACCGGTTCAACGCGCAAGGTCACGCCGAGTCTGGTCGTCAGCGAGAGGGCAGATGCCGGGTCGGCCGGCCCCGCAAGATCCATGGCCTGCAGAATTCTGGCAGCTTCATCGTGAACGGTTTGCGCCGGCAGATCATAGCGGACGTGAAGTGCGCCGTCGGGTGTGAGTGCCGGATTTTCCTGCTCGTAGCCTGGTGGCACGAAGTTCGCCAGCGCTTCCTGCGCCTTTTCCGCATTCGTTCGTTCTACTGCGAAGTTGCTGTCGCCCATGGCGCGGTACATGCCGATGTCCTCGTTTGATCGGGTGCCTCACTGGATCGCCATGGGCCAGAGTAGATACGGTCGAGGTGGTTCACAATCCGGGAATCAACATCCTGAACCGTGGCAGCAAGCGGCCCTCATAACCCGTGGGCGCGGCGCCGATGCGGACAGCGCCCATGGCGCTGTAGAAGCCGGCCGCCTGGGGGTCGGAATCGATCAGGAGTTCCCGGGCCCCCATCTCGCGGGCGAGGTCGAGCGCCTTCCGAAAGAGCGCGCGACCGATGCCGGTTCGCATGCCCGCCGGATCGACGAACATCAGGGTGAGGTCGGCCGCTCGCGCGTCGAGCCGGTCGACCTGAACCACGCCGATGGGAAGGCCCCGCGCATCGACTGCGACCCAGACCCGGCCCAGCACGATCGCTTCCGGCGAGACGCGGATCTGGTCGCGGACACTTGCCATGAAGGTATCGTCATAACCCCAATGCGCCTTGGCGCGGTAGCAGATGTCGTCGAGATGGTCGCGCTCATCCGCGCGCGCCGGTCGCAGCACAACCTGCGTCACGATCAGACCATCGCCAGCGGCCGCGCTTTCCGGGGCGGCGGGAAGGCGGCGTCGATTTCGGCGAGGTCCTGCGGCGTGAGGACGAGGTCGCCCGCCGCCGCGTTTTCCTTGAGACGTGCCACCGTGCGGCTTTTCGGCACGGCAAAGACATGGGGCGTGCGGATGACCCAGGCGAGCATGATCTGGGCCACAGTAGTGCCGTGGCGGCGGGCGACCGGTTCCAGGGCCGCAACGGCCCGCAGATCGCCCTGAGCCAGCGGGCAGTATGACATGACCGGGATCCTGCGCTCGATCTGCAGCGGCAGCAGGTCGAACTCAATGCCGCGCGCGGTGACGTTGTAAAGGACCTGGTTGGCCTGCGTGGCGGCGGCGCCCGGCAGGGCCAGCCATTCCGTCATGTCGGCGGGGTCGAAATTGCTTACGCCGAAGCTGCGGATCTTGCCCTGGCGCTGCAAGTCCAGGAACGCGGCCAGGGTTTCCGCCAGCGGGTGCGATCCCCGCCAATGCAGCAGATAGAGATCCAGGTGGTCGGTACCGAGCCGCCTAAGGCTGGCCTCGCAGGCCCGGATGGTGCCCTGCCGGCTGGCGTTCTGGGGCAGCACCTTGCTCACCAGATAGACCTCGTCGCGGCGACCGGCGATGGCCTCGCCGGTCACTTCCTCGGCGCCGCCGCTGCCATACATTTCCGCCGTATCGATCAGGGTAAGGCCGAGATCGATCCCGGCCCGGAGCGCGGCAACCTCCGCCGCCCGTTCGCCCCCGCGCTCGCCCATGCGCCAGGTTCCCTGGCCAATCGCCGGGATATCGGTGCCATCTGGAAGGGCCAAACGTCGCATCTCGCGGATCCTCCGGAAGTGATGATTGTCTTCAGTCTAGCGCCCCAAACCCACTCCGGCTATGATCGCGGCCATGGCAAATTTTCTCCTGGTTCTCCTCATCATCTTCATGGCGCTGGCCCTGGGCTCGCTCCTGGTCGGCGTCTTCGCCATGGGCAAGGGCGGCGACTTCAACAAGAAGAACAGCAACAAGCTGATGCGCTATCGGGTCATCTTCCAGGCCCTGGCGGTGCTCTTCTTCGTGCTCTACATGCTGGCGCGCTGATAGCGGCATGGTGCAGCTCACGCGCATCTACACCAAGGGCGGTGACAAGGGCTCGACCTCGCTGGGTTCCGGCAAGCGGGTGAAAAAGCACGATCTCCGGGTCGCCGCCTATGGCAGCGTCGATGAGGCCAATGCCGTGATCGGGGTGGCACGCCTTCATATCGCCGGCCCCATCGACGACATGCTCAACCGGATCCAGAACGATCTCTTCGATCTCGGCGCCGATCTCTGCCAGCCGGAGGACCCCAAGGATTATCCACCGCTCCGCGTTGTCGAGGGGCAGGTCGAGCGGCTGGAGCAGGAGATCGATCGCCTGAACGCGGAGTTGCAGCCCCTGAAGAGTTTCGTGCTTTCCGGCGGCACCCCGGGCTCCGCCCATCTTCACCTCGCAAGGACCGTGGCGCGCCGCGCCGAGCGGGACATGACCGCGCTGATGGAGGTCGAGTCGGTCAACCCCGCGGCCCTGCGCTACATAAATCGTCTCTCCGACCTGCTCTTCGTTATGGCGCGCTATCTCAACGACAAGGGCAAGGCCGATATCCTGTGGGTGCCCGGCAAGAACCGGTAGCGACCGCCCCGACCGGCGCCGGAACGGCCCAGGGCCGGGACGTGGTCTGGACGCGGGTGCGGTAGAATCAGCGATGGCCGGATCGCCACCTGCCCAACAATCCGGCAGCCCGTGCCCAATGAAGCTGCATATTGGTGCTGGCCAGAGGTGGCTGGCAGGATCCGATGCAGCAGGATAACCTACGGAAATAGCGTGTAATTTCGCCCATTCGCACTTGTTTGACGCTCCTGGGCCAGAAGCCCCGTGGCGTTGACACCAAGATGTCATGCCCCTATTTTGCGCTTGCGAAATTTGCTGCCTCGATGCCGCGTCTTGGCCCCTGGCCGAGACGGGTGTGAATTTGGGCAGGGGGTGTCGCGCCAGGCGCCGACGATCGCTCAACTCGCGGGTCGATCGAACCAATCTGGCATCGGCCGTTGCAACCTTATGTCTCATCCGGGTTTATCAAGATGAAAGTCCTCGTGGCAGTAAAGCGTGTGATCGATGCCAATGTGAAGGTGCGCGTGAAAGCGGACGGCACCGGCGTCGAGACCCAGAACGTCAAGATGTCGATGAATCCCTTCTGCGAAATCGCGACCGAAGAAGCGGTGCGGCTGAAGGAAGCCGGCAAGGCGACGGAAATCGTCGCGGTGTCGCTGGGCGGGGCGCAATGCGCCGAAACGATCCGCACGGCCCTGGCCATGGGCGCCGATCGCGGCATCCATGTGCAGACCGATGTCGAGTTGCAGCCGCTCGCCGTGGCCAAGCTCTTGATGGCCGTGGTCGAGAAGGAACAGCCGGGCCTCGTGATCCTGGGCAAGCAGGCGATCGACGATGACGCCAACCAGACCGGCCAGATGCTCTCGGCACTCCTTGGCTGGCCGCAGGCGACCTTCGCCTCCAAGCTGGTCCTCAACGACAACAATACCGCCAACGTGACGCGCGAAGTCGATGGCGGCCTCGAGACGATCGAGGTCAAGACGCCCTTCATCATGACCACGGACCTGCGCCTCAACGAGCCGCGCTATGCCTCGCTGCCCAACATCATGAAGGCGAAGAAAAAGCCGATCGATGCCCTGACCCCCGAGCAGCTGGGCGTCGATCCGACACCGCGCCTGAAGACCCTCAAGGTGAGCGAGCCGCCGAAGCGCCAGGCTGGCGTCAAGGTCGGCTCCGTCGCCGAACTGGTCGACAAGCTGAAGAACGAAGCAAAAGTCATCTGAGGGTCATTTCATGAGCATTCTCGTCCTCGCCGAGCATGACAACACATCGCTGAAATCGGCGACGCTGCATGCCGTTACCGCCGCCCAGAAGATCGGCGGCGACATTCATGTCCTGGTGGCCGGATCTGGCGCCCAGGCTGCCGCCGACGCGGCCGCGAAGGTCGCGGGCGTCGCCAAGGTGCTGCTGGCGGACGATGCCATCTACGCCCACGCCCTGGCGGAGAACGTGGCCCAGCTGATCGTGGGGCTCGCCGCCAATTACAGCCATGTGCTGAGCGCCGCCACGGTCAACGGCAAGAACATCCTGCCGCGCGCCGCCGCCCTCCTCGACGTGCAGCAGATCTCGGAGATCTCGGCGGTCGAAAGCCCGGATACATTCGTGCGCCCGACCTATGCCGGCAATGCGCTCACCACCGTGCAGTCCTCGGACAAGATCAAGGTCGTCACCGTGCGCGCCACCGCCTTCGATGCCGCCTCCGAAACCGGCGGCTCTGCCGCGGTCGAGAAAGTGGCCTCGGCCGGCGATGCCGGCCTCTCCAAATTCCTCGGCCAGGAAGTGCAGAAGACCGAACGCCCCGAGCTCACCTCGGCGCGCATCGTCGTCTCCGGCGGTCGCGGCATGCAATCGGGCGAGAACTTCAAGATGCTCGAGGAAGTGGCCGACAAGCTGGGTGCCGCCGTCGGCGCCTCCCGCGCCGCGGTCGATGCCGGCTTCGTGCCCAACGACTACCAGGTCGGCCAGACCGGCAAGATCGTGGCGCCGGAGCTTTACGTCGCCGTCGGCATCTCGGGCGCCATCCAGCACTTGGCCGGCATGAAGGACAGCAAGGTCATCGTCGCCATCAACAAGGACGAGGATGCGCCGATCTTCCAGGTCGCCGATTACGGCCTGGTCGCCGATCTGTTCACGGCCGTGCCGGAACTGGCGAAAGAACTCGGCAAATAGGCCGCAAGGGAACCGTGAGGACGGCCCGCCGGCACATCGGCGGGCCGCATTCTTCCGGTGCAACGAAAAGAAGAGGTCCAGTCGTGACGATCGAAACCATCGGCATCATCGGTGCGGGGCAAATGGGCAACGGCATCGCCCATGTGTGCTCGCTGGCCAAGCTCGACGTCATCATGGTGGACAACAATCCGGCGCAGCTGGAAAAGGCGCTGGAGACCATTCGCGGCAACATGAACCGTCAGGTCAAGCGCGGCCTGATCACCCAGGCCGACGAGGACGCGGCGATCAAGCGCATCAAGACGTCGCTGGCACTGAAGGATCTCGGCCCCAGCGATTTCGTGATCGAGGCCGCGACCGAGAAGGAAGAGGTCAAGAAGGAGATCATGCGCGGCGTCTGCCCGCACCTGAAGGCGGAGGCGCTGCTCGCCTCCAACACCTCTTCGATCTCGATCACGCGCCTCGCCGCCGCCACCGACCGGCCGCAGAAGTTCATCGGCATGCACTTCATGAACCCGGTGCCACTGATGAAGCTGGTCGAGCTCATCCGGGGTCTTGCCACCGATGACGACACCTTCAACCAGGTGCGCGAACTCGCCGAGAAGCTCGGCAAGACCACCGCGACCTCGGAAGATTTCCCGGCCTTCATCGTCAACCGCATCCTGCTGCCCATGATCAACGAGGCGGTCTATACGCTCTATGAAGGCGTCGGCAATGTCGAGGCGATCGACACCGCCATGCGACTTGGTGCCAATCACCCGATGGGCCCGCTGGAACTCGCCGACTTCATCGGCCTCGACGTCTGCCTCGCCGTCATGCAGGTGCTCTATGAGGGCCTTGCCGACACCAAGTACCGGCCCTGTCCGCTGCTGGTGAAGTATGTCGAGGCCGGCTGGTACGGCAAGAAGGCCGGCCGCGGCTTCTACGACTACACCGGTGAAACGCCGATGCCGACGCGGTAAGGTCACCTGGCATTGTTCAAGCGCGCAGCCGGACTGGCGAGTCTCCTCAGTTTGGCCGTGCTTGGCAGTGCCTGCACCACACATGGACTCAACGCGACCTATTACGGCGCAAACCTCGCGTGGGCGCTTCACAACGGCAATGAATTCGACCGACCGGAATTCGTGCTGGTTGAAGACTGGCCGGCGACATTGAGCTGCATGATCGAAGCGGTTGTTGCCGAAGTCCCATTGAGCGATCAGTCCATCCTCGTGCAATCGATGCGGCACCGTTATTACGGCGGTGAGCTTGACAAGCTCTATGTAAAGTATTTTTGGCAATCGCCTGTGAATGGCGAAATCGTCTGGCCGGGATCGCCGGGCGCCGCGTCAGGTACCGATGGTCGGTTGCGCTTCGAGAACGGTAAGATTGTGCCGGAGTTGGACTTCGAATTGCGGCGCCGTATGCGGCGGAATTTCGAGTCCGGATGCCCCGCCCTTGCAGAGAGATATCCGTCGATCCTTGATTTACCGCTGATGGAAGAGATCTGAGGCGGGAGGGTCAGCCTGCCGGCTTTGCCGCATCTAGATAGGGCTTCAGTCTTTCTTTCACATGATCGCCGTTCCAGTCGGTGGGGCCGATGAATTTCAGCACCACCTGGCCTGCGCGGTCGAGGATGAAGGTGGTGGGGAGAACCGAGCCTTCCAGCTCCTGGAACAGGGCGCTCAGCCGGTCGGTGTAGAGCACCAGATTCTTGACGCCGGTCTGGCGGAAGAACGGTGCCGCCTTCTTGATTCCCTCCCGGTCCAGCGAGACGGCGATGACGGCGAGGCCCTCCGGTCCCAGTTCGCCCTGCAGGGCATCGAGGGTCGGCATTTCGGCAATGCAGGGGGCGCACCAGCTGGCCCAGAAGTTCAGCACCACGACCTGGCCCCGGAAATCGGCCAGGCCGACCCTGGCGCCCATCTGGTCCTCGAAGCCCTCTTTGGGCGTTGGCAGGGGCGGATCGATCGGGCTAAAGTCGCCAACCTGCTGTGCCCGGGCGGATTCCACCGCCGGAAAGGCGAGGCAGAGCGCCAGAAACGCCCCCAGAACCGCGGTTTTCTTCAGGAACATGAGTACCAAACCCACCTCGACCCAGCCGGATGCCGCAAACACGATGTGGGGCGGGCGTTTTGCCGCCGGCCCCGCCGCGATCATGCAGGAGATTAATGCCTCCATCGGCGTGGACAAACGACTTTATGCCGAGGACATCCAGGGGTCGCTGGCCCATGCCGCGATGCTGGTGAAGCAGGGCATCATCACCGAAACCGACGGCGCGGCGATTGCCAAGGGTCTTGCTGCCGTGAAGGCCGAGATCGAGGCCGGCAAGTTCGAGTTCAAGGTGGCGCTGGAGGACATTCACATGAATGTCGAGCAGCGCCTCAGGGAGTTGATCGGCGAACCCGCCGGCAGGCTGCACACCGCGCGCTCGCGCAACGATCAGGTGGCGACCGATTTCAAGCTCTGGGTGCGCCGCGCCGCCGACGAGGTGACGGCGGCCACCCGCGATCTGGTCGCAGCGCTGATCGACCGCGCCGAGGAAGAGGCCGCGACCGTGATGCCGGGCTATACCCATCTGCAACCGGCGCAACCGGTAACCTTCGGGCATCACCTGCTGGCCTATGTCGAAATGCTGGGGCGCGATCTCGGACGTCTTTCGGATGCGCGCAAGCGCATGAACGAAAGTCCACTGGGCGCAGCGGCCCTTGCCGGCACCACCTTTCCCATCGACCGGCAAATGACGGCGAAGGCCCTGGGCTTCGACCGGCCGGCGGCGAATTCACTCGATGCGGTCTCGGACCGGGACTTCGCACTCGAATATCTTTCGGCGCTCTCGATCCTCTCGGTGCATCTCTCGCGCCTTGCCGAGGAAATCGTCATCTGGATGAGCGAGGGGTTCCGCTTCATCACGCTGTCCGATGCCTTCACCACCGGCTCCTCCATCATGCCGCAGAAGAAGAACCCGGATGCCGCGGAACTGGTGCGTGCCAAGGCCGGCGAGGTAATCGGCCTCATGGTGCAACTCCTCATCATATTGAAGGGCCTGCCGCTCACCTACGGGAAGGACATGCAGGACGACAAGGCGCCGACCTTCGCCGCCACCGACACCGTCCTGCTGTCGCTGGCCGCCATGGCCGGGATGGTGCGCGACCTCACGCCCAACCGCGCGCGCATGCGCGAGGCCTGCGAGCGTGGGTTTTTGACCGCGACCGATCTCGCCGACTGGCTGGTGCGGAATCTCGGCATGCCGTTCCGCGATGCCCATCACGTGACCGGATCGTTGGTGAAGCGTGCCGAGGACCAGGGGAAGGGACTTGCCGATCTCAGCTTGGCCGAGATGCAGGGCGTCGAGCCGCGCATCACGGACGCGGTCTATCCGGTTCTCTCGATCGAGAAATCTGTGGCCGGGCGCAGATCGGAGGGCGGCACCGCCCCCGACAATGTGCGCAAGGCCGCCAAAGCAGCGCGGGAGCGTTTCCTATGAGCAAGTCGAAGCAAGCAGCCGTGATCCTAACGGCGATGCTGGCCCTCGCCGTCACCGTCACTGCCTGCGGACGCAAGGGCGATCCCTATCTGCCCAAGGACCAGCAGAACACCTATCCCGACCAATACCCGAAATCGACCCAGCCGCAGGGCGGCGTCTTCAGCGGTTCTTGAGGCGGCAGCACCATCACATGAGCCAGTTCCACTACCAAGACGGCGAGCTCCACGCCGAATCCGTGAAGCTTGCCGACATCGCCGCTTCGGTGGGGACGCCTTTCTATTGCTATTCGACGGCGAAGTTGACGCAGAACTACCAGAACTTCTCCGATGCCCTGGGCGGTCTCAATGCCAGGCTCTATTACTCGCTGAAGGCGAATTCCAACCAGGCGGTGATCAAGACGCTGGCGGGGCTCGGTGCCGGTGCCGACGTGGTCTCGGTGGGCGAGATGTACCGGGCCCTCAAGGCCGGGATCAGTGCCGGTGACATCGTCTTTGCCGGGGTGGGCAAGACGCGCGATGAAATGGCCGAAGCCCTGAAGGCCGGCATCTATCAGTTCAACGTCGAATCCGTCGGTGAATTGCGCGCCCTCAACGAGGTCGCCGTGTCTCTGGGAAAGCGCGCGCCGGTCGCTTTGCGCATCAATCCCGATGTCGATGCCAAGACCCATGCCAAGATCTCGACCGGAAAATCCGAGAACAAGTTCGGCATCGACATCGATCATGCGCCGGAAATCTATGCCGAGGCGGCGCGCCTGCCCGGCATCGATGTCCGGGGGCTCGCCTGTCATATCGGTTCGCAGCTGATCGACATCGCGCCGTTCCGCCATGCCTTCCAGAAACTTGCCGATCTGGTGAAGGCCTTGCGCGGCCGGGGCCTTGCCGTCGAGCGCGTCGACCTCGGCGGCGGTGTCGGCATCACCTATCGCGAGGAACAGACCATCAGCTTTGCCGACTACACCACGGCGGTGGCCGAGACGGTCGGCAATCTTGGGCTGAAGCTTGAAGCAGAGCCGGGCCGCGCCATCGTCGGCAATGCCGGGGTGCTGGTGGCCCGGGTAATCAACGTCAAGGAAGGGGTCAGCCGCAACTTCGTCATCGTCGATGCGGCCATGAACGACCTCATCCGGCCAACCCTGTATGAAGCCTATCATCAGATCCTGCCACTGCGGCAGCCGGCCGACGAAGCCGCGGTGACGCGAGTCGATGTGGTGGGGCCGATCTGTGAAACCGGCGACCAGTTCGCCGAGCAGCGTCCGCTGCCGCCGCTCGCCACCGGCGATCTCATCGCCTTCGGCGAGGCGGGCGCCTATGGCGCCGTCATGTCCTCGACCTACAATACCCGTCCCCTGGTGCCGGAGGTGATGGTAAAAGGCGACAGATTTGAAGTGGTTAGGCCGCGCCAAACTTATGACGCAATCATCGGTCAAGACATTCTGCCGAGCTGGCTGTAGCATCAGATCCGCCGCCTGCGCCGGCCCGTAACGAGGGTCGGGACAGGTTGGATCGGGCGCCGGCTTGGTTGGCGCTGTGGCGGAGAGCCCACGATCAGGAGATCCGATGGCAGAAGGCGCTGGAAATCGGCAGCAATCAACGGATGTGGCAGGGCCCAATCCGCTCAGGCGGTCGCAGCCCCAGCTGCCGGCCTTCCATCTGCCGCTGCGCGTCACCCTGATGATCGATTGTGCCTGGCTGGTCCTGCTGGCGGAGCGTGTCGCCGCCGCCCTCGCGCCGGCCGTCGCCGTGATCCTGCTCTTTCTTGCCGCCGCCTGGCTCGACCTGCCGCGCCAACTGCCGCCTTGGGGCCACGTTGCCCTGTTGGCTGTCTTCGTAGCCGGCTTCCTCTATGCGCTCTATCGCGGCGGCCGCCATTTTGCCTGGCCGGATCGGCCGGGCGCGCTGCGCCGCCTGGAGCATGACAGCGGCCTCGATCACCGGCCGCTGACCCATATCGACGACACCCGGGTCGGCGGCCAGGACGACCCAGCAACGGCCAGCCTGTGGCAGCGGCATCGTCAGCGCCTGCTGGCGGCGATCGGCCGACTCGACCTCGCCTGGCCCGACACCGGGCTTGCCCGTCGCGACCCCCTGGCCTTGCGCCATGGTGCGCTTCTGCTGGCGGTGATCGGACTGGTCCTGGCAGGAGATGGCTGGTTTCGCCGGATCGACCAGGCCCTGCTGCCGGATTTTGCCGGTACCGGCGCCGGCGCCGAGGTCGTGATCGAGGCCTGGATCACGCCGCCTGATTACACCGGCCTGCCGCCCATCAGCCTCAGCCATGGCCAGCAATCGCAGACGGCTGCGGCCAGCGATGCGCCGCTCCCGGTGCCGGCAGGTTCCCGCCTGCTCATTCAGGCACAGGGTCTTCCCACCAGCGGGCTCAGCGGTCCGGCAAGCCTGCGGGCAAATGACACGACGATTGCCTTTGACGTCCTTGACGCATCGACGCAGCGGGCCGAAGCGGTTCTGAGCGCCGGCGACCGCATTGGCGTCGGATCCGGGTTTGGCACGGTCGCCGAATGGGCGGTGCGGCTGGTACCCGACCTGGCGCCGGATCCGGACTTCACCGCCGCGCCCGGTGTTACCGAACGCGGCGTGCTGCGCCTCGGTTATGCCGCCCGCGACGATTACGGCGTCACGGATTTGCGCCTTGTCGTCAGCCGCGGTGCCGAGAACATCGAGTTCAAGCTGCCGCTCAGCCAGGTTGCCGATGCACCCGATGGCGGGCGCCTGGCACGGGGTGCCGCCTATCAGGACCTCACCGCCCATCCCTGGGCTGGTCTCGATGTGGAGCTGCGGCTCGTCGCTCGCGATGCGCTGGAGCAGATCGGCGCCTCGGCGCCCCTTGCCATGGCCTTGCCCGAACGCAAGTTCTTTCATCCCGTGGCCCGCGCCATCGTGGAGGAACGCAAACGGCTGGCGGCGGATTGGCGCGAACATCGCAGTGTCGCCCGCACCCTGATGAACCTGAAAGAGCAGCCGGAAACCTATGACAAGAACATCGCTGCCTTCATGGGCATGGATGTCGCAGCGAGGCATTTGGCGCGCCAGCAATTCGCGCCCTCGCAATTGCCACCCGTCCTGCAGCTGATGTGGGATACCGCGCTCGACATCGAGGACGGCGGCACCTCCATCGCCTTGCAGGAGTTCCGGCGGTTGCAGCAGGAATTGATGGAAGCGCTGGAGCGCGGCGCCTCGGATCAGGAAATCGAGCGCCTCATGAACCAGGTTCAGGAAGCGATGAACCGCTACATGCAGGACATGATGCGCCAGCTGGAACGCGCCATGGAGAACGGCATTCCGCTGCAGCGCCTCTCCCCCAACGGGCTGCAGCTCTCGCAGCGCGACCTCAATCAGATGCTGAACGATGCCCGCCGCATGGCGCAATCCGGTGCCAAGGATTCGGCCCAGCAGATGCTGGAGCAGCTGCAGCGGCTGATGGAGAACCTGCAGGCCGGGGCGCCGATGATAATGAGCCCCGAAAGCCGACAGGCGCAGCAAATGACCAACGACCTAGCGCGCCTGATGCAGCGCCAGCAGGAATTGCTGCAACAGAGTTTTGACGCCCAGCGTGGCCAGCAGCCCGGCCAGCAGGACGGCATGGGCGAGGGCGAAATGGGACGCATGCCGGGCGAAGGCCGCGGCAGCGGTTCGGGCTCGGGAGCCCTTGGCCAGGAGCAGTTGCGGCGCGATTTGGGGGATCTTATGCGCCAGTTCGGCAATATGTTCGGGGATCTGCCGCAGGGGATGGGTGCCGCCGAGCAGGCGATGCGGCGTGCGGTGGAGGCACTCAACAAGCCGGATTTTGACGGCGCGGCCGACGCCCAGAACGAAGCCCTGAACCAGCTCCAGCAGGGCCTGCAGGCAGCGCAGCAGATGTTGCAGCGGCAGATGGGCGCACAACCCGGGCCGGGGCGGCGCGAACAGATGGACCCCCTCGGCCGCGCGGTCACGCGCCAGGAAGACGACAGCGCCGGCGGCAATACCACCGACGGCTTTGGTGTCGACATACCGGAGGCCGGCGCCCTGGAACGGGCCCGGCAGATATTTGAAGAGCTGCGCAATCGGCGCAACGATCCGTCGCGGCCCAAGCAGGAACGCGACTATCTCGATCGGCTGTTGAAGCAGTTCTAGGAAATTCGGGCTTCAGGCTGCGGGCTTGGCCCCGGCCAGGGCGGCGTCCACCGCATTGCAGATCTGCTTCAGGCTGAAGGGCTTGGTGATGATCTCGCTCACGGCGCCCGTGGCGCCGTTCTGGGTCGCCCGGTCGCGCGCCGTGGCAAATCCCGTCATCATCAGGACCGTCATCTTCGGGTTGATCCTGCCGGCCGTCTCGGCCAGGGCGAGACCGTCCAGTCCCGGCATGATGATATCGGTCAGCATCAGATCGAAGGTCTGCGCCTCAAGCGCGCGAATGGCGGCATTGCCATCATGCACCGCCACCACATTGTGCCCGCGATGGGTCAATGCCCGGGTCACGAAGGTCCGTACCGATTCGTCGTCTTCGGCCAACAGGATTGCAGCCACGTTTCCCTCAGCCTTGCCCGATCCGGTAGTGCTCATGGGCGCCGACACAGCCATCATTTTCCATCAAATCCCTTGTGCAATGCACAATCATCAGACCGGCCTTCGGGACCGGCTTGCCTCGCTGCGGCCGACCGGACCCCGTAAACGGGACCGGAGGCTGATCAACAAGGCGTTCTCGCCTTGGTTCCGCCAGTGCTGGCGAAAACCCTCAGAAATGCCGGACAAAGCGACTCCGCAACAGGTCATATGGTCGAGTCTAAGCGCCAACAGTTAATTATTGGTGAGATCACCTCCCACCCGAGGGCCCATTTCCCTGGAAAATGATGGCGGTTTTACGGCGAAAATCCGCAAGCTGCGTTAGATTTCGGTCATTCCAGGAAGGTGACCGTCAAACTCTTCATGCCCTTGGGCGGGTTTTCGAAGAAGGTGCGAAATGTCACGGTCTCGCCAGGCTCGATCACGTCGATCTCCAATCGGAACGGATGCCAGGGCTCCAGGACGACCCGCTCTCCCGCCTCGTCCCTGGTCGAGGGGATTACCACCATGTCCGGAACATGGACCGGGAAGGAGGACTTGTTGAACACGTCGCCCTGGATCGCGATTACCGTCTTGCCGTCGGCATTGCGACGGTCGAACACGAGATTGCCGATATCCAGGTCCTTTGCCGGGTTGCTGGTCGATATCCCCATCAGGCTGTAGACCACGTCGAAAGCGGGCACCGCGCGGGCTATTTCGGCGCGGAAGTAGAACATGGCGCCGGCCAGGCCAATCAGGATGCCTGCCACCAGCAGATAGGCTGGCCACATGATGCCGCGCCGCCGCGGCATCACCGGGCGCAGCTTCGGCGGCACGGTGATTGGCCCGGTGGGGCGCTGCGGGGTGCGGGGTCGCGGTGGTGCCGGCGGAATCTCGGCGGGTGGTTCGGCGCCGGCATCGCCCGCCAGGGCAGCGGTTCCGGAAGTCTCCGGCTGGATCGCGGCTGCGGCCGGGGGCGAGGCAGGGGGCGAAGCAGGGGCCGGGCCTGCCGCCTCGGTCAGCGGGTCGCTCGCCGCCCCATCGGGGGATTCCAGCTTGGGCGGCAGTTGCTTCCACTTATGGGCGCATTTCGCGCAGCGTACATTGCGCCCCGCGTCACCGAGCAACGCCGCATCCAAGGAAAACCGGGTGGCACAGGCTGGGCAGGAAACAATCACTGATTCGTCCGCTCGCTCGAATAGCCGCAATCTTTATAGGTCGCTGTCACGCGCCCGACAAGCGGCGGAAATGGCTGGATTTGCGCGGAATGCTCCGAATCGCCGTCCTGTGGCCCGCGCTTTACGAGGGCGAAGCCCCTATGCGATGGTAGCCGCGGTATCCCGGTCCGGTCGCGGATCGGGAAGCGTTCCCTGGTTCGGCCCGCGCTGGCGCCGGAACCGGACCTTAGCGTGGGTTGGCCTCGTGGTACTTTTCGATCAGGTTTCGGTGCAATACGGCGCCGGCCCTCAGATTCTACGAGATATCACCTTCACGCTGGCCCCCGGCTCGTTCCATTTCCTGGTCGGGCGCAGCGGCGCCGGCAAGTCCTCGCTGTTGAAGCTGATGTATCTGGGCCTGCGGCCTACCAGCGGCATCGTCAGCCTGTTCGGGCGCGACGTTGCCAGCCTGGACCGGGCCGATTACCCGGCCATTCGGCGCCGCGTTGGCGTTGTGTTTCAGGACTTTCGCCTGATCGAACATCTTTCGGCACTCGACAATGTTGCCCTGCCGCTGCGCGTGGCCGGGGTGCGGGAATCCGACATTCGCCGTCATTGCAGCGAATTGCTGGCCTGGGTCGGGCTGGCCGACCAGCTCAATGCGCTGCCGGCGACACTTTCGGGCGGTCAGCAGCAGCGAGTGGCCATCGCCCGGGCCGTGATCGCGCGGCCCAATCTGCTGCTGGCGGACGAGCCTACCGGCAATGTCGACGATGTGATCGGCCTGCGCCTGATGTATCTGTTTGAGGAACTCAACAAGCTCGGTACTACCGTTGTCGTGGCCACGCATAATGACGCTCTGGTCAGCCGCTTCACCCATCGCCAGTTGCGCCTGGAACAGAGCACGGTGCGCATCTTCGACCCGGCGCAGCCGGGACCCGGGCGTGGGCCGCAATCGCCCTATGCCACGCCGGCAACGGCGGCGTCGCCGGAACCGGCCTGAGCGGCGGGGGAGATCAGCATGCGCCTGCGCTCGGACCTGCCACTCAACCGCGATGCTGCGGCCCGATTCCTGCCCTGGATTCTGGGTTTCATGGTCTATCTCGCCGCCCTTGCCGTCGGTGCCGCCATGGTGGTCGACCGGCTGGCGGATCGCTGGCAAACCGGCCTCACCGGCAACCTGACCGTGGAAGTCCCATTCGATCCCGATCTCGGCGTTGCCGAAAAAAGTCTCCTGCTCGACCGAATCATCGACCTCCTCAGCGCTACACCGGGTGTTGCCGGGACGACCCTCCTCGACGACCGGGAGATTGCCCGGTTGCTTGAGCCGTGGCTCGGGGTTTCGGCGTCTGAACTCGACATTCCCCTGCCGGCGTTGATTGCCGTCACCCTGCGTCCGGACGCCCGGCTGGATCGCGGCCAGTTGCAGCGCGATCTGACCGCCCTTCAGCCGGGTGCGCGGGTCGATGACCACGGCGCCTGGATCGACGACGCCCTGGCCTTTCTCGACGGGCTGAAGCTGCTGGCGGCGTTGCTCACCGGGCTGGTCCTGGTGGCGACGGCACTCACCATCGTCTTCGTGACCCGAACCGGGCTATCGATCCACCGCCATGTGATAGAAATCGTGCATTTGATGGGCGCCCCCGACGCCTATATCGCGCAGCAGTTCCAAACCCAATCCCTACGCCTTGGGTTGATCGGCGGCGTTTTCGGAACGCTGCTGGCCGCGGCGACACTGTATGGGGCCGACTATCTGCTGCGTGTGACTGGCCCGTTCCTGGCCGAGACCGCTGGCAACGTCGCGGGCGATAGCGCCATGGCCCCGGACCAGGCCGGGGGTGGTCTGGGCGTTCATGTCAAGCTGCTGGCCTGGCAGTGGGGTGTCATCGCCATGCTGCCCTTTGCGGCCACGCTCATTGCCATGATCAGCGCCCGATGGACGGTGTTGCGCTCGCTGGCGCGACGGTTATGAAACTGCTAGGAAGAGCCCGCTATGGGCGTCAACCGCATCAATTTCCGTGATCCTGCCGCGCAGCGCAGCGGACCGGGGCGAGTCCTGGTCCACACCGTGCTGTTGCTGGCTTTCATCTGGCTGCTCGGCTTCATGGCCTTCGTCGCGGCGATTCCGCGCGCGGTGGTGGATGTGGAGACGCGCACCGATGCCATCGTCGTCCTGACCGGCGGTCGCGACCGGCTGGCGGAGAGCTTCCGCCTGCTCGATAGCGGCCTTGCGCCGCGCCTTCTCATCACCGGCGTGGCCGAGGGCGTGTCGCTGTCGCAGGTGATCGACGGCCTCGGCGACAACCGGGACGCGGCACCCAGCGCCGCGTTGCAGACATGCTGCATCACCCTGGGTTATGAGGCCGGCAACACAGTCGGCAACGCCGCCGAAAGTGCCGCCTGGGTACGCGACAACAATGTGCGTTCGGTGCGTCTGGTCACGGCGAATTACCACATGCAGCGCAGCCGGCTGGAATTCCGCCGGACCCTGCCTGGGATCGACCTCATCCCCAACCCGGTCTATCCACCCGAGGTTCAGGACGATTTCTGGTTCGTGAAGCCCGGGATCCTGGCCCTGCTGGCGGGCGAATATCACAAGTTCGCCGGCGCTTGGATTCGCGCCATCCTTCAGGATGCGATGGGCTGGGTCGGCGAGGGGCAGGCGGGCGCGCTGGAATCGGTTTCCGAGTGGTCGTGGTTCGATTTCTCGGACTTTGAACTGCCCGAATTCTCCTGGCCGGACTGGCTATGATCCGGTTGCGCGCGACCCTCTTCAATGTGCTCTATCTGTTGTGGACGGTGGCGATGCATATCGTCTGCCTGCCGCTGCTGCTGGCGTCCTCGTCGGTGATCCACGGCGCCGGCAAGGTCTGGATCGCCGGTGCGCTCTGGCTGCTCAAGGTCTGTGTCGGCCTGGATGCACGCGAGATCGGTACCGAGAACCTGCCCAAGGGACCGGCGCTCTTTGCCGTCAAGCATCAATCGGCCTGGGAGACGCTCTATCTCTCCTGGCGGCTCAATCAACCGGCCTTTGTGCTGAAGAGGGAGCTGCTGCGCATTCCGCTGTTCGGCTGGTTCCTGCGGCGGGTCGGCATGATCGCGATCGACCGCGGCGGCAAGGCCAGCGCCCTCAAGAAGATGGTCGCCGACGCCAGGAATGTCTTCGACCAGGGCCGCCCGGTGATCATCTTTCCGGAAGGGACTCGCGTCGCCCCCGGCGCGCATCGTCCCTACCAGCCGGGCATCGCAGCACTCTATGCCCAGCTCGACGTGCCGGTGGTGCCGGTGGCGCTCAATTCCGGCCTGTTCTGGGGCAGGAAGGCGATCATCAAGAAGCCAGGCACGATCACCATCGAATACCTGCCGGCGGTTCCCCCCGGTCTCGATCGCAAGGCCTTCATGCGTGAGCTGGAAGCCCGCATCGAAACCGCCGCCAATCGCCTGGCCGGCAAGGGCTGAGCGGCGCTCAAAACGGCGAAAGCGCCTTCTCCAGGGCACCGAAGGGCAACAAGACGCAGTCGCGCCGCGACTTCGCCCGATGCACCGGCGTGAAAATCTCAAGACTTTCGAAGACGTCAGGCGATACGCCTTCCTTCATCAGGCAGGTTACGGCGGCGATCATGGCGCGCGCCTCGGCCGGCGTCCGCCCGGTCAGGGATTCGGCGATGGTGGCCGCCGCCGCCTCGCACAGCAGGCAGCCTTTCACCTCATGGCCGATTGCGGCGATCCTGCCCTCGCGCATGACGAGATCCAGGGTGACGCGGTCACCGCAGAGCGGGTTGTCGAGGCGCGCGCTGGCATCGTGGGGCGTCAGGCGACCCTTGCCATGGCCGCTGCGCGCGCGTGCAACCAGTGCATCGTGGTAGAGGTTGGCGACCGTCATGCCTGCCGCTCCGCCAGCATCCGCCGATAGGCCTCGGGGGTGTCGACATCGACGAAGATCTCCCGCGCCTCGGCGGGAATTTCGGCCACCCACTCGGCATTGCCGCCGATGATGTGGCGGGCGCCGACATCGCCGTCGAGCGCCAGGATCTCGGTGAAAAAGCGGCGGTCGAACAGAACCGGATTGCCGCGTTTGCCCTCGGCGACCGGAAGAACGATGGCGCGGCCCTCGATCGGGTTGTAGGCGCGCATGAGGGTGCGCATGAGGGCCGGCGAAACCTGGGGCATGTCGCCCAGCAGGACCAGGACAGCGTCGATGCTGGAATCCAGGGCACGGATCCCGGCTTTGAGCGAAGCGGCCATCCCCTCGGCATGATCGCGCGCTTCGATCAGGCGGACCGGTGTGTCGGCAAGGGCGTCCTTCACCTTGCCGGCCTGATGCCCGGTGACCACGACGATGTCGGCAAGACCCGCCGCCAGCGCCTGATCGACCACATGGCGCAGAATCGGCTTGCCGTCGAGATCGAGCAGCAGCTTGTTGCGCCCCATGCGGCTGGAGCGGCCGGCGGCGAGGACGATGGCAGCGATCTTCGCGCTGCCGGGCATCGGTGCCGGCGCTTCGCGCGGCTGCGGCCGGCTGGGGATTTCGGCCAGCAGCCCGCCGATGCCGAGGGCGCGAATGTCCGCCGGCCCGACGGTAAGGCCGGCGAGGAGCCGCTGCATCACCCAGTCGCAGCCATTGGGTCGCGGCGAGCGCGCGCAGCCGGGCAGGCCCAGCACCGGGACCGCGCCGATATGGGCGAGCAGCAGAAGGTTACCGGGATCGACCGGCATGCCGAAGTGATCGAGGGTACCGCCGGCCGCGACGATTGCTGTCGGAATGACGTCGCGCCGGTCGCTGATCGCCGAGGCGCCGACGACCAGCACCATCCCGGCGCCGGCGGCGATGGCATTGTCGATGGCCGCGCGCAGCGGCGGGATCTCATGGGCACAACGCGCCGATGCCGGCGCTGCCTGGCCCATCGCGGCAAGGCGCGCCGCCATCACACGCTCGGTCTTGTCCAGCACGCTGGGCTTGATGCCGGGCAGTTCGGTCTGGATCAGCGCCAGGCGTCGCGGCAGATAGGGGTGGAGCCGCAGCGGCGCCTGCGTCCCGCTGCGGATCGCAGCAAGCGCCTCGTCCAGTGTCCGGCGCGGCACGGCATAGGGAATGATCTTGATGGTGGCTGCCATCTGGCCCGTTTCCAGCGCCGCGAAGGGCGGTAGGGTTGCCAGCGTGATGGCCTCGTCGATTGCATTGACGGCATCGATCGCGGCTTCGTCCAGGACCAGCACGCCGCCTGCTTCGGCGTGGAGATTGACGCGACCTGTGAAGGCACGTTCGCCGACCAGGCCGCTTTCATGCGCGACCAGGGCGGCGGCGAGTTCCTCGGCGGCGGCGTCCTCGGCGACATCGCCCGCTTCCAGCCTGGCGACGGTGACGGTGGCAAGGCCGGCCTGGCGGAGCCGGTCGATGTCCTGGGCCGAGAGCACGCGACCCTTGCGAAACATCTCGCCGCCGGCGCGCTGGCTGTGCGCCAGGATCGCATTCTCGCAATCGGCCAGCGGCAGTTCGGCGAAGATCATCGCGGTGCTTGTTTCAGGCGCCGCCGGGCCGTGAGTTCGGCCAGGACCGAGACCGCGATCTCGGCCGGCGATTTGGCGCCGATGGCGAGCCCCGCCGGACCATGAATCCGCGCCATGTCGTCATCGCCAAAGCCTTCCGCCCGCAGCCGCTCCAGACGCGCGGCATGGGTCTTCTTGCTGCCGAGTGCGCCGATATAGAAGGCGTCCGAGCGCAGGGCGGCGATCAATGCCGAGTCGTCGAACTTGGGATCGTGGGTCAGGGTGACGATGGCGGTACGGGCATCCGGCCGCAACGCCGCCAGCGCTTCATCGGGCCAGTCATTGCTGAGGGCGATGCCGGGAAACCGGTCGGCCGTGGCGAAGGCTCGTCGCGGATCGATGATGGTGACCGCGTAACCGGTCAGGGTCGCCATCGGCGCCAGTGCCTGGGTGATGTGAACCGCGCCAACGATGATGACGCGCGGCGCCGGGTTGCGCACCAGCACGAAGCAGCGCCGTCCCGACAGATCGATCTCGCCGCTGCGATCGTCCTCGAGGGCCGCGCGGACCGCCGGCTCGGCGTTGTCGCGGGTGACGATGCGTTGCTCGCCGGTCGCAAGATCGGTAACCAATGCCGCCGGCAGGCGCTGGGCAGCGAGTTCGGTCAGTCGGGTGATGTCACTGAGTTTCATTCGATGCGCTCGACATATATCTGCAGCTTGCCACCGCAGGCGAGACCCACTTCCCAGGCCTGCTCGTTGGTCACGCCGAAGTCGAGCAGCCGAGGCTTGCCGTCCGCCATGATCTCCATCGCCTCACGGACCACGGCACCTTCCACGCAGCCGCCGGATACCGAGCCCAGCATGCGTCCCTGATCGTCGACAATCAGCTGGCTGCCGGCCTGGCGCGGCGAGGAACCCCAGGTTGCCGTCACCGTGGCGATGGCGACGCCATGCCCGTCGCGCTTCCAGGTGGCGGCGGTGGCCAGCAGGTCTTCATCGTCACGGGTCGTCATGCGGCCCTCCTTTCCAGGCGCGCCCGGCCCGGCGCCGCGAGGGCGATGGCCAGTTGCTGCATGCTGTCGAGATTATGGATCGCACGGAAATCGTCAACATGGCGAATCATGACCCGCGGCCCCTGGCTGATCGGCTGATAGGCATCGTAGCGCAGCAGGGGATTGAGCCAGATCAGGCGGCGGCAGGATTTGTGCAGCCGCTCCATCTCCGATTCAAGGAGATCGATCGAATCGCGATCGAGCCCGTCAGTGATCAGGAGGACGATGGCGCCCTGGCCGAGAACGCGGCGACCCCAGCGCCGGTTGAACTCGGCGATGCTGGGGCCGATCCGCGTGCCGCCGGACCAGTCCTGCACATGGCGCGCGACAAGATCGAGCGCCACATCGACATCGCGCAGCTTGAGATCGCGGGTGATGTTGGTCAGCCTTGTGCCGAACAGGAAGGTATGGACCCGGTCGCGGTCGCTGGTCACGGCATGCAGGAAATGCAGGAACAGGCGCGAATAGCGGCTCATCGAGCCGGAGATGTCGCACAGCACCACCAGCGGCGGGTGACGCCGCTTCGGGCTTCTGAGCCTGAGGGGAATGGCGCCGGCATTGCGCAGGCTGGCCCGCAGGGTGGCGCGCAGATCGACCCGGTTGCCGTTGGGGTCCGGGCGGTAGCGCCTGGTCGGCACCTCCACCACGGCCAGGCGGAAGCGCCGGATCAGATCCTTGGCCAGCGCGATTTCGGCCGCGGTCATGCGGTCGAAATCCTTGGCCTGCAGCAGTTCGCGGTCGGAATAGGTCAGGCTGGCATCCAGCGTCAGTTCTTCCGTGTCGGGCACGTCCGGGGCCTGGCGCGGCCGCTCGCCCGCCATCGCATCGGCGATGCGCGGCGCCAGTTCCTGGTCCACGTCTTCTTTCGGCTCTTCCCTGAAGCGCGGCAGCAGCAGTCCCATGATGCGGTTGAGCAGCTTGGGGTTGCGCCAGAAGACATGAAACGCCTGGTCGAAGATCTCGCGCTGGTCGCGGCGGTTGACGAAGGTGGCGTGAAGCGCCCAGTAGAGATCCTCGCGGCTGCCGAGGCCCGCGGCCTTCACCGCCGCGATCGCCTCCATGGTCTGGCCGGGACCGATCGGCAGGCCGGCCCGTCGCAAGACGCGGGCAAAGTGCAGGATGTTCTCGTAGAGGCGGCTTTCCTTGCCGCGACTGATCGCCGGTTTCGGCGGGTCCTGGTCCATGGCCATCAGGCGCGACTGGCGGCCTGAACGCGGGCTGCCGAGATCTCGAGGCGAATCTCTTCCAGGATCTGCGCCGCCTCGGTGCCGCGGATCTTCGCAATGTCGTCCTGGTATTTCAGCAGCGCGCCCAGGGAATTGTCGACCATCTCCGGGTTGAGGCTGGTCTGGTCGAGCTGGATGAGCGCGTCCGCCCAGTCGATCGTCTCCGCCACACCCGGTAGCTTGAAGAGGTCACGCTTCCTGAGTTTCTGGACAAAGGCCACCACTTCCTCGGCAAGATCGCGCGAGGCGATTGGTACCTTGGTGCGCAGGATTTCGAGCTCGCGCTGGGCATTGGGATAGTCCACCCAGTAGTAATAGCAGCGCCGCTTGATGGCGTCGTGAATCTCGCGCGTGCGGTTCGAGGTAATGACGACGATCGGCGGCTCGGCCGCCTTGACCACGCCGATTTCCGGAATGGTCGCCTGGAAGTCGGACAGGATCTCCAGCAGGAAGGCTTCGAATGGCTCGTCGGTGCGGTCGAGTTCGTCGATCAGCAGGACCGGTGCGCCGCGCGGATTCGGCTCCAGTGCCTGGAGCAGGGGACGCTTGATCAGGAACCGTTCCGAAAAGATGTCGGCGGCAAGCTTGTTCTTGTCACCCTCATGCGCCGCCTCGGCGAGGCGGATCTCCAGCATCTGGCGGGCATAGTTCCATTCGTAGAGGGCGGCGGAAGCGTCGAGCCCTTCGTAGCATTGCAGGCGCAGGAGGTCGCGGCCCAGCGTCTGGCTGAGAACCTTGGCGATCTCGGTTTTGCCAACTCCGGCCTCGCCCTCCAGGAACAACGGCCGACGCAGCTTGAGAGCGAGAAAGATCGCTGTCGCCAGGGAGCGGTCGGCGACATAACGGCCGGCCGCCAGCAGGTCCAGCGTCGCCTCGATGCTGGCTGGCAGCGCGGAAGCGGTCGGCGAGGTCACTTCTGTTTCCAGGCGCCGGTGGCATCCATGTAATACATGCCGGGGCGAAGGTTCTCGCTAAAGATCTTCTCAGCTGTGAGGGCACCGATCTGCTCGATCGGGACACCCTTTTGCTGGGCGATCTGCTGATAGGCATCGCGGCGCTGGCGGTTGATGCTGTCAACGAGGGCCTTGATGTCGGCGGGTGCCGCCGGATTGACCACGGCGACATAACCATCGGGGCGTTCACCGATCTGACCGGCGGCGCGAGCGTCATCCAGCGGATCTGCCTTGGCCGGCACCGCGGCGAAGCCGGCAGCACCCAGCAGCACGGCGACGAACAGGATAAGGAGGAAATTGCGCATGATGGGATCTTTCCGGCTCAGAACAGGTTCGGATTCGATTGCACGAGATTCTCGACGTCCTTGTCGATCTTGACGCGGACTTCCTGTTCGATCTTGACGTTGAGGTTGATCACAATCGGCTTGTCCGGCGCCTCGACCTTGACGGTCGGGTTGCAGGCGGCGAGGAGGCCGAGGACGGCGATGCCGCCGAGCACGGTCCTGATTTGCGCTGGTCTTGGCACGTTCCTGCCTTTCATTCTGTAGCTCTCGGGCCCAAGGGGATGTTCCCGCTAGGGCGTTAGGTTCTCAAGCTGTTCCTGGATCATATCCGGCACCTGATATCCGGCCAAGCCCTCGCGCAGGGCCTGATCGAGGCGCCCCTCGACCGTGAGATTGAATTCGACCGGATAACCGTCGTAGAAGCTGGGGTTCCGGCCGGAAATATGCAATCCCAGATGGACGTCGCCGGCCAGGCTGCGGCGCAGATTGACGATCAATTCTTCGTAATGGAAGTCCGCCAGGGCCTGCAGGGCGAGTGCCACCGATTCACCGGCGCTCTGCAGGGCGAGCGGTGCCTGGTCGCGGTCATAGCGCAGGACACCGGGGGCGTCGGCCCGCAATTCGGCATCGGGAATGGCGATGCCGCCGGGGAAAATGGTGACGGGAACGGCGCCGGAAATCGACCCTTCGCCGGAGAGGCCGGCAATGCCGACCAGTTCGAACAGGCGGCTCACCGAGATTTGATTGACGCCGAGACGCAGATTGTGGACCGGTGCGTCGAAGTTCAAGGTGACCGGGTCCAGCCGCACCTGGCCGCCGGCCAGTTCCAGGCGCGATTCCGCGACATCCATCGTGGTGCCGTTGCTCACCTTGAAGCGGAACAAGGCGTCCTTGAGCGGCAGGCCGACATCGGCAAGTTCGATCGCCACGGCCTGGTTCGGCCTGGTGGAAAGCGGCCAGGGCCGGTCGATCTCGATCACGCTGTTGACGTTGATGAGGTGGACCGGACCAACCTTGCCGGAGAAGTTTTCGATTCCAAGTTTGAGCGCGGAGCTGAGCTTGCCCTTGGCGAATTGCACCGGACCGGTGGCCTCGATGCGGCCCGAAACATCCTCGAAATAGCTGCGCAAGGGGGGAAAGAAATTGTAGGGCTGCAGCCCGCCGACGGCGAAGTCGAGCGGTGCCAGTTTGACTTCAACTTCGCCCTTTTGGCTGACGAGGTCGGCGCTTCCGTCGAGGGCGAGATCGAGTGGCTGCTCAATGCCGCGGAATCTTGCCTTGAACCGAGTGGCGCTGCCGGCGAGGGTCGCCTCGATCTCCGCCCGCACCGGCACGAAGGCACCCAGCCCGGTGACGCTGCCGCTGGTCATTTCGAGCTTGGTGCCGGTCGTATCCTGGATCGCATTGATGGCGACGGCACCGAGCGCGATGCCGCGCGTCGGGACCGCGATCTGGGCGCCCTTGAGGTCGAGTGCGGCGGTAAATCCGGCCGGACCCGCTGGTTCCGGCGCGGAATCGTACTGCGCGGTGAGCGTGGCGGCGGGCATGGCAAGGATCAGTCGCTCAGCCGGTCCCTTGGGTTCAAGCGCCGGGACCTCCAGGGTCAGGCTGGTCTTGCCGAGGGGGAGGGCCAGATCCGCCACCAGCCGGCGCATGGTGTCCCGCGCAAGTCGCAGGAAGGGCTGGTCGGCGGTGGCCAGCGTGATGGCGGTCGCCTTCGGCAGGGCGACACCGCCGGGCAGTGCCACGCTGGCGGCGCTGAGGGTGGCCGGTTCCTGCAGGGTAAGGCTCAGCTCGAATGCCCCGTCATCCCCCATGCTGGCATCAAGGCGCGTTGCGAGCGAGAGCGAGGGCTGTGCAAGCGTGGCGCCGGGCAGTCCCCAATCGGCCAGGGACAGCGTCTTGCCGCCGCTTTCCAGTGACAGGGTGCCGTTGAGTTTGGGTGTCTCGGCAAGTGACTCGACTTCGAGCAGGCCGGTAAGTTTGGTTGACCAATCGGGGGCAAGGCCGCCGGTGAACGTCGCGGCCAGGTCGTTGATCTCCATGTGGTTGCGGTCGACGCGGCTGGTGGCTGCCAGGGTCCCGCTGAGCGGCGCCGGCAGACCGGGATAGTCGAACGACGTTGCCGTGAGCGACCAGTTCGCTTCCAGCCGCGCCTCCGTGAGCCAGTCCTGCGCAGCGCGGATCCGGGCATTGACGGCAAGCTGGCCGGCATGCGGCGGTGTCACGCCGGCGAACGTCCAGAGCGCCGAGCCGGCATCGAGATACATTTCAAGCGAGCCGCTGGGTGGCGCGCCTTCGGCC
>JAEUKV010000066.1 GCA_016794165.1 Rhodospirillaceae bacterium
GTCACCAGAATGCCACCGCCGGAGGTGAGAGATCGGCGAATTTCCGTTGATCCGCCACACTTGACCCTGCCCGGCTTCAAGCTCTATACGTGCGCTCGCCTTAGATGGCCGGTCCGGGAACACGTGATCCAGGGCTCGGCCGCGCGCTTGGGCCCGGTGGCAGAGTGGCCATGCAGAGGACTGCAAATCCTCGTACGTCGGTTCGATTCCGGCCCGGGCCTCCACTGGCCCCTGTCCATACCCATCCTCACAATCTACCCCGTCAGAGCTTGTGCCAGCCGCGGGGGGCCCGCAACCGAGCAAGGTCGGGGCGCCTGGCTGTTGCGGAACCATCGCGTCCCCCGAATGCACAAAACCCCGCGGCCAAGGCCGCGGGGTTTTGCAATCCGTCGTCGCTGCGCCAGATTATTCGGCGTAGGTGACTTCGTCCGGCGTCGCTTCCAGCGGCATCGACGCGCCGACATACTGCACCAGCTCGCCCTGCGCGGCGACGATGCGGTAGTTCGCAAACACTTCCTGCGACCGCGCCGTGATCAACGCATCCTGCGAGTTGAACAGGTCGTTGGCGGCATCGAGCAGATCGAGCAGGCCGCGCTGGCCGATATCGAACTGCTGCTGATAGACGTCGACGGTCTGCTGGTTGGCATCGACCTGCTTGGACAGGTTCTCGACGCTCTCCTGCTGGGTCTGACGATCGGCCCAGGAGATACGCACATCTTCCTCGACCTCACGCTCGCGCTGGCGGAGCTGCTCGAGCTGTTCGTTGATGTGCTCCTTGAACTCCTTGGAGCGGGCGATATCGGCGCCACCACGATAGAGGTTGTAGCGAACGAACACCTGCGCCGCGGCGTTGTAGGTCTGCTCTTCGCGACCGTTGTTCCAGCGATTGGCATTGCCGGTCAGTTCGAGGCTGAGCTGCGGCCAGAACACCGAATCTTCCTTGTCGAGTTCCGATTGCGCGACGTCGATGTC
Organism: Rhodospirillaceae bacterium; assembly: GCA_016794165.1. Classification (GTDB taxonomy): domain Bacteria; phylum Pseudomonadota; class Alphaproteobacteria; order Dongiales; family Dongiaceae; genus Dongia. The sequence continues at coordinate 973 of JAEUKV010000066.1, forward strand.
GTGCTTCTCGAGGCGGACCTTCGGGTTCATCTGCATGCCGCGTGCGACCGACTGGTCGACGTCGCCCGGGATCGGCATGTCGGGATTGGCCGCCACCGGCTCAAGGTTCTCCGCCGGCTGGCCCACGATGCGCAGGAATTCGGCCTGCGAGTTCCGCAGGTCGCCCTGGATCTCGATCAGGCTCGACCGCGCCGTGGCAAGACGGGCCTCCGCCTGGCGCACGTCGGCGATGTTGCCGCCGCCGAGTTCGGCGCGCGACTGCACCAGACCAAGGATGTTTTCATGGGTGCGAACGTTGGTTTCGGCGTTGATCACACGCTCCTGATGGCGCTGCACGTCAAGATAGACGCGAACGGCGTCGAGCGATTCGACCTGCGCCAGGTCCTGGATGCGTTCGGCCTGCGACTTGATGCGGCCGATCTGACGCTCGACTTCGCTGTCGGTGAAGCCGCCGTCGAAGATGCGCTGCTGCAGGCTGACCTGCGCATCGCGCTTGAACAACCAACGGCCGTTGTCGTGCGGTCCCTGGTCGAGGGCGGGATCCGGACGGTCCACACCGCCGTTTTCGGAGAATTCCGGCCCGAAATTGAACTGCGCGTCGATCTGCGGCAGGTAGAGGCCGCGCGCCTGGCGCAATTCATGATCGATCGAGCGGCGGTTTTTCACCTGCTCGCCCACCGTCGGGTTGGTGGTGACGACAAGCTGGATCGCTTCCTGCAGCGACATTGCCTGCGCCCCAGCGCTCCCAAAACCGATCGTCATCCCGACCACGGCGCCCAGCAGCAGCGCCTTTGAAATGCGCGTCCGCGAAAATCCAGTCATGCGTGTACCCCCAAAAAGAAGACTGCCCGCTTGCAAACAATTGGCGATTCGCACACGGGACTACATTGGATCGCTCATCTTAAGCATATTTTAATGCAATTCCACGTCAAGCTTTTACCCGATTTAGCACGTTGATGCAGCAACTTTTTCTTGGCGGAAAGCCTAAGATTTTTCCCGCATCAGCGTTCGGTCAGGGCCTCTTCCCTAGCCTTCAGGATCGGCTTGAGCAGGTATTGAAGGACTGTCTTCTTGCCGGTCAGAATGTCCACCGAGGCAGTCATGCCCGGAATAATTGGCAGTTCCTCGCCCTGCTTGCCCATCAGGAAACTCTTATCCGTGCGCAGGCGGACCCGGAAATACAACTCTTTCTTCTCGTTTTCAATGGCATCCGCGCTGATGTCCTCGACCACGCCGTCAAGTCCGCCATAGATGCTGAAATCATAGGCCGTGATCTTGATCTTGGCCGGCTGCCCCGGGGCGATGAAACCGCGGTCCTGGGGCCGAATCTGCGCTTCTATAAGAAGATTATCCTCTATAGGAACAATTTCCATAATATCCTCGGCGGGCTGAATGACGCCGCCGATGGTGCGAATCTTGATGTCCTTGACCGTCCCGTGGACCGGCGAAAGCACTTCGGTGCGGCGCACCTTGGCACTGGCGTCCTTCATCGATTCCCGCACCGTGTAGAGATCGGACTGGTGCTTGGCCAGTTCCTGCGCCGCCTGGGCCCGGTAGGTGGCCACCGCCTCCGCCATCTTCGATTCGGCGGCCTGGAGCGAGGCGGTGGCAGCCGGCCGCTCGGCCTGGGCGTTTTCGATGTCGGCCTGGAACTGCTGGACCTGCTGCTGGGCCTCCAGGACTTCGTTCTCGCCGGCGCCGCCAGCGGCGCGCAGCTTGATGAGGTTGTCGAGTCGCTTCTGCGCCGTGCCGATCAGGCTGCGGGCGGACTTGATCTTGGTGTCGATGGCGCTCACCTGCTGGCGGCGCTGGCTGACTTCGTCGTTGAGGGTCGCCTGCTGCGAGATCAGCTGTGCAAAGCGGACCGAGAACTGCGCCTTCTCGCCCTGCACCTTGTCCGGCGCCTTCTCGAGCACGTCCTCGGGAAACTGGATCTCGTCCGCGGACTGCACGCCGTCGATCTCGGCCTGCAGGCGCGCTACCGCGGCGGCGGCGATGAAATAGCGCTGCGTCAGTTCCGCAAGGCTCGCCCGCGCCGTGTCGTTGCGGATGATCAGGATCGGCTGACCCTTCTCGACCAGTTCGCCGTCGCGCACCTTCATCTCTTCGAGGATGCCGCCGTCGAGACTCTGGATGACCTGGGTCTGGCTCGAGGGCACCACCTTCGCCTCGCCGCGCGTGATCACGTCGAGCACCGCGAAATGCGACCAGCCGATGAAGGCGACCGCGACCACCAGGATCGCCAGCAGCAGGATATGCCCGAACAGCTTGGTGCTCTCGCGTTCCGACGATGCTGGATCGACCCACAGGTCCTTGTTGGTTATCGACATGGTTGCTTAGCCTTCACTGGCGCGGATGCGCCCCTTCATCAGAGCGTCGAGCACGCCCGCCTTGGGTCCGTCGGCAACGACCTTGCCGCGGTCGAGCACGATCAGCCGGTCCACCAGCGAGAGCATCGAGTTGCGATGCGTCACCAGGATCATGGTCTTGCCATGGGCGATCTCGCCAAGGCGCGCCTTGAACGCGTTCTCGGTCGAATTGTCCATGGACGAGGTTGGTTCGTCCAGCAGCAGGATGGGCGGGTTGAGCAGCATGGCGCGCGCGACGGCCACCGATTGCCGCTGGCCGCCGGAGAGATAGCGCCCGTTCTCGCCCACCGGCATGTCGTAGCCGGACGGATGCTGGCGCACGAACTGGTCGACGCCGGCGAGAGTCGCCGCGCGAATGACCGAATCCTCATCGACATACGGGGCGCCAAGCGTGATGTTGTCCTTGACCGAGCCGAAGAAAAGATGCGGGTCCTGCAGCACGCAGCCGATCGACTGCCGGAGATCGGTGGGATCAAGCTGGCGGATGTCGACCCCGTCGACCAGCACCGCGCCGTCGGTCGGTTCGAACAGGCCCAGCACCAGGCGCTCGATCGTGGTCTTGCCGGAACCGATGCGCCCGACGATGCCGACGCGCTCGCCCGGCTGGATCCGGAAGGAGACACCGTCAAGCGCAGACACCTGGGCGTTGGGGTATTTGAACACCACGTTGCGGAACTCGATCGCCCCCTCGATGATCGGGCGGCGCAGGAACACCTTGCCGACCGGTCGCTCGATCGGCAGGTCCATCATGCGGTTGAGGCCCTGCAGCGAGGTCCAGGACTGGTGGAAGCGCACGATCAGCCCGGCGATCTGGCCCAGGGGCGCCATGGCGCGGCTGGTCAGCATCGAGGCGGCGACCATCGCGCCGGTGGTGAGCGGCGCCACGTCCGAAGCGGGATCGTGGTTGAAGATCTTGTAGCACGCCACCAGGATCACGCCGACGAAGGCGAGGTTCGAGGACATCATCACGAAGTTCACCGCGATGGTGGACCAGAAACGCGAGGTCTTGGCGGATTCGGAACTGGCCGCCACGTATCCGTCCCAGTCGCGCTGCAGCTGGCCCTCCGCCGAGGTGGCCTTGATCATGTCGAGACCGTTGATCGCCTCGACCAGCGTCGCATGCTTCTGGGCGCTTTCACGGTACGAGCGTTCGACCGCCTTCTTCATCGGGAACTGCACCAGGATCGAGACCAGGATCACCAGCGGGATGAGCACCGCCGGCACGATCGCCACGTCGCCAGCGATGACGTAGATGATCACCAGGAAGATGATCACGAACGGCAGGTCGATGATCGCCGAGAGCGTGGCCGAGGTGAAGAAGTCGCGCAGCGTCTCATATTGCTGGATGTTGCTGGCGAAGGCGCCGGCCGATTGCGGGCCCGAGGACATGCGGATCGAGAGGATCTGCTGGAAGAGGGCCGAGGAGACCTTGCGGTCGAGCGCCTTGCCGGCCATGTCGAGGAAATAGGCACGCAAGGTTCGCAGGATGAAGTCGAAGGCGAACACCAGCAGCACGCCGGCCGCCAGCATCAGCAGTGTCTCCTTCGCCTTGTTCGGCACCACGCGGTCGTAGACCTGCATTGAGAACAGCGCCGTGGCGATGGTGAAGAAATTGACCAGCAAAGCGGCGACGATCACCTCGAAATAGACCGGGGTGTAGCGCAGCACGCTGCTCCAGAACCAGTTCCGGGTCTTGGCTTCGGTGACGTCGGAGGACCGGGTGTCGAGACGGATCTTCGGCCGCACCACCAGCATCTGCCCGGTATAAAGCTCGGCCAGTTCCGCGACCGCGATCGGGTGCGAGCCGTCCATGGTGTCGGGCGTCGCCACCTCGACCCGGCCATCCTTGGGCACCGAGAGCAGCACACAGGCCTTGCGGTCCTTGAGCAGCAGCACGGCCGGCAGGGTCATGGAATCGATCTGGTCGATCTTTTTTCGGACCTTGTTGGCGGCGAGACCGATGCGGTCGGCGGCGCGCAGGAAGAGGTCGGGCGTCAGCCCCTCGTCACTGATCGGCAGGCCATGGGCGATCGCCGCCGGCGAGCGCGGATTGGAGAAGATGCGGGTGAGGATGACGAGGCAGGACAGCAGCGGATCCTCGCGCAGCACCGGCCCGGAGTATTCCGCCGGTGGCCCGGCCGGCGCCTGGGCCGCCACCTGCTGCTGGCCGGGACTGGTCGACGGCGCGCCGGCGCCAGCCGGGATCGCGCCGCTCGCCTTGGCTGCCGCCAGGGCCGCCTGGATGTTGGCGGCACTTGGGGCATTGCCGGCAGGAGTAGCAGCCGCGGGCGCTGCGCCCGCCGCGGCGGCCGGTTTGGCACCAGCCGGGGCCGGCTTGCCTGCGGGCGCGGGCTTCTCGGCCGCGGCAGGGGTTGCGCCAGGAGTCGCTTCCGGGGTCCCCTTGGGGCTCACACCGGGGGCACTGGGACTGGCGGTTTTGCTGGCTGGATTGGCACCGGCGGCGCCGGTGGTGGGGCTTGATGACATCAGGTTAAGTCCAATTGTTTCAGGCCGTTCCGGGGGCGACTTTTAGCACATTCCGCGACAATGATAAGGCCGGGCGCTGTGA
>JAEUKV010000067.1 GCA_016794165.1 Rhodospirillaceae bacterium
GATCCATCCCGGCATCGGCTTCCTCTCGGAGAATGCCAAGTTTGCGGCGATGGTCGAGGAACACGGCTTCACCTTCATCGGCCCCTCCCCCGATCACCTCTCGCAGATGGGCGACAAGGTCGAGGCGAAGCTGACGGCGAAACGCTTCGGCATCCCCTGCGTACCCGGTTCCGACGGCGCGGTGAGCGACGCCGATGCGCCGCGCATCGCCGAGGAGACCGGCTATCCGGTCCTCCTCAAGGCGGCGGCGGGCGGCGGCGGCAAGGGCATGAAGGTCGCCACCCATCCCGGCGAACTGATGGAGGCCCTCTCCATGGCCAAGGCGGAGGCCAAGGCCGCCTTCGGCAACGACGCCATGTACATGGAAAAGTACCTCTCGCATCCGCGCCATATCGAGATCCAAATCCTGGCCGACAATCACGGCAATGCCGTGCATCTCGGCGAGCGCGATTGTTCCCTGCAGCGGCGGCACCAGAAGGTGCTGGAGGAAGCCCCCTCGCCCGCCCTCAACGCCGACCAGCGCGCCGAGATCGGCGACATCGCGGTGAAGGCGGTCAAGGCGATGGGCTATCGTTCGGTGGGCACCATCGAATTCCTGTTCCAGGACGGGAAGTTCTATTTCATCGAGATGAACACGCGCCTGCAGATCGAGCACCCGATCTCGGAAATGATCACCGGCATCGACCTGGTCCGCGAGCAGATCCGCGTGGCCTCCGGCGCCCCCCTCGGCTTCAGCCAGTCGGACATCACCTTCACCGGCCATGCCATCGAGTGCCGCATCAATGCCGAGGACCCGGAAACCTTCATGCCCTCGCCCGGCCGCATCACCGATTTCCACGCCGCGGGCGGCCTCGGCGTGCGCGTCGATTCAGCGCTCTATGCCGGCTACAAGGTGCCCTCCAATTACGACAGCCTGATCGCCAAGCTGGTGGTCCACGGCAAGACCCGCAACGAAAGCCTGATGCGCGCCCGGCGCGCGCTGGAGGAAATGGTCATCCTCGGCGTCAAGACCAACATCCCGCTGCACCAGCGTCTGGTCACCGCGCCGGATTTCATCAACGGCGATTACGATATCCGCTGGCTGGAGAAGTTCGTCGCGGGTTGAGAGCCCGTGGGCCGTGGGTACCGCCACCGCGGGCCATCATCAACAATCTCACTCTGACCACGTTTTTGCTTTCAATGCGCGACCATGGCGCATGTGATGCGGTGAAACACGCTTCAAGTTGCCGATGACTCTTTTGTACTCTTCGACCTCCCACTCCCACGCCTCCTTGACGTCGAAATGACGGTCATAGAGAATCCACACGAGACGGTCCCAGTCAAAGTTGTTGGCTTTGCCAACCAACGTGACCTTACTCCCTTTCTTTCCGCTCGGTCTGTTGGCTTTGATTTGATACCGTCGTTGATTGTACTCGAAATCATAACCTCTTGCGACTGCCGTCCGACCTTTCATTGCAATTATGTAATCGTCTGGAGACATGCCAAGCATGATCGCTGCATCGTATTCAGACACTTGGGATGTTATCGCCGGCATCACGCTGAACCTAGCTTCCCAGCGCAAGGCTACGTCCACTAGCTCTGCCCGAATCTCCGGCAGGGTCGGCTCGTAAGTACCTCTGATAGCCATCTGCATTCGGTCTTTCCAGTCCGAGGTGTCCTCACGTTTATAAATCCGATGGATGGTCTCCAGCGCCGTACGCATACGATGGCGCCAGATGTCATGTGCTCCATAGTGGGGGATGTATCCATCTGGGTTGCGAACGCAGAACTCACCGATGCACCAGAGGAGATCGTGCAACTCCGTCTCTGTCAGATCAGCCGCCCACTTCGTGTACTTGCCGCCATCAAGAGCAGCTACCCAGGCACTCAATTCCGTCATCTACAGCGCCCTTCAGCAGTCTCCATAATCGAGTGCAATACTTCATGATTTGGCAGAGCATCGCAGAAGCAAATCGGGGTCAGACTCCTATTTTCCCCGATCCCTCCGACGCTCCTCACAGCAGCCGCCTCTGCCGCGTCTCGGAGTCGTGGCGCGGGCGGCCAGCGGGGAGCGGGTCGGCGCGGCGGCCGGCCACGCGCGCGATCTTCGCCCTGAAGCGCTCGCTGCCCAGCGCCCAGCCGCCATTGGTGGCGCGGCGCAGTTCGTCCACCGTCGCCGCCGGCAGGGCGGCGCGGAACAGCGCCCGCCAGGCCTTCTGCCGCGAGGCCGCGTCGTCACCCAGGGCGGAATAGAGCGGGTGGTCGGTGAGCAGCGCATCCGCCGCCCCCTCGGCATGGGCAGGGTAGCTCGACCAGGGATAGTCGCGCGGATGCCGCACCATGCGGGCGCGCACCGGATTGAGCTCGATGTAGCGCTGGCAGGCGAGGAGATAGGGCTCCGCCTCGATCGGTGCCGCCCGGTAGCGCCCCTCCCACCGCGTGCCGCTGCGCCGGTAGGTCCGGTTGACATGGCCGACATAGCGCCGGCCGAGGCTCTGCATCAGCCGCGGCAACCCTTCGGCCGTGGTGGGGCTGAGGAGCAGGTGCACATGGTTGGTCATCAGCACATAGGCGTGGACGCGTACGCGCTGCGCCGCCGCCGCCTCGCCCAGCCAGGCGAGATAGAGCCGGTAGTCCGCCTCGTCGAAAAAGATCGGCGCGCGGTTGTTGCCGCGCTGGATCACATGCAGCGGCTGGTCTTTCAGGAAATAGCGGCCGAGACGGGCCATCGCGATCTCCGCGTCAGGCTGTTGCCGTGGCGCACATCCTGCCACGATCCGGCACTGCCGGCAATAATCTCACTCTGACCCCGATTCTTCACTCTGACCCCGATTCTTAATACTGACCCCGATTCTTAATCTTGGCATCTTCAGCAGCAGCGAGAGAACTAGAACCAAGCGTGAAAGCAATCGAAGCACAGATTGCTGCTGATCTCATACAACTCTCCTATGGGGCTGCTGTAGTGGGAACAGACTTGGCATCAGACACCGATTTGTCGGCATCTCCACCCGCCTCGAACGCCTGCATGCCGCGTGTGGCACTTCCCCCCAGACTCGCGGTCAGTTCACCGGTATTATAGGCTAACGTTATACGGGAATAAATCTCCAACTTCCCGTGCGGGAGCGATGGCGGATCGCGCGCCTGGATTGATTCAGTTGCAGCCATCACGGCCCGCCCCCCGTCTGCGAAGGCCGACCCGCGTCGACGGCGCGGGTGGGTTCTGCATCGCCGTTCTTTCTTCTTGTCATCCCCGGGCTGAACCCGGGGATGACGAGTAGTGATCGGCGCGAGTTGGTGCAATGCTGGCAAAGCTGAAAAAATTCCAGGCATGACTCCCGCCCGGCCGCGCGCTACGCTTCGACTCGTGGCGAGGCGGCGGATGAGGTGGCGATGTCCAACCGGACCAGGCAGCCGAAGATCACCCCGGAGATGCTGCTGCGCGCCTATGCGATCGGCATCTTTCCGATGGCCGAGGCCCGCAACGACCCCGAGCTTTACTGGATCGACCCGGAGCTGCGCGGCATCCTGCC
>JAEUKV010000087.1 GCA_016794165.1 Rhodospirillaceae bacterium
CAGGATGGCGCCGCCGGCGGGCGGGCTGTACCGCTCCGGGCCGTATTCCGGAAAGACCAATTCGCCGCCCTCGTATTCCGGGGTGTTGAGATTAATCGTGAGAGCGAAGCGCCGGTCGGCCGTGCTGGGGCTGAGATTGTCGCGATGGCGGCGGAAGTAGTCGCCGCGCTCGGCCTCGTAGCAGGTGACGATGAACCGGTCGAACTTGAACCCGTTGAATGCGAAGGCCTTGTCCAGTTCCGGTGCCAGGCGTCGCCCGACCAACTGAATCAGGGGCTTGAGGATGGCAGCATCCTTTATCTTGTGATCCCGGCGACGCTTCATCGCATGATAGGTTCGGGTGACTTCGACACCCTCGACGATCGAATGCACCCCGCCTTCTTCATGGCCAATGGTTTCCCACCGGCCGATCAGACCGCGGCACATCTCCGGCGACAGGACGTTGGGAACGATCAGCACGGGAGCAACCTGGTTCAGGCAGGGAGCAGTCGCCATGGCCGGAGGGCTCCCCTGCCATTGCCGCAGCCAGGTTTCCAGATCGCCATCGTATTCGACGCTCAGGACGCGCTGATTGGCATCGAGCAGAAAGGCGAGTTTGGCCGGCGCGCTCGCATTCGCGAGGCCTTGCAACGCCGTCAGGATCTTCCCGTTGCCATCCGCCAACAAAGGAAAATCTACGCCACACCGAAGGGCGCGCCCCTTGGCATCGCTCGGTGAACCGGGAACGATGGCAAGTAGATCAATTCCTGCCGCGGCCAGCGGCATTCCGGCGACAGCCCTGATGGTGTCGTCGTCTGGGTCGATCAGCAGCAGGAGCCTGTGACCGATCGCACGCTCGAGAAACGAGCGGACGGTGCCGGTCTGATCCGGGAGCAGGAAGTTCGGAAAGCGATCCCCCGGGGCGAGTTCTCTGCTCGGAAATGGCAGGCCCGAAGAATTGCCCAGCAAGTGGTCGGCTTTCATGATGCCCTGGTTCCAGTTGGCGGTTTCGCCCGCGTGCCCCAATCCGATTTGAAGCGTGTGTTGGGAGGAGAGAAATACGGCATGTTGCGACGCATCATTAATCCTACTTTCGCATTTCCAACACTTTGGTTCCTCTACGCCCCGGAAAGATACGAGATTGGCGTGGTTGATGGACAACGGCCGGGATTGGCGATTGGAAACGCACTTTCATTTTCTTTCGGATCGCACCTCAAAAAAAGGCCGAATTCATCAAATGGCGCAGTGACTTCGATGAATTTTTTGGTTAGGGTTCAGTCCACCAGCCGGGGGAGCTGGCAACGAGGCTGCAATCAAGAGACCGCACGGTCCAAGTTCTGGGACGACAAACGACAAATTCTGACGGTGGGGGGGGACCTGTTCGTTGGGTCCGAGAGGCAGACCGAAAGGTCTGCCTCTTTCCATTTGTGTGCCTTGGGATTTAACCGAACCTGACAGGCAGGGCTCTCCGTCAGGGTGGGCCATTCTGGGGCCGGACCGTCCGAGCCATACCGCGCAGGCAATCCTGTCGAAAGGAGTCTGGGTACCGTGCGCCTTCAGGCATTCACGAGGGTCGCGCGACGCCGGTGAGTTCCAGAATGGATAAGCCGAGATACTGTGTCGCGAGGAAGAAGGCACCCCAGAGAGCCAGGGCGATGGCGGTGGTGATCACAGCCTTCTTCAGCAGCATGGGATTGGCCGGCGCGCCCGGATCGTGGCCGACCTCGTCGCTTTCCTGGCGCCGGACACCCCAGGGCAGGACGGCGAACAGCACCAGCCACCAGATGATGAGGAAGATGAAGAACTGGGTCATGAAACCGGACATGGCGGCGGGCCTAAGCCTGTTCCAGTTCCACCAGGGTTCCGGCGAAGTCCTTGGGATGCAGGAACAGCACCGGCTTGTCATGGGCGCCGATCTTGGGCTCGCCGTCCCCCAGGACGCGGGCGCCGGTGGCCTTCAAGCGGTCGCGCGCGGCCAGGATGTCCGGCACCTCGTAGCAGACATGGTGAATGCCGCCGCTGGGGTTTCGCGCCAGAAAGGCGGCGATCGGCGAATCGGCGCCGAGCGGGTGAAGAAGCTCGATTTTGGTGTTCGGCAACTCAACGAAGACCACGGTAACACCGTGCTTCGGCTGCGCCTGGGGGGCGGAAACCTTGGCGCCGAGGGTATCGCGGTAAAGCGCCGACGCCTGGTCGAGGTCGGGAACAGCAATGGCGACGTGGTTGAGGCGGCCGATCATCAAGCGAATCCTTCGAATCCTCTAAGTGCAACGAAATCACGGGTTGTTGCGTAGTGTTGCGGCGCAAAAAGCGCCAGGTCAAGCCGAAGTCGAGGTCTTGGCGTCTTTCCGTTTGGAGCGAGGAATCATCGCGCCACACAAAAGCATGTGAGGATTTGGCCTGTTGGCCGCTAGTGCGCGCCGGGGCCTTTATATAAAGTTTGCCTACAATTTCGCTCGAACGGAAGCTCAGCACCAACTGCGACCCACGGCTCACGGCCAGGTCCAATAGAGAGTGACGGTCATGCCTTGCAACAATCTGATCACGGTTCTCAAGAGTAACCGGAGCGCCAGTGGCGCCACCTTCTGGCCCGCCATCGTTCGTCCCGCAGCACGTGGCCTGGCCATTTCCACCTTCGCTGCGTTTCTCTGCTCCAGCGCCTCGGCCGAAACCATCGGCAACGTAATCCTCGAGGATTATCGCGGCGCGGTGGCGACCCCAGAGGGCGGATCCGACCCGCGCGAGATTCGCTTCCAGGACGAGGTCATGGCACTCGATACCGTGGAGACCGGCGACGCCGGCGGGACCTCGATGCGCTTTCTCGACGAGACCCGCTTTGACGTCGGGCCCAACGCCATGGTCCGTCTGGACGAGTTCGTGTTCGACCCCGCCAGCGCCATTGGCGC
>JAEUKV010000076.1 GCA_016794165.1 Rhodospirillaceae bacterium
AAGCTCGCCGATCCGAAATGGAAGGTCGAGATCATGATGACGGCGGCGATCTGATCCCGCTGCCGCCAACCGGCGCCGCGCGCTAGCCTGCGGCGGCGCGCAATTCCTCGAGCTCGAGCCAGCGGAGTTCCGCCGTCTCGAGCTCGTTGCGTTTCTGGGCGAGAAGCTGGCTCGCCTTCTCGAACTTGCCGGGATCGCGGCTGTAGAGATCGGGGTCGGCGAGCGCCGCCTCGATGGTGCTGATCTCGGCCTCCAGCGTGGTCATGCGGTCCGCCACCTGGTCGAGACTGCGCTGGTCCTTCGACGACCAGCGCGCGGCCCCTGCGCCCGGAGCCGATGCCGCGGCCGCGGAAGCCGGTGTCGCAGATGCCGGGGTCGCGGCGGCGGGCGCCTTGCGCGCGGGCCGCGCCGCCACCGCGTGGCGCTCGGCCAGCTTGCGCTGGTCGAGATAGTCGGAATAGCCGCCGGGATATTCCTCCACCACGCCGTCGCCCTCCACCGCGATGATCGAGGTGGCGAGACGGTCGAGGAAGTCGCGGTCATGGCTCACCACCATCACCGTGCCGTCGAATTCGGAGAGCACCTCCTGCAGCAGATCGAGCGTATCCATGTCGAGATCGTTGGTGGGCTCGTCGAGGATGATGAAATTGGCCGGCTGTGCGAACAGCTTGGCCAGGAGCAGGCGCGCCCGCTCGCCGCCGGAGAGAGCGCGCACCGGCATGGTGGCCTGCTTCTCGTCGAACAGGAAGTCGCGCAGATAGGCCACCACATGGCGCTGGCGGCCATGGGCGATGATCGAATCGCCGCCGCCCGGCGCCAGGGTCTGCCACAGGGTCCTGTCGAGATCGAAACTCTCGCGCCGCTGGTCGAGATAGAGCGGCACCACATTGGTGCCAAGGCGGATCCGGCCTTCGTCCGGGGCGATGGCACCGGTGAGCAGCTTGATCAGCGTGGTCTTGCCGGCCCCGTTGGGGCCGATGATGCCGATGCGGTCGCCGCGCTGGATGCGGGTCGAGAAATTCTTCACGATGACGCGCTGGCCGCCATCCGGCGCGGCGAAGGATTTCCCGATCCTCTCGGCCTCGATCACCAGCTGGCCGCCCTGCACCGCCTCGCCCAGTTCCAGCCGGGCGCGGCCGATCGCACGCAGGGCCTCGGCCCGCTCCTTGCGCAGGGCCATCAGCCCGCGGCGGCGGCCCTCGTTGCGCGAGCGCCTGGCGGTGACGCCGCGCGCCATCCAGTATTCTTCCTGCTCGATCTTCTTTTCCAGGCGCCGCGCCTCGGCCGCTTCCTGGGCCATGATGTTGGCGGACCAGTCCTCGAAACCGGCGAAGCCGCCCTCCATCTCGAACAGGCGGCCGCGATCCAGCCACAGCACCCGGCGCGAGAGCGCCTTGAGGAAGGCGCGGTCGTGGCTGATCATCAGGATGCCGCCGGGAAACTGCGCCAGTTCCTGTTCCAGCCATTCGATCGTGGGCAGGTCAAGATGGTTGGTGGGCTCGTCCAGCAGCAGGACGTCGGGCTCGGCCACCAGGGCGCGCGCCATCGCCGCGCGGCGCCCCTCGCCACCGGAAAGGGTCGCCGTGTCGCGGGCGGGATCGAGATCGAGATGATCGAGCACGCGGGCGATGCGGTAGTCGTCCGCCTCGGCACCGGCAAGGGCCGCAGCGACGAAATCCGCCACACTCCCCCGGCCACCGAGATCGGGGCTCTGCGACAGATAGCCGATGCGGGTGCCCGGCTGCAGGAAGCGGGTCCCGGCATCCAATTCCATCTGGCCGGAAAGCGCCTTGAGGATGGTCGATTTGCCCGAACCGTTGGCGCCCACCAGGGCCACGCGCTCGCCCCGGCCCAGGGTCAGCGTGATGCCGCTGAACAGCGGCCTGCCGCCGAAGGTGATGGCGGCGTCGCGCAGGGCGATGACGGGAGGTGCTGGCGGCATGAAGGGATCGATCGGTTGTTGCGGCCGATCCCCTACTTGATGCCGCGCTCCTTGGCAATCCTGTCATAGGCGGCGTTGAGGGACGCCACCTTTTCATTGGCGAGCGCCACGAATTCCGGCGGCAGGCCCTCGGCCATCAGCTTGTCGGGGTGGTTTTCCCGCATCAGGCGGCGCCAGGCGGCGCGGATCTCCTCGTCCGACTGCTCGCGCCGCACCCCCAGCAGGGTATAGGGATCGGCGAGATCCGGACCGAGATTGGCCTCGCGCATGCGGGCGAAATCCGCATCGGTGAAGCCGAAGATCGCCGCCACGTCGCGGATGAAGGCGATCTCGGTCGCGTCGACATTGCCGTCGGCGCGCGCGATGTGAAACAGGCCGTCGATCAACTCCTCCAGCACCGGATGCCGGTCCTCGAACATCTGCGCCAGCTGCCGGGCATAGGCGTCGTATCCGGCAACGTCGCGCTTGGCCTGGTCGAAGACGCGGGCGACGTTCTTCACCTCGTCGGGCGGTATCTTGAAGACCTGCTTGAAGGCGGCCACCTCGGCGCGCGTGACCTTGCCGTCCGCCTTGGCCATCTTGGCACCGAGGGCGATGACGGCGATGGTGAAGGCAATCTGACGGGTGCCCTGACGGTCGTCCGGCGGTGCCGGCAGGGCTTCGGGCTCAAGCTGGCGGTCGACCGCATGGCCGGCCAGCGCGCCCAGCAGGGCGCCCAGCGGCCCACCCATTGCGAAGCCCGCGGCCCCGCCGATGATCTTGCCCCAAATGCTCATGAGAAATCCGAGGGATCTGGAATCGACAAACCATAGCCACGGGCTGGGTGGATTGCCAGTTCCTTTGCCCCGCCAGGGTGGCGTGCGTCGAATTGCGGCGTCAGGTCGCGGCGTCAGGTTGCATTGGCCGCGGCCAGGATCAGCGCCGCCCCCTTTTCCGCCACCATCATCGTCGGCGCGTTGGTGTTGGCCGAGGGAATGGTAGGGAAGATCGAGGCATCGACGACGCGCAGCCCCTGCAGACCATGAACCTGCAGGCTTGCATCGACGACATTGCCGTGCGCATCCGGGCCCATGCGGCAGGTCCCCACGGGATGGAAGATCGAATAGGCCGTCTCGCGCACATAGGCGAGAATCTGCTCGGCGCTGGCGATGCCGGGACCGGGCTTGGTTTCCGCGGCGATGATCTCGCTAAGGGCGCGGGTGGCGGCCAGCCGCCGCAGCAACTGCACGCCCTCCACCACCTCGCGCGCGTCCTCGTCGGCCGCCAGCAGGTTGGGCTGGATCTCGGGCGCGGTGTCCGCCTGCGGCCCGCGCAGCCGGAGATAGCCGCGGCTCTGCGGCCGGCACGGCGAGATGCTGAGGCTGAAGGCCGGGGCGGGATTGACCTTGATCAGGGCACGGCTGTCGGGCCCCACCTTTTCATAGGAGAGGGGACAGAAATAGAGCTGGATGTTGGGCCGTTCCTGCGCCGACGAGGAGCGCACGAAGCCGCCGGCCTGGTTGAGGCTCATGGAGAGCGGGCCGCGGCGCAACAGGGCGTATTTGATTCCGGCCAGGGCCTGTCCGAACAGACGGCCGAGCTCGTTGTTGAGAGTAGGCACCCGCGCCGAGAAATAGTGATCGTAGCAGATATGGTCCTGCAGATTCTCTCCCACGGCGGGTGCATCCAGCGCCACGTCGATGCCGAAGGATTTCAGCGTCCCGGCCGGACCGATGCCGGAGAGCATCAGCAGGTGGGGCGATCCGATAGCGCCGGCGGCGAGGATCACTTCGCGCCGCGCCCGGATCTCGGTTTCCACGCCGTCGCGCCGGTAGCGCAAGCCCACCACGCGGCGGCCCTCCAGCACCAGCCGCTGCACATGGGCCCCGGTCAGGACCGTGAGGTTGGGACGTTTCAAGGCCGGGCGCAGATAGGCCTTGGCCGAGGAATGGCGCTGGCCGTTCCGGGTGTTGATCTGATAGTGGCCGACCCCCTCCTGCGCGGCGCCATTGAGATCGGCGAGGTGAGCAAAACCCAACTCCTCCGCGGCGCGAAAGAAGGTGTTGCAGATCGGGTGGGCGTCGCGGCCGATCTGGGTGACATGGAGCGGTCCCCCGGCGCCGTGGAGATCGCTGGCACCGAGATCGTGGTCTTCCATGGCGCGGTAGAAGGGCAGCAAATCCGCCCAGGACCAGCCGGGATTGCCGGCGGCCGCCCAGCCATCGAAATCCTCGCGCTGGCCGCGGGCGAAGACCATGGCATTGATCGAACCGGATCCGCCCAGCACCTTGCCGCGCGGATAATAGATCACCCGGTTGCCGAGCGAGGGAACCGGCGCGCTCTCGAACATCCAGTTGACGCGCGGATCGAAATAAGTGCGGGCGTAACCCACCGGCACGTCGATGTCGAAGCGGCGGTCGCTCGGCCCCGCCTCGATGAGCAGGACCCGGTAGCGCCCGCCGGCACTGAGGCGATTGGCGAGCACGCAGCCGGCGGAACCGCCGCCGACGATGATGAAATCACTTTCCATGGGATCTCCGGCGGCGCGCGGCCGCTGTTGCAGGGGTCTCGGCTCTTTCGGTTGCCAGTTGCTGCTGCAGCCAGTCGCAGAACAGCATGGCCTCGGCGCGCGGTGCCTCGAACCCGTCGCGCGTCAGCAGGTAATGGGACTGATCCTGGGGCAGGAGTATGTCCGGCACCCGCCGGACGCGGCCCTGGGCGATGTAGGGGCGCGCGAATCGCTCCAGCACCAGCGCGGCGCCGTGGCCCGCGGCCACCATTTCCAGCGCTGCCAGGCTGGTGTCGACCGTCATGCCGACCTGGTCGAAGGGTGGCGGCTGGTCGGTCGCGCTGAAGAGCGCCTGCCAATCCCCCTCCACCCCCAGGATATGGATCAACTGGCCGGGGTCGATATCGCGCGGCCCGGCAACTCGCGAATCCATCGGCGTCACCAGGACGATGGGATCGTTGACCAGCAGGCGGGCGGTGAATCCCGGCCAGGTGCCATGGCCGAAGCGGATATCGATGTCGGTCTGGTCGGTCGGCAGGGCGTCGGCCCAGACGGCGGAGAAGAGGCGCAGCCGAAAGCCCGGATGTGTCGCCATGAAATCGCCCAGGCGCGGCGCCAGCCAGAGGACGGCGAAGGAGACCGACACCCGGATATCGAGGGTGGCATCGCCTTCCGGTCCGAAAATGCCGATGGTCGAGATCGAGAGTTCGCTGAAGGCCTTGCGGATCGGCGGCAGATAGGCCTTGCCCATATCTGTGAGGCGCAGGCCGCGCGGCAGGCGTTCGAACAGCGGGTTGGCCAGCAATTGCTCAAGCGCCCGCACCTGATAGCTGACCGCCGCCGAAGTCAGGCCAAGTTCGCCGGCTGCCGCCGCGAAGGAGCCGCGCCGGGCCGCCGCCTCGAATGAACGCAACCAGGGGAGGGGCGGCAGGTGATAGGACATGCGATGGCGACCGACAAAATTTTTATGGCCTAAGGCCCATAATACATCGTTTGATTTTTGCTTCTGTCAAGCGCCGAATGGTACAAGCTTGGCTGGTGGCGGTACCCTGTGCCGTGACCTCGGCTTCGCTCAATTCCGGAATCGACATAACGGGGAGGAAAGTTACCGATGGATCTCAAATCGATGAAAAACCTGGCGGCGAAAGGCAAGATGTCGCGCCGCGATTTCGTGCAATTGGCGATGGCCGCCGGCGTCACCGCGGTCGCCGCCGAAACACTGTTCGTCAAGGCCGTCCGCGCCGAGCCCAAGAAGGGCGGCCGCTTCCGCATGGCCGTGGGCAGCGGCGCCACCACCGACACCCTCGATCCCGCAACCTTCCCCGACACCTTCAACGGTTCGTTCGGCTGGGGGTCGCTCCGCTCCAGCCTCACCGAAGTGGCGCCGGACGGCCAGATCATCCCGGACCTCGCCGAGAGCTTCGAAGGCTCGGATGGCGCCAAATCCTGGGTCTTCACCATCCGCAACGGCACCGAGTTCCACAACGGCAAGTCGGTCGATTCGGATGACGTCGTCGCCTCGATCAACCATCACCGCTCGGAAGAGTCCAAGTCCGCGGCGAAGTCGCTGCTCTCAACGGTCGCCGACGTCAAGGCCGACGGCAAAAACAAGGTGATCGTGACCCTGACCGACGGCAACGCCGACTTCCCCTATGTCGTCTCGGACTACCATATGCCGATCATGCCGGCTGCGGACGGCAAGGTCGACTGGCAGTCCGGGGTCGGTACGGGCCCCTACGAAATGACCAAGTTCGAGCCGGGTGTGCGCGGCGAAGGCAAGCGATACGCCAATTATCACCGCGAGACCTATTTCGACGAGATCGAGATCCTGACCATCATCGACGTCGCGGCCCGCAGCAACGCCCTGAGCGCCGGCAGCGTCGACTTC
Organism: Rhodospirillaceae bacterium; assembly: GCA_016794165.1. Lineage (GTDB taxonomy): Bacteria > Pseudomonadota > Alphaproteobacteria > Dongiales > Dongiaceae > Dongia. The sequence goes on from JAEUKV010000076.1 coordinate 6,319, forward strand.
ATCGACCGCGTCGACCTCAAGACCTCCGGCCGCATGGCGTCCGGCGGGAATGTCGACCTCGCGGAAGTGAGTGGCTTTGCCCATTACGTGGCGCCGATGAACTGCACCATGGCACCGTTCGACAACAAGGACGTGCGCCTGGCGCTGAAATACGCGATCGACCGCGAGGAGATCGTGAAGAAGGTGCTTCTTGGCCATGGTTCGCCGGGCAACGACAATCCGATCGCGCCGGGCGTTCCCTTCTCCCACGACCCGGCCACCAAGCACACCTTCGATCCGGAAAAGGCGAAGTTCCACCTCAAGAAAGCCGGCCTTTCCAGCCTCCAGGTCGACCTGTCGGCGGCGGATGCAGCCTTCGCCGGCGCCGTCGACGCGGCGCAGCTGATGAAGGAATCGGCTGCCAAATGCGGCATCGACATCAACGTCATCCGCGAAGCGGACGACGCCTATTGGGATAGCGTCTGGATGAAGAAGTCCTGGTGCCTGTCCTACTGGTCGGGCCGGCCGACGCCGGATTTGATGTTCACCACCGCCTATGCCAGCGGTGCCGCCTGGAACGACAGCTTCTGGTCGAACGCCCGTTTCGACGAGCTGCTGGCGGCGGCGCGGTCCGAACTCGACCAGGTCAAGCGCGCGGCGATGTATGCCGAGATGCAGGAACTGGTCGCCGATGACGGCGGCGTCATGGTTCTGATGTTCTACAACTACGTCAATGCGCACTCCAAAGCGGTCGGGCGCCCCGACCTGATCGCACCCAACTGGGACATCGACGGCATGAAGATCACCCAGCGCTGGTGGTTTGCCTAAAACTCAATAGCGACGGGCGGGCAGGATATCCTATCCTGCCCGCTTCTTCTTGACCGAAACACGTTGAGTCCCCCATGAAAATCGCCGGATTGAAGACCTTTGTCGTGGGCAACCCGCCGCCTGCCTTCGGTGGCCAGTACTTCATCTTCGTGAAGCTCGTTACCGATGACGGCATCGAGGGGCTGGGCGAAGTCTACGGCACCGCCTTCGGGCCGAAGGTCATGGTGGCGGCGATCGAGGACATGTACCAGCGCTATGTCGAGGGGATGGATCCCTTCCATATCGAGAAACTGTGGCGCCTCGCCTATGGCTCCGGCTATACGCTGCGCCCCGACGTCACGGCCATGAGCGTCCTTTCCGCAATCGAGATCGCCCTTTGGGACATCAAGGGGAAGGCCACCGGCAAGCCGGTCTACGAACTCCTTGGCGGGCGCGTGCATGAGCGCCTGCGCTCCTACACCTATATCTATCCCGACACCGCGAAGGGCCAGGACAGCGCGATCTACTGGAATCCCGAAGCCTCCGCCGAGCGCGCCGCCCACTACGCGGGGCTCGGCTTCACCGGCATCAAGTTCGACCCGGCCGCCCCCTATTCTCCCTTCGACCCTCGCCAGCCCTCGCTGGAATCGATGGATCTGTGCGAGAAGTTCTGCCGCCTCATCCGCGAGGCCGTGGGCTCGAAGGCCGATCTGCTCTTCGGCACCCATGGGCAGTTCACCACGGCAGGCGCCATCCGCCTCGCGAAGCGCCTCGAAAAATACGAGCCGCTCTGGTTCGAGGAGCCGACGCCGCCGGAAAAGCCCGAGGAGATGGCGCTGGTCGCGCGCGGCACCTCGATCCCCGTCGCCACCGGCGAAAGGCTGGTGACGAAATACGAATTCGCCCGCGTGCTGGAAAACCGCGCCGCCTCGATCCTGCAGATGCAGGTGGGTCGCGTCGGCGGCCTGCTGGAAGCCAAGAAGATCGCCAGCATGGCGGAGAGCTATTACGCGCAGATCGCGCCGCATCTCTATGCCGGACCCGTCATCGGCATGGCGAACGTGCATCTTGCTGCCTGCAGCCCCAACTTCCTGATCCTTGAGAGCATCGAGACCTGGGGCGGTTTCCACGGCCGGATCATCAAGAAGCCGGTGCGCTGGGAGGATGGCTACGTCATCCCGCCGACCGAACCCGGCCTCGGCGTCGAACTCGACGAGGATGTCGCCCGCGCGCATCCCTATACCGGCAGCAACCTGCATCTCGAAATGACCAACAAGGTCATCATCTAAGAAACGTCTGGGGAGAAGACCATGCGCTACGGATTCATCGGCCTGGGAACGATCGGCCGGCAACTGGCGGCGAACCTGCAGCGCGGCGGATTTCCCCTTATGGTCCACGACCTCCACAAGGATTCGGCCAGGATGGTGCTCGATCTCGGCGCCACCTGGGTGGACTCGCCGCGCGCCGTCGCAGAAAGCTGCGATACCGTGATCACCTGCCTGCCCAGCCCGGGCGCCACCCAGGAAGTGCTGGCCGACAAGGACGGCATCCTGGCCGGCTTTGACCAGAGCGATACGCAAGGGGTCGGCACCTGGATCGAGATGGGGACACTGGGGCGCGACGAAATCCTGCGTTTTGCCGACCTTGCCAAGCAGCACGGCGTGCGCACCATGGAATCGCCGGTGACCGGTGGTGTGCATCTTGCTGCCCAGGGCAAGATCACGATCCTGGCCGGCGGCGACAAGGATCTTTACGACGCGCACCTGCCCGCCTTCAAGGCGATGGGCGACAGGATCTTTCACATGGGACCACTGGGTTCCGCGGCCGTCATCAAGGTCATCACCAACATGCTGGCCTTCATCCACCTGAAGGCCGTCGGCGAAGCGCTGATGCTGGCAAAGCGCGGCGGCCTCGACCTCGCCCAAGCCTATCACGCCATCGCCGCGAGCTCCGGCAATTCCTTCGTTCACGAGACCGAGGGCCAGCTCATATTGAACGGCTCCTACGACATCGGTTTCCCGATGGATCTGGCCTTGAAGGACCTCGGCTTCGCCCTGCATTTCGGCCGCGAGTTCGAGGTACCCCTCGAGCTCGCCTCGATCACCAACCAGACCTATGTGCTGGCCAAGGCCGCCTATGGCGGCAAGGCGGAATCGCCGATGATCGTCAAGCTGTTGGAAGATGCACTTCGTACCGATCTGCGGGCGCCCGGCTTTCCGGCAAAGCTCAGCTAGCTGGAGATCGGAAGACGCCGTGAACCCGGGCGAGAGGATGTATGTGATGGCCAGGGACGCCGCCGACTACATCGATATCGGGCGCTATCCCATCGCCAATGCGGGCGCGGCCCGCGAGGCACTGATTGCCGAACTGCGCGCCGCCATCAACCAGGATGGCTGCGCCGTGCTCAGGGGGTTCGTCCGGGCGGAGCGAATCGCCGAACTGGTCGCGGAATGCGACCGCACCGCCATCCATGGCCACCGCAATTTCAATCGCACCAATGCCTATTTCACCCAGGATCGTCCCGACCTGCCGACCAGCCACCCGCTGCGACGTTTCTTCGATCGCTCCAACGCCTTTGTGCCCGCCGACAATTTCGGGTCCGACAGCATCCTGCGCGCGATCTACGAATGGCCGGCTTTCGCGCCGTTCATTCAGGAAACGCTGGGCGAGGAGCGCTTCTTTCGCTACGCCGATCCGCTGGCCGACGTGATCGTCAATCTGGCGGAAGAAGGCGCCGGCTTTCCCTGGCATTTCGATACCAACAACTACACCGTGACCCTATGCATCCAGAACGCGGAGAATGGCGGCGCCTTTGAATACAGCCCCTATCTGCGCTCGCCGACGGATGAGAATTTCGCCGGGGTTGAAGCGGTTCTCGATGGTGACGAACGGCTGATTCGAACCCTGCATCTGGAGCCGGGCGATCTGCAGATCTTCAAGGGGCGTTACTCCCTGCACCGCGTAACGCCGCTGGCGGGTGCCAGACCGCGTTATGTCGCCATTTTCAGCTTCACCGAGGAGGCCGACATGGTTGGCAGCCCCGAACGGACCCGGCAACTCTACGGCCGGGTTCTGCCGCTTCATCTGGAGCGCGCCGGCCTGCGCCGCGACAAGCTGGTGGATTGAGTTCCCATGTCGGCTGTATCGCCCGACTATGGCGCATACCTGCCCGCCACCATGAAGGCGGTGGTCACCATCGGCAATGGCGGCTATGACAAGCTCGTCTATCGCGACGTGCCGATACCGCTGCCCGGAACCGGGGAAGTTCTGGTGCGCGTTCTCGCCGCCGGCATCAACAACACCGAAATCAACACGCGCCTGGGTTGGTACTCCGCCAGCGTCACCGAAAGCACGGCAGAAACGGCAAGGATTGCAACAGGAACCACGCGCCCGGATGGTGGCTGGAACGCGACGACACCCTTTCCGCTGATCCAGGGCACCGACTGCTGCGGCATGGTGGTTGCCTGCGGACCGGGTAGCGATACCAACCTGGTCGGTCGGCGGGTCCTGGTTCGGCCTTGTGTGCGTCCGCATGGATTCGGGTCGCCGGAGAATATCTGGATGGCGTCGGATTTCGATGGTGCCTTCGCCCAATTCGTCAGGGTGCCGGCGCGGGAAGTATTCGCCGTCGCGTGCGACTGGAGCGACGCCGAGCTGGCCACCATTCCCTGCGCCTATGGTACGGCCGAGAACATGCTGCACCGGTCCGGCCTTTCCGCCGGCGAGCACGTCCTCATCACCGGAGCGTCGGGCGGTGTAGGATCGGCGGCACTCCAGCTTGCCAAGCGGCGCGGCGCAAGGGTGACGGCCGTCACCTCGGCGTCGAAGGCCGATGCAGTGCGAGCAATCGGCGCCGACGAGATCCTCGATCGCGATGCCGATCCGGCGGCGCAAATGGGGGCCAGCATGGATGTGGTTGTCGACAATGTCGCCGGACCCGCATTCGGATCCGTTCTGCGGACCTTGAAACGGGGTGGCCGCTATGTTTCCTCCGGCGCCATCGCCGGGCCACTGGTCACGCTCGACATGCGTGACTTCTATCTCAAGGATCTGACGCTGATCGGCTGCACGGGCTGGGATGAGCCGGTCTTTCCCAACCTCATCTCCTACATCGAACGCGGCGAGATCCGGCCGCTGCTTGCCGGAGTATTCCCCTTGGCTGAGATCGCCACGGCCCAGAGCATCTTCCTCGAGAAGAAACACGTCGGAAACTTCGTTCTGATACCACCGCCCGTCGAAAACTGACAGATCCGCCGGCGATATCTCGCTCGCTGGTCAAGGCAGATACCTCTTCACCTGCTGCGCCTCGCGTCGCAATTCGGCGAGCAGTTTCTGGCGACGGCGCGGGGTGAAGCGTTCGGCGGGCCCATGCACGCTGAGGGTCGCCTGGATGACCCCGCCGGAATCGAGGATGGGAACCGCGATGGCGAAGGTGTCGGGTGTGTATTCGTCGTCCTCCGTCGCATAGCCCTGGGCGCGGATGCGCGCGAGATCCTCCTCCAGCTTCTTCAGATCACCGATGGTGCGGCGGGCAAGGCGCGTCAGCGGCAGGGCCTCCAGGAACGCCGCCCGCATCGGCAGGGGCGTGAAGGCGAGGAAGCACTTGCCCGAGGCGCTGCCGTGGAGCGGCAGATCGCGGCCCTTCAGGGCCGTTTCCTTGAAGACAATGTCGCCGGCGAGGCTTTCCACCACGAACATGGCGCCGGAACCCGGCACGGTCAGGTTCACCATTTCGCCGGTCTGCTGGCAAAGCCGAATGAGGGCGGGTCGTGCCAGATCGACGATGTCGCCCCGCGCTTCCACCCGCCGCCCCAAATGCGCGAGGCGACGACCAAGGCGATAACGCCCGCTGTCCGCCAGTTTCTCGGCGAAATGCAGACCGACGAGGCTTTGCAGCAACGTCACGGTCGTGGTCGGCGCCAGATCGACGGCCTTGGCAATTTCCTTGAGGCGCAGACCCTCGCGCGACGCCGTCGACAGGACCTCAAGGATCGAATCGGCACGCTTCAGCGCCTGTATGCGGATATCGGCCATGGGGCATTATTCGACATTGTCGAATGATTGTCACTTTGGCTTTGCCACTCCAGGTGCCAGCAGGAGATGATGCCGCATCGACACATGGGAGACGCCAGATGCCGCTGCATTTCGCCAAAGAGGAACTCGCCGCCCGCCGCAACGCGACCATTGCCGCGCTGGAGCGCCGCGGCCTCGACGGCCTGCTGATGTTCCGCCAGGAGAGCATGTATTACCTCACCGGCTATGACACTTTCGGCTATGTCTTCTTCCAGTGCTATTACCTGGGCGCCGACGGACGGCAGTTCCTGCTCACCCGTGCTCCCGATCTCCGCCAGGCGCAGCTGACCTCCGATATCGCCGACATCCGCATCTGGGTGGACGGCCCCGACGCCAATCCTGCCGCCGAGCTGCGCGACATGCTGAAAGCCTGGGGGCTTTCGGGCAAGAAACTTGGCGTCGAATGGGAATCCTATGGTCTCACGGCGCGGAACGGCATGCGCCTTCAGGCCGCCTTTGACGGCTTTGCGACCCTCACCGATGCCAGCGACATCGTCTCGCGCCAGCGCCTGGTGAAGTCCCCCGCCGAGATCGCCTATGTCGAGAAGGCGGCGCATCTCGCCGACCTCGCCCTTGACGAGGCCCACCGCCTGGCGGGCCCCGGCGTGTCGGAAGCCGAGATCCTGGCAGCCATGCAGTCGATCATCATCCGCAACGATGGCGACGACCCGGCCAACGAGTTTATCATCGGCTCTGGCCCCGAGGCCCTGCTCTGCCGCTATCATTCCGGCCGGCGCGTGCTCGATTCCCAGGACCAGCTCACCCTGGAATTCGCCGGCGTCTTTCGCCATTACCACTCGGCCCTGATGCGCACGATCCCCATCGGCAAGCCGCCGGCGCGGCAGATCGAGATGCACAAGGTGGCGGTGGATGCGCTGGAAGCCAGCAAGGCGGCACTCAGGCCGGGCCGGCCGATCGGCGAGGTGTTCGACGCCCATGCCCGCGTGCTCGACGCTGCGGGCTACCAGAAGCACCGCATGAACGCCACCGGCTACAGCCTCGGCACAACCTTCGCCCCGAACTGGATGGACTGGCCGATGTTCTATCACGGCAACCCGGAACCGGCCGCCCCCAACCAGGTCTATTTCATCCACCTCATCATTTTCGATTCCGAGGCGGGCCTCGCCATGACGTCCGGCCAGACGGTGGTGGTGACCGAAACCGGCTGCCGTGCCCTTTCGCAGCGCGCGACGGATTTGGTGATAAGGTAGGGCCCTTGGGGCCGTCATCCCCAGGCTCGGCCCGGGGACCCATGCGTTTGTCTGCAACGAAGGACATCGTGGATGCCCGGATCAAGTCCGGGCATGACGATGGAAAACTGAAAGGCGCTTTGGCGTGACCGGCAGCTGGCAGTTCTGGATCGATCGTGGCGGCACCTTCACCGACATCGTCGCGAAGGCGCCGGACGGAGCGCTAGTTACCCACAAGCTGCTGTCCGAGAACCCGGAACGGTACCGGGACGCGGCCATGGCCGGCATTCGCGGGATTCTGGGCCTCGGGCCGGATGATCCGCTCCCCAAGAACGTCGCTGCCATCAAGATGGGTACCACCGTCGCCACCAATGCCCTGCTGGAGCGCAAGGGCGAACCGGTCGTGCTCGCAGTCACAAAAGGGTTCAGGGACGCGCTGCGGATTGCCTACCAGAACCGGCCGAAGATCTTCGCCCGCCACATAAAGCTCCCCGAGCTTCTGCACCGCGACGTAATCGAGATCGTCGAGCGGGTCGATGCGCGCGGCGAGATTCTCACGCATCTCGACATCGATCGCGCCCACACCGACCTTCAGGCTGCCTTCGACCAGGGCTACCGCGCCATCGCCATCCTGCTGATGCATGGTTTTCGCTACCACGCCCACGAGGCAGCCCTCGCCCGGCTCGCGCGCAGGATCGGCTTTACGCAGGTATCGGTGAGCCACGAGGTCTCGCCGCTGATGAAGCTGGTGAGCCGCGGCGATACGACCGTGGTTGACGCCTATCTCTCGCCGATCCTGCGGCGCTATGTCGACCAGGTGGCAAGCGAGATCGGCAACGACACGACCCGCCTCATGTTCATGCAATCGAATGGTGGCCTCACCGATGCGCGCCAGTTCCAAGGCAAGGACAGCATCCTCTCGGGCCCCGCCGGTGGCATCGTGGGCGCGGTCGAGACGGCGCGTCAGGCCGGCTTCGAGCGCATCATCGGCTTCGACATGGGCGGCACCTCGACCGACGTTTCGCATTTCAACGGTCATTTCGAACGTACCTATGAGGCGCAGGTGGCCGGTGTGCGCATGCGGGCCCCCATGATGCTGATCCATACCGTGGCGGCCGGCGGCGGCTCGATCCTGCATTTCGACGGGTCGCGCTACCGGGTCGGCCCCGATTCGGCCGGCGCCAATCCCGGCCCGGCCTCCTATCGCCGCGGCGGGCCGCTCGCCGTCACCGATTGCAACGTCATGCTGGGACGCCTGCATCCGGACTATTTCCCGAAGGTGTTCGGACCCGCTGCCGATCAGCCGCTCGATCACGCGGTCGTGTCAGAAAAGTTCACAGCGCTGGCTGCAGAGATTGAAAGAGCCACGGGCAAGGCACAGCGCCCGGAGGACGTTGCGGAAGGCTTCCTCGACATCGCGGTCGCGAACATGGCCAATGCGATCAAGGAGATCTCGATCCAGCGCGGCTATGACGTCACCCATTACACGCTGGCCTGCTTCGGCGGTGCCGGCGGGCAGCATGCCTGCCGCGTGGCCGACGCCCTCGGCATGACGCGGATCTTCCTGCACCCCCTCGCCGGCGTGCTCTCGGCCTATGGCATGGGCCTTGCCGACATGCGCGCCATTCGCCACAAGACGGTGGAGACGCCGCTGGGCGATGCGATGACCGCCTTCCTGGCGACCGAGCTCGATGCAATGGCAAAATCCGCCGGTGCCGAAATCGAAGATCAGGGCATTCCCGCCGGCAAGATCCAGCTCCTGCGCCAGGTCCATGTGAAATACGCCGGCACCGACGCGCCGCTCATCACCGCCTTCGGCAGCGCCGGCGAGATCCAGGCCGGTTTCGAGGAAGCGCATCGCCAGCGTTATGGCTTCATCGTCAAGGGCAAGGGGTTGATCGTCGATTCCATCTCGGTCGAGGCCATCGGCAAGTCGGAACAGGTGATGGAACCACCCATCGATGGCAAAGGCGCCCCGGCGCAGCCGCTGGCCGAGATCCCCTTCTATGGCCAGGGCCGGCATATGACCGCCCCGGTCTACAGCCGCGCCGACCTTCGCCCCGGCCAGCGAATCGACGGGCCGGCCATCATCCTGGAGCCGATCTCCACCAATGTGGTCGAGCCGGGCTGGCGCGCCATCGTCAACGATCGCGGCCACTTGATCCTGGAGCGCTACATCGTCGCTGCGCGGCAACATGCCGTCGGCACCTCGGTCGATCCAGTGATGCTGGAGATCTTCAACAACCTCTTCATGTCGATCGCCGAACAGATGGGCTCGACGCTGGAAAAGACCAGCCATTCGGTCAACATCAAGGAACGACTCGATTTCTCCTGTGCGCTGTTCGACCGATCGGGCCACCTCATCGCCAACGCGCCGCACATGCCGGTGCATCTGGGCTCGATGGGCGAGAGCGTCGAGACCGTCATCCG
>JAEUKV010000182.1 GCA_016794165.1 Rhodospirillaceae bacterium
TCGAAGCCCTGTTCCAGGATCTCGGCGGCACCCATGCGGCTGTCGAGATAGGTTTCGACATTGGCCATCTTGGCAATCTGGCCCAGGCGGTAATCGCGCACGCGACCCCAGGCCGAGAGGCCCGGCAGGCGCGATTCCAGATTGACGCGGCCGCCGAGTTCGGTCGAGGCCTCGGCCAATGCCACTTCATGTCCGCGAAGGCCGAGGGCGCGCGCGGCTTCGAGCCCCGCCGGTCCGCCGCCGACGATGAGAATGCGGTCGTTGGACGCCTTTGCCGGCATGATCTCCGGATGCCAGCCCTTGCGCCATTCTTCGCCCTGGGTCGGGTTCTGGGTGCAGCGCATCGGCGTGATGGTGTAGTCGCCACTGATGCAGATGTTGCAGCCGATACATTCGCGGATGTCATCGAGCCGCCCTTCCTCGATCTTCTTCGGGAGATAGGGGTCGGCAATGGAGGGCCGCGCCGCGCCGATCATGTCGAGCACGCCCTTCTTGATCAGCGAGACCATGCGGTCGGGCGAAGTATAGCGGCCGACGCCCACGACCGGCTTGGTGGTGAGCTTCTTCACGAATGCGGTGAAGGGTTCCTGATAACCCTCCTCGGCAAAGCGCGAGGTCTGGGAGTCGTATTTCCAGTTGGAGAGGTTGACGTCCCAGAGGTCGGGGAGTTCGGCCAGCATGGCGACGATGTCCTTGGCCTCGCCCTCGGAGGTGATGCCGTCATCGCCCATCATCTCGTCGACCGCGAAACGCACCACGACGCCGCAGGTATCGCCCACCGCGTCCTTGGCCTCCTCAATGAGCTCGCGGAAGAGGCGCACGCGGTTCTCGAGGCTGCCACCATACTCGTCGATCCGCTGGTTGCGGCGCTTCTGCAGGAAATGCATCGGCAAGGACAGATCGTGGCCGGCGTAGACATAGACGATGTCGAAACCGGCCTTCTTCGCACGCAGGGCAGCGTCGCGATGCCAGCGGCGGTAGTTGCGGATATCCTCCCGGTCCATGGCGCGGGCCTGGAAAGGATAATAATTGGTGACCTGGTGTGCCGGGCCCAGCGGCACTTCGCGGCTGTAGAGATTGGAGGCGGAGGGACCGTTATGCACGAGTTCGACGGCTGCCAGCGAGCCGTGGCGATGCACGGCCTCCGTCATCATGGAAAGATAGGGGATGTCGTGGTCGTCCCAGATGCGCGCCTCGACATAGGGGGTGACGTCGCCGGAGGGGTGGATTTCGCATTCCTCGGTTGACACGACCGCCCAGCCGCCCTCCGCCTTCATGCCGCGCATGGCAGCGTGGGCTTGTGGGTGCTGATGCCCCATGCCATTGCAATGCGGCACCTGGAAGAAGCGATTCTTCGCCGTGACGGGACCGATTTTCACCGGCTCGAACAGAATATCGTAACGCGGGTCGCGGGACATGGACCTTTCCCCCTGCCAAATTGTCGCGCCGGACTTTAGACGGGCGCCCGAGATGGACGCAAGCCGCCCATTCCGCTAGCTTTTGCCCAGACCGGATGAACGGGAAAGCCAATGAGCAAAAAGAAACTGGCGGTTGCGCGCATGTGGTACGAGGGCAATTCCTTCTCGCCCAGCATCACCGACCTCGGGATCTTTCAGGCTCGCGAATGGGCGGAAGGCGCCGCCGCGATCGAACTCTATCGCGGCACCGCGACCGAGATGGGCGCCGTCGTCGCCTTTGCCGAGGCGCATCCCGACTGGGAGGTGACCTTCCTGCGCTGCGCCGGAGCGCCGCCGGGCGGCCCGGTGGCCGACGACGCCTTCAAGGTGATCGAGGCCGAGATCCTCTCCGGCCTGATGCGGCAGAACTGGGACGCGGTCTATCTTTCGCTGCACGGCGCCATGATCACGGTTTCCAACCCGACGCCGGATTTCGACCTGCTGCGCGGTGTGCGCGAGGTGATCGGCCGCACGCCGTTCGCCGCGAGCTTCGACCTCCACGCCAATCTTTGCGCGGAGATGATCGGCCAGCTCGACATGGCCACCGGCTACAAGACCTATCCCCATATCGACAAGGATGTGGTGGCGACGCAGGCGCTGACCTGCCTTGCAGCCCTCGCCAAGGGTAGCATCGCGCCGGTGAGTGCGGTGGCCAAGGTTCCGGCGATCTACACCAGTTTCAACATGCGCACCACCGACGGGCCGATGGCCGAGGTGGCGGCACTGGCGGCGGAATGGCGCGCGAAGCCGGACGTGCTGGAAGCCACCGTGTTCGGCGGTTTCGCCTATGGCGACTCGCCCTTTGCCGGGCCGACCGCGCTGGTCATCACCGATGACGAGCCAGCCCTCGCCCGCGAGGCGGCGGACGCCCTGGCAGCAGCGATGGCAGCCAGGCGCGCGCAGTTCGAGATCAAACCGCCCGCGCCCGCCGAGGCCATCGCCCAGGCGCTGGCGACACCGGGCTCGAAGCCGGCAGCGGTTACGGACCCCGCCGACAATCCGCTCTCCGGCGGCATCGGCGACACGCCCGGCCTGCTGCGCGCCCTCCTCGATGCAAAACCGGCGGTGCCAACCGTCTTCGGTTTCTTCTGGGATCCGGAACTGGTGGCCCGCGCCCGCGCAGCCGGGGTCGGCGCCACCATCAGGGCCAGCTTCGGCGGTCGGGTGAGCGACAAATTCGGCGCTCCGGTAGTAGCCGATGCCACGGTCCTTGCCCTCACCGATGGCAGGTTCCGCAATGTCGGCCCCTATGACCATCACCTGGAGGTCGATGTCGGCCCTACCGCGATGTTCGATCTGGCCGGGATCAGGGTGATCGTCACCAGCGGTTGCCAGACGCCGAATGACCCCGCCTATTTCGACCTGCACGGCATCGACCTAGCCGAGGTCGGACTGCTTTGCGTCAAGGCGAAGAACCATTTCCGCGCCGGCTTCACGGACCTGACCCGCTGCATTGTCGAATGCGATGCACCGGGACCGGCGGGTGTCTCGCTGGCGCATTACGACTTCAGATACGCGCCGAAGGAACTACTGGGGGGTTAGAGTGCCTTGAGCGCCGGCAATTGGGGCAAGCTCGCTTCGATCTCGGCGCGGGTTGGCAGGCTGGGCTGCGCGCCGGTCTTCAGACAGGCGAGCGCGCCACCGACGCTGGCGTAGCGAAGCGCCTCCGCGAGGCCAAGACCGCGGTCGATCGCCGCCGCAAAACCACCGACAAAGGAGTCGCCGGCCCCGACGGTATCGACGGGTTTGATGGCAAGCGCCGGTACGGCAAGACCGCTGCCGTCGGGCAGGCAGGCAGCCGCGCCGGCGGCCCCCAATGTCACGATGACCGTCACGCCGACTTCGCGGGCGAGCAACCTCGCCGCGTCATGGGCGCTTCCCGGCACCTTGAGCCCGAGATGGCCCGCCACCTGTTGGACCTCGGTCTCGTTGACGATGAGCCAGTCGATTTCGCCAAGGGCCTTGCGCTCGACCGCCCCAGCGGGTGCCGCATTGAGCAGGATGCGCGCACCTTTCGCCCTGGCGCGGGCGACGAGCGACCAGTTCTCCGCGAGGGGGACTTCCATCTGCAAAACCAGCAGTGCCTCCGGCCCCAGCAGCGCATCGGGGACCTGCCGCGCCGCCGTGCGGCGATTGGCACCGGAGGCGACCACGATCTGGTTCTCCCCCGCCTTGTCGACGCAGATGGCGGCAAGACCGGTGGGCTCAACGACCCTCCCAAGATGCGACAAGTCGACGCCCGATTCGCGCAGATCCGCGATGGCCGTCTCCGCGAGCGGATCGGTCCCGATCGACCCCACCATCGTCACCCAGGCGCCGGCGCGGGATGCGGCCAGGGCCTGGTTGGCACCCTTGCCGCCGGCGGTGAGTTGATAGCCGGGCCCCAGCACGGTCTCACCCGGCTGCGGCAGGCGGTCCACCCCGATCATCACGTCGACATTGAGCGACCCGAAGACAAGGATCATGGCACCAACCCGATCTCGCAACGCTGGGGGGCTGCCACCGCCGGCAGTACGAGGATCGTCTCGTCGCCCTCGCGCTGTGGCGCGAGCGTTTGGCTGCCATAAGTCGCGCGTGAAATGGTGCCCGGCACGATGACCTTGCCGCCCATCAGCGGCGGCTCGAAGGCAAGGCGGCCCGGGGCGATCTCGACATGGCGAAAGCGGCCGCGGATCTCGGTCGCAAGGACGGCTCTCCCGTCAAGGGTGAGCGTCATGCGCCCACCGACGGAAGCCAGTTGGGCACGGCGGCCGAAAGCACTGAGCGGACCCAACTGCCAATCGTCGGGCTGGTGGGTGATCTCCCAGCCATGCCAGGGCGTGACGTCGATGATCTCGTTGACCGCGATCAGCGGCAT
>JAEUKV010000199.1 GCA_016794165.1 Rhodospirillaceae bacterium
CCTGCAGCCGCAAGGAGGCCGCGTCCGCCGCCTCGGCGAGGCGCCCGGCCTGGGCATCGACTGTTGCGACCAGCCGTGCCGTTTCGCTGCCGGTCTGGCCCGAGAGGGAGTCGATCTGCGCGATCAGGCCCGAGAAGCGGGCCCCGATCTGCTCGCCGATCTCGCTGGCGGTAGCCCTGAAATCCGCGCTCTCGCTGCGCAGGGCGTTCTTCATGGCAAGATTGTGCTCGCCGATCTTTTCAATCAGCGCGCGGATCATGTTGCCGGTCTCGCCGGACATCTGATCGAGAGCGTGGCGGAACTGCGTTGCCGACATCAGCGCGGCATGGGTCAGCCGCTCGGCCTGCTGGCGCGCCAGTTCCTCGAGGGCGGCGTTGTCCTGACGGGCCTGTTCCGTGGTCGCCGTCACGATCTCGCCGACACGGCCGAGGGAGGCGATGAAATCCTCCGCCATGGCCTTGGTCGCCGCCACCGACTGGTCGCCTTCCTCGCGCATCTGCCGCTGGATCTCGGCGGTCTTGCGCATCACCTCGCCCACGGTCGCCGTGGCTGTGGCGGAGACCAGTTCGTGATGCCGCCGCAGCGTGCTGGCAAAGCGCTCGGCGCTGGAATCCGCCTGGTCGTGGATTTCCTTGCTCTGCTGCTCGATGGCGCCCAGCACCGCGTCGACCCGTGTCTGGGTGGCGGCGGCGGTGGCTTCGAGTTGCGCCTGCTCGCGCGCCGCCTGGGCGCCGAGCGCAGCTTCGGCGCCCGCGATGGTGCGTGCCAGTTCCGCGACATGGCCGGCAAGGTTGTCGGCGAGGCTGCGGTAGCGTGCCTCGGCCTGTTCCTCGGCCGCCTTGATGCTGGAGATTTCCGTGGCAATCTCGCCGCGCATCAACGAGAAGGCCTCGTTGGTGCGTTGCGCGAGGCCCGCCGCCTGGGCCGCGAGGGCGGCCTGCAAGTCCTCGCCGGCGCCCAGGGCCTGTTCCTTGGCCGCATTGATGCTGCCCACCTGCCGGGCCAGCTGTTCGCCGAGATCGCCGGCGTGGCGCGTGGCCTGGGCGGCGATATCCTCGGTCACCTGGCGCAAGGCAGCCGCGGCCTCCGCCGTGCCGCGCTTGCCGGCCTCGACCGCAAGGCTGATATCGGCGGCAAGGCGATCCTGCTGCTGCTTCATCTCGCCGGTAACGCGCGCGAAAATCTCGTCGACGCTGGCCAGCTGCCGGTCGCCGGCTTCGGCCAGCGCGCGACCTTCGCGCCGCGCCGCTTCGCCCGCCTCGTCCAGGCGCCGACCCACGCCCAGCAATTCGTTGCGCAGGCCGAGGGTCGCCTTTTCGGCGCCCTCCGCCAGGATTTCGGCCTGCCGCTCGATGGCGTCGCGCACCTCGGAACCGTGATCGAGGATTCGGTCGATGATCGCCACGATGTCCGCGCGCCGGGCGTCGAAGGCGGTGGCGACACGGTCGGCCGCTTCGGCCGCAAGGCGGTCGAGCGCGTCGCGCTCGGCGATGCCGGCGCTCTTCAGCGCGTCCTTCTGCGCGGCGAGGGCGGCCTGCATTTCGGCCAGCAGCTGACGCTGGGCTTCCAGCTGTGCCTCCACGTCGCGGGCCTGGTCGCGGGCGGCGTCGGCCGCCGCCACCAGGTCGCCGCGCTGGTGCTGGAAGCGGCCCTCGATCTGCGAGAGCGCCGCGGCAGCGTCCTCGGTCGCGTTCTTGAGTTCGGCGGTCTGGCGCCGGATCGCCTCGGCCACATTGGCGACGCGCTGCTCGGCCTGCGGATTGGCATAGGTGAGCAGGCTGAATTGCTGGGCCAGTAATGCGGTGTGGCGTTCGAGATCGTGGCCGCGGGTGATATAGCCGATCACCACCCAGATAAAGGCCGCCGGGGCGCTGAAGGCGATGATGACCTGCGCCAGTTCCGCCGGCAGCAACTGCTGCAAATTCTCGAGGCCGATCGCATCGGCCACATGCCAGCCATAGAGGGCGAACCAGATCAGCGTCAGCACGCCGGCCAGCAAGGCCGCCCGCCGATGATGACGCAGCTTGGGTGCGCCGCCGGTGGGCGCGGTGATGCCGCGCCCGGCGCCCGATTCCTGATCCCCCTTGCCCATACCGATTCCCGCCGCCTCTTCCCTGCCACCCGCCCGAACACCTGGCGCTTTCGTTGACGTTTCTCGCGTTGACGTTTCTCGCGGCATTGCCGTCCGCCGCGTCCAGCCCGCGACCGAACGGCTCCTTGCCCAGAAAATGGACTCTAAGCCACGGGTCGAGAACCCGCAAATCCGGACTGAAGGGTTAGTGGCGAAGGGCTTTTTGGCAGAAGGTGAGAGGTTCTAGGGCCAGAGCTGGATGCGCCCGCCCTGATAGTAGTAGGCCGATCCCGGCCGCTGCTGGAACAGGCCCTCGCCCTGGTAATGGCGCGGCGCCTGATTCCGTTGCCGGTAATTCGGCTGCCACTGGTTCTGGTGCCAGCCGTGGTGGGGCTGCTGCCAATGGGGCTGCTGCCAATAGGGAACCATCCTGCGCTGCCAGCCGTGGCTGTCATGGCTCCAGAGCGGCACCGGTACGGTATGGACGTATGGAGCGGGCTGCTGCCAGGACCAGATGCCGCTCCCATGGGGATCGTAGCCATAGGGATTGTTGTTGTGGCGCCGGTCCCAGGCGGATGCGGGTGCTGCCGCGAGGACGAGCAGGATGGCGGCGAGGGTCAGGCGAGAGCCGCCGTGGCGTCGCGAGTGTGTCGGCATGAGGCTGCCTCCCAGTCTGGCCAACTCCAACCTGACACGCAGCGGCAGCGCCCGATCCTGCGCCAGCCCCGATCACGAATCCGTGACCGGGGCCGTCCTATCCATTTGCCGGTTGGTGGGCCCGGCGGCGGGCCCGATCAGTCGCGATAGCGGTCGCCACCTTGGTGGTTGGGGTACCAGGGCGACGGGTCGCGCTCATAGCGGCGCTCGTCGGTGCCGTGGGCCCAATGATTGCCCCACTGGTTGCCCCACTGGTTGCGATTGCGCTGCCAGCCCTGGCGATACTGGGCGGCGCGCCGCTCCAGATAGGCGTCGAGAAAGCGCTGGTACTCGTTCCGCGTCAGGTGCCGCTTGGCGACACCATTGAGGCGGTCATAGCCGTGTTTCTGAGCCCAGTTCCACTCCTGCGAGCTGATGCGCCCGTCGAGATTGCGGTCGACCTGGGTCCAGCCCTGCTGGTCGTTGTAGATGGGGTGGTTCCAGGCGGCGTTCTGATTCCGGGCTTCGGCGGTTCCCGTGACTGCCGTGCCGATGCCGACGGCGATCGTCGCAGCCAGGACGAGATGGCGGAAAGTGCGGCTGATCTGCATGATGTGTCCCCATTCGAAATTGCCTGCGGGTCTGCCGGCGCTCCGGAGGGGATGCCGACACCAGGTTCCACGGATGGAGGGTCGCCAACCCGGCGATGGGTTGGGGTCACAAAATGGTGAACCCGCGGCGCCACACGATGCCGCCTCGATTCAGGCGGCTTGCGGCGCCGATTTCCGCAGCAGGCCCAGAATCTCGGAAGCCGCCCTGGGGATGTTGGTGCCGGGGCCGAAGATCGCCGCGACACCCGCCTCACGCAGGAAGGCATAGTCCTGCTGCGGGATGACGCCGCCGCAGATGACCCGGATGTCCGCGGCCCCTTGCGCCTTCAGGGCGGCGATGAGTTGCGGCACCAAAGTCTTGTGGCCGGCGGCCTGGGACGAGACGCCGATCACGTGGACGTCGTTCTCGATCGCCTGTCTGGCGGCTTCCTCGGCGGTCTGGAACAGCGGTCCCACATCGACGTCGAAGCCGAGATCGGCAAAGGCGGTGGCGATGATCTTGGCGCCGCGGTCGTGGCCGTCCTGGCCGAGTTTCACCACCAGCATGCGCGGCCTTCGGCCTTCGGCGGCGGCGAATTCCCGGATGTCGTGCTGGATGCGGCCGAAATCCGGATCGTCGCGATAGGCCGCGCCATAGACGCCGGCGATCGAGCGGATCTCCGCCTTGTGACGGGTATAGACGGTCTCGAGGGCGCTGGAGACCTCACCCACGCTGGCGCGCGCGCGCATCGCCTCGATGGCGAGGGCCAGCAGATTGCCGCCGCCGCTCTTCGCCGCTTCTGTCAGTGCCGCGAGTGCCGCTGCGACCCGGCCCGCATCGCGGCCGGCCTTCATGGCCTTGAGGCGCGCGATCTGCTGCTCGCGTACCTTGCTGTTGTCGATGTCGAGCACGTCGATCTCGGTGGTGGTGCCGGTCTGGTATTTGTTGACGCCGACGATGACATCCTCGCCGCGATCGACGCGGGCCTGGCGCCGGGCCGCCGCCTCCTCGATGCGGAGCTTCGGCATGCCGCTTTCCACCGCCTTGGTCATGCCGCCCATCGCCTCGACTTCGGCGATCAGCTTCTCGGCATGTTGGACCAGGCTCGCGGTGAGCGCCTCGACGTAATAGGAGCCGCCCAGGGGGTCGATCACGGCGGGAATGCCGCTTTCCTCCTGGATCACCAATTGCGTGTTGCGCGCGATATGGGCCGAGAAGGGGGTGGGCAGCGCGATCGCCTCGTCGAGGGCATTGGTGTGCAGCGATTGCGTGCCGCCGAGGACCGCCGCCATCGCCTCGATCGTGGTGCGGATGACGTTGTTGTAGGGATCCTGCTCCTGCAGCGAGACTCCCGACGTTTGACAATGTGTGCGCAGCGCCGAGCTCTGCGGATCCTTCGGATCGAACTGGCGCATCAGCTTGGCCCACAAATACCGCGCCGCGCGCAGCTTCGCGATCTCCATGAAGAAATTCATGCCGATGGCGAAGAAGAAGGACAGGCGTGGGGCGAACTCGTCGACCTTCAGTCCCTTCGACAAGGCGGCACGGACATATTCAAGACCGTCGGCGAGCGTGAAGGCCAGTTCCTGCACCGCATTGGCGCCGGCTTCCTGCATGTGATAGCCGCTGATCGAGATCGAATTGAATTTCGGCATCTCCTTCGCCGTGAATTCGATGATGTCGGCGACGATGCGCATGGAGGGGGCGGGCGGGTAGATATAGGTGTTGCGGACCATGAACTCCTTGAGGATGTCGTTCTGGATGGTGCCCGACAGGGCGGCGCGCGGCACGCCCTGTTCCTCGCCGGCGACGATGAAGGCCGCGAGGACCGGCAGGACCGCGCCGTTCATGGTCATGCTGACCGACATCTGGTCGAGCGGAATGCCGTCGAAGAGGATCTTCATGTCCTCGACGGAATCGATGGCGACACCGGCCTTGCCCACATCCCCCGTCACGCGCGGATGGTCGCTGTCATAGCCCCGGTGGGTGGCGAGGTCGAAGGCGACCGAGAGCCCCTTCTGCCCGCGCTTCAGATTGTCGCGATAGAAGGCGTTCGATTCCTCCGCCGTGGAGAAGCCGGCATATTGCCGGATGGTCCAGGGCCGGTTGGCATACATCGTGGCGCGGGGGCCACGGGTATAGGGGGCAAAGCCCGGGAAGGTGCCGATCGTCTCCAGCCCCGCGAGGTCGGCCTCGGTATAGAGGGCCTTCAGGCCGATGCCCTCCGGCGTCTCGCGGTTGAGGCTCGCGGCATCGGCGCCTTTCAGTTCCTTCGCCGCCAGCTTCTCCCAATCCGCCAACGTCTTCTTCGGAAAATCCGCCACAGCCCGTTCC
The DNA here is from genome assembly GCA_016794165.1 of Rhodospirillaceae bacterium. Classification (GTDB taxonomy): domain Bacteria; phylum Pseudomonadota; class Alphaproteobacteria; order Dongiales; family Dongiaceae; genus Dongia. The sequence goes on from JAEUKV010000199.1 coordinate 5,633, forward strand.
CTCCAGCCACGCGTCATTTGATGCCGCAGTGCAGCATTTTTGGCAGGCTAGCAGAGGAGTTGGGCACAAGTCCAGACGAGCCGGGTCCCGACGGCGGAGCGGCAACTACCCCCTACCGGCGGTTTCTGTTAAGTTTCTCGCCATGACCAGACCCCGTCCCTCCGTCCTGCTGGAACGCTTCCGGCCCGAAATACGCGCCATCCTGGCCCGGTACCGGGTTGTGAATCCGCGCATCTTCGGTTCGGTTGCGCGAGGCACCGACACGGCGGAAAGCGATCTCGATCTGCTGGTGTCCGACCCGCCGCAGGCCCGTATGTCCCTGATGACGCTGGGCGGCCTCAATGCCGAGCTTCAGGACCTGCTCGGCATTCCCGTCGACATCATCGTGGCAGAGGACCTGCCAGAACGCGTTCGGCAGGACATCGCCAAGGGCGCCCGCCCGATATGAGCGAGCGGCCGGCGTCTCTTCTGGCCGATATTCTGAAATGCATCGACAAGATCGACGCCTACACGCAAGGCCTGGACGAAGCCACCTTTCTCCAGTCGAACTTGGTGCAGGACGCCGTTGCCCGCAATATCGGGGTCATCGGCGAGGCTGTCGCCAAGCTGCAGAAATTGGCACCCGACATCATCGCTGCCACGCCGGAGATACCTTGGCACCTCGCGCGCGGCATGCGCCACGTGATTGTCCATGACTATGGCAGTGTGAACTACAGCCGCGTCTGGCAGACAATCAAGGACGATCTGCCGATGTTTCGGGCGCAGATTGCGTCGCTTCACAAGTCCTGATCTCACTTGCGCGTCAGATGCAGGATCGCGTCCTCGCCATTGTCGGTGGCGAGATAGAGGCTGCCGTCGGGGGCTTCGGCGAGGGTGCGCAGGCGGCCGAAGCGGTTGTCGATCAGGATCTCGTGGCTCACGACCGTATCGCCGTCGAGATCGACCCGGTAGAGCCGGCCGGTCTTCAGCGCCACGAACAGGATATCGCCCCGCCATTCGGGAAAGGCGGCGCCCTGGTAGAAGATGAGATTGGAGATGGCGATGGTGCTCTCCCGGTTGAACTCGGCCTTGGCCGCGCGGTAATCGGCAAGATCGCCGCAGGGATCGACACCCCTGCAGCGCGGCCAGCCGTAATTCATGCCGCGCTCGATCAAATTGAGCTCGTCCTGGGTATCGGGCCCGTGTTCGGTCGACCACAGCGCGCCATCCTCTGGCCGGAAGGCGAGGCCTTGCGGGTTGCGGTGGCCGAAGCTCCAGACCGGCGAGCCGGGATCGGGATTGTCGGCGGGGATCGAACCGTCGCGGTTGAGGCGAAAGATCTTGCCGGCGAGGTCGCGCGGATTCTGCGCCGCATCCGCGTCGGTGGCATCGCCCATGCTGGCAAAGAGAAACCCGTCGGGCGAGACCGCGACGCGGCAGCCGTTGTGCCACATGGCACCGGGCATGTCGTCGAGCAGCACAGCTTCGTCTGCGAGCGCATCTCCGCTGAGCGTGAAGCGCGACAGGCGATTGCGCGGCTGCAGCAGCGAGCCGCTGGAGTAGCAGAGATAGAGGGCGCCGTTCGCGGCGAAATCCGGATCGAGCGCCAGCCCCATGAGCCCGGCTTCCGCTCGGGCGCGCACATCGGGGAGGCCGGCGATCTCGCTCCTGGCGCCGGTCGCGGGATCGATCCGCTGCAGGCGTCCCGGCCGTTCCGTCACCAGAAGCCGGCCGTCGGGCGTGAGGGCGATCGACCAGGGATGCTCCAGCCCTTCGGCCAGGGGGCGGACCTCGTAGGCGGGGCCCGCCACGGCATGAGTGACAGTACCGAGAAGCAGCAGCGCTGCGGCGCAACCCGTGACGAAATCCTGCCGCATGCCCACATCGCTCTCCTCTGCCGGTTGAGACCGGAGATGTGGGCTTAGCACCCGCAGCGATCAAGCGGCGATGTGCCTTTAGAGCTGCATCAGCTCGTCGATCTGCGCCTGGTCGATGATGCGCCGGTCGCCGTGGATGACCGCGGAGGCCTGACCGATCAAATGCTGCAGGTTCTGCGAGGCGCGGGTGGCGACCAGCCGTGTCGCATCCTCGTTGCCCTCGGCGAGGGCCGCTTCCAGCCGCGTGATGGAGATGCCGATCAGCCGGTTCATTTCGGAAACCAGCCGGTCGAAGGGTTTCTTGTATTGCGGCGGCGACCAGGGATAGGCCTCGATGGCGAGGTCGCGGTCGGCGATGCCGGACTGGCGGAAGTGATCGACATAAGAAAGCGGTTCCCAGGCGCGGCAATCCTCCAGGCATTCCGGCGCATCGGGCACCAGCTCCAGCAGCATCACGATTTCATTGATGTGGTTGAGATAGTCGGTCGCAAGCAGGGTCTTCTCATGGACGTTGGAGCCGCGCGCGCGGGCGACCAGCGCCTCGTAATGCGCCACCCGTTCCGCCAGCCCGATCTTTTCATCCAGTGCCACCATGGGCGCACTTCGCCGCGAAAAGGCAGTTTCGTCAAGATGGCGCGGACCGTATTCCCATACTCCTGTGTGGTCTCGCCGCTGGAAAGCCGGCCGGTTCAGACTCGCAGGCGGTAAAAATCCGTGGCGTGATCGAAACCCTTGAGGACAGCCCGGTCCGGGCGGAGATCAAGGCCGGCGAGATGCGGTGCCAGGACCGGGTCCTCGACCATCTCCCGCGAGAGGACGATTTCCCCGCCATCGCTTTGCCCCTGCAGCCTTGCCGCCATGTTGACGGTCGAGCCGAAATAGTCGAGCCGGTCGTTGAGCGTCACCGCGATGGTCGGGCCCTGATGCAGACCCAGCTTGACGATCACCGATGGGGTGCCCCCGCCATCGCGATCCGTGTCACTGCCGTGCCGCGCATTCCAGCCGCCGATGTCGCGTTGGATGTCGAGGGCCGCCAACAAGCCATCCTCGGGACGGGCGAAGGCCGCCATCACCGCATCGCCGATGGTCTTCACGATGGCGCCGTCGCGGCGCCGGATGATCTCGGCCATGAAGGCGAAGTGATCGCGCACCAGATGATAGGCGCGGGCGTCGCCGATCTTCTCGTAAAGCGCGGTCGAGGCCTTGAGATCGGAAAAGAGCAGGGCGATGCGACCGACCGTGACCTCGTCGCCCGGCCGCAGCACGTCGTCGGCGAAAAGATCGCGAAAGGCCTGCAGGGCGGTGAGACGGTCCGCGGTCAGGCAGTCCTCGACCCAGTGCCGGCTCTCGATGATGGCGATCACGGCGCGCGGTGTCCGGTTCTCGAAATCGAGACTGTCGTCCGGCCCTGGATCGCCGGCGGCAATGACTTCGCCATCCATCGTCCAGGCGGGAAAACGTCCACCTGCGTGATCGATATCGCAGGTTGGCCCCGGCGCCAGGGTGCGCAGCCGGTAGGGGCCGGGGGCAAGGCGGCCGGGTACGCGGCGTCGTTCGCCCGGGGCGAGATGGATCTGCGCCCGGACATGGGGCACCGACATCGGCCCCCACAGGCAGTATTCGCCGGACTCAAGGGCGCGGACAGCCGCCGCCGGCCGAAAACTCGCCTCGACATTTTTTGAGAAATCGCGGTCGTAATCGATGTTGCAGGAGCCGCAATGGGCGCCGGTGGGCAGGCGGTCGAGACCGCCGGACCAGGCTTTCGCCACCCGGCAGCGCGGGCAGAGCAGGTCCCAGCGCAATTCCAGCAGGCCGGCCTTGACCGCCTGCAGGCAAAGCTCGATGGCGAGGCGCTCGGGCACGTCCCACTGCCGCGCGAGCGCGCGCGGGCGGATATGCCACAGATCGACTTCCTGGGCGGTGAGCAGATGATCGGCGAGGCGCCGGGCGAGACCGTGGCCGTTGGGGGTGGCTTCGATCTCATCCACCAGGCGCGCCACTTTCGCTTCCGTTTCCGGGCCAGGCCGCGGCGCCGAATAGGTGAACGGTGTCGCGCGGGCGCCGCCGGCAAAGGCATCCGCCTCGCCAGCGAGGCGCGCGAAGGTGGCGCCGGAAGCGGCAAAGAAGCGGGTGGCCAGCAGCAGCCGGCCAAGCCAGTTGCGCGGCGCGGCGCTCAGTGTATAGCGGCCGATGGCGCCACCCGTCGCCGGGTCGGGCGACAGCTCGAAGCGCGCGCCGAGCTGGCCGAGCGGTCCGCTGGAGAAATCGCGGATATGCTCGAAGAACTGATCGCTCACCCAATTGACCGGCCGTTCCTGCCATTTCAGCAGCAAGGGACCCATCTTCGCCTGGCCGAAATAGTCGACGCTGCCGTCGCTTCGGGGAATCTCGGTGATTTCATGGCGCGGCAGGGCGGCGGCTTCGTTGAAGCGCGCGGTATCGGCCAGCAAGGGCCAGATGGCGGCTGGCGCATTCTTGAACGACCATTGCCAGGTCCTGGCTTTCAGCCCGCGCATGATCTGTTCCTACGCAGCGCCTTCGCCATCGGATCAACCAGAAAGGCCGACAGGCGACGGTTGCTCTCAGGCCGTGGCCGTGGCGACCGGCCGCTTGAACAAGGCGCGGAAGGCATCGTCGGCGACGATGCCGGCGGGGATGCCGGGATCGGTCTTCAGCCGGTCGCAGGAAACCCCGCTGAAATCGGTCTCGCCGAAGCGGCAGCCGGTCAGCTGCACGGCAAACTCGCGCGTCATGCCGTTGGGGAGATGCGCCGTCTGCACCTTGAGGTCGGCACCGCTGAATTTCGTGCGGTGCAGGATGGCCCCGGTCAGGTTGGCGCCGCGCAGGTCCGACTTCGCAAAATCGGCGCCGGTGAGATCGGATTTGGTGAAGTCGGTGAGATCGAGAATGGCGTGGACGAACTTGGTCCCGCGCAGGCGGGTGCGGACGAAAAGCGCCGCGCTGAGATTGCGTCGCGTGAAATCGACGCCGGAAAGATCGAGACCGGAAAAATCGGCGCGCGCACCGGCGGCACCCGAACTCTCGACCCACAATTCGTGGGCGGTGACCAGATCGGCGATGCGGGTGGCGGCTTCGTTCGAATCGTCGACCGCGATCGCCTCGCTGAGATCAAGCTCGCTGTAGTTCGCCCTTTCGATCTCGACGCCGAAGATATTGGCGTCCTTCAGAATGGCGCCGTCGAGCTTCGCTCCCTCGATCGCGGCGCGGTTGAGCATCGCGCCGGTAAGGTTGCAGCCCTTGAGATTGGCGCCGCGCAGATCGGTGTCCTTGAGCGAGGAGCCGGAGAAATCCGCCTGCGAGAGATCGGCGTTGCGCAGGATGGCGCCCGAGAGATCGGCCTTGCGCACCACTGCGGCATGGAGCTTGGCGCCCTCAAGATTGGCGCGATTCATGCCGGTGATGGATTGCGCGGTTTCCACAAGGTTGCGTTCCGCAGGCTTGGTGTCGCCGCCAACATTCACCATCAGCGAACCGTCGCGGAAATCGGCGCCGGTGAGAATCGCCTCGCTGAAATCGGTACCCTGCAGGTAGGCGCCGCGGAAATCCGAACCGCGGCAATCCGCGCGCACGAGAATGCTGCCGGCGAGGTTGGCGCCGAAAAAATCCACCTCGTCGACCTTGGCGCCGGTGAGATCGCAATTGAGGAACTGGACACCGGTCGCCTTGGCACGCGACAGCACCACGCCGGGAAGGCCAAATCGCTCCAGCACCACCAGCGAGAAATCCCCGCGCTTGCCGCCGCGCTCCTGGCGCAGCCAGCGCCGGTGCGCAAGCAGGGCAGCGCGCAGAACGTCGATATCCATCGCGATCGGTTCCATTTTTTGCGAGGTCGCCTCGGTGGCGTAAGCTCGGCTCATCCAACGCCTCCAACTGCCTGCGGGTAAATCATCAGAGAATGGATGATCGCTGAATTAGCGTTAAAAAAAGCCTAACGGGACGAGTTTCAATTCTTTCGAGCACGTGAAAGAATTGTTTCCTGCGCCGACCCAAAGTCATTTCTTGCGGGTGGCCGGGCGCGATTTCCGACCGCGCTTCGGCGGCGGGTCACGCTCCGCCGCCAGGCGCCGCGCCGCGTCGTGTGCCGCGCGGGCCTTTTCGGCATCGACCGTGGGGAAGGAGAGCCGCATGCTTTCCAGGGCCTCGATGGCGATGCCGGCCACCACCAGGCGGGCGAAAGCCTTGTTGTCGGCCGGAACCACGAACCAGGGCGCCTCGGGCGTCGCCGTGGCGCGGATCGCGGATTCGTAGGCTTTCATGAAATCCGGCCAGTGTTGCCGGTCGCGCAGATCGTCGGGCGAGAATTTCCACATCTTGTCGGGATCGTCGATGCGCGCCAGCAGGCGCGCCTTCTGTTCCTCGCGCGAGATGTTGAGGAAGATCTTGCGGATGACGGTGCCGTTGCGGACCAGGAATTTTTCTTGGGCGGCGATGTCGTCGAGGCGATCTGACCACAGCGACGCCGACTGGCAGGGGGCGGGAATGCGCTGGCGTGCCAGGAAATGCGGATAGACGCGCACCGCCACCACCTCCTCATAATAGGAGCGATTGAAGATGCCGATGCGGCCGCGCCGCGGCAGGGCCTGGGTACAGCGCCACAGGAAGTCGTGTTCCAGCTCGATCCCCGCCGGCGCCTTGAACGAGGTCACGTCGACACCCTGCGGGTCGACCCCGGACATGACATGCTTGATGGCGCCGTCCTTGCCGGCGGCATCCATGCCCTGGAAAATCAGCAGCAGCGACCAGCTTGCCTCGGCATGCAGCCGCTCCTGCAGGGCGCTCAGGCGCTTGCGGCCGGCCTGGAGCAGGTTCTCCGCCCGGCTCTTGGTCAGGCGCGCGGCCGGCGCCCCGAGGGTGGGGCAGCGTTCGAGGGAATAGCCGCGGCCCGAGGTCACCCGGTAGGGCGCGATAAAATCCGTAGCGACGCGTCGTCCGTTGCTCATGGCGCGATCTCCACCACAACATTGCCGATCTGCCGTCCCGCCTCGACCGTCTCATGGGCGACGGCGATCTCCGCCAGGGGAAAGGTAGCGGCGATGCTGTGCTGCAGACCGCCTGCCCGCAGCATGTCGGTGAGTGCCGCCAGGGCTCGCCGGCGCAGCGCGGGCGGCTGGTTGTAGACGATGAAGAAGCGATAGCCGACATTGCCGAGGATCGAGGCGGCGAAGCTCACCTCCGCCTCGCGCTTGCTGGAGCCGTAGACCACCACCAGCCCGTAATCGGCCACCACCTGCGGCAGCCAGGCGACATTGCCGGCGAAATCCACTTCGATCACGCGGGCCACACCCTTGCCGCCGGTAGCGGATTTCACCGTGGCGACGACATCCTCGGCGCGTCGGTCGATGACGATCTCGGCGCCGGCAGCGGCGGCATGCGCGGCCTTGGCCGGCGAGCTTACCGTGGCGATGACCCGGGCGCCCCGCGCCCTGGCCATCTGGATGGCGTAATGGCCGACCGATCCGGCGCCACCGGCCACCAGCACCCATTCCCCGCCGGCGACACCGCCATCGGTCTCCACCGCCTGCCAGGCAGTCAATGCGGGAATGCCGAGGCAGGCGCCGGTGGCGAAGTCGATGTTGTCGGGCAGCGGGACGGCCTGTTCCGCCGGCAGGGCGACGAAGTCGGCCGCGGTACCAAAGGCACGTTTCCAGCGCGCGTTCCACAGCCACACCCGCTCGCCGATCCGCGCCGCGGGCACGCCGGCGCCCACCGCATCGACGATGCCGGCGCCGTCGCTGTGGGGAATGATGCGCGGATATTCATTGGCGGCACTGCCGGTGCCCAGGCGCATCTTCACATCGGAGGGATTGACGCCGGAGGCATGGACCCGCACCCGCACCTCGCCCGGCCCGGGGATCGGATCGGGCATCTCCGTCACATGCAGCACGTCCCGCGCGGCCCCCAGTTTTTCATAGAACGCGGCCCGCATGGTCGTCCCCCTCTCGGTATCGGTCACAGGATTGTTGCGATGGATCCGGTGGCGCCAAGCCTAGCCGAGGCGCGGCCGCGGTGATAGTCTCCGCCGCCGAATCGGAGGCAAGATGCGGGCGCTGCACCATTTCTCCCTACAGCCGCGATCGCGGCGCATACGCATTCAGCTGCGCGAGAAGAAACTCGATTTCGAACCGCTCGCGGAACGGCCGTGGGAGCGGCGCGACGGGCTGCTGCGGCTCAATCCGTCGGGCGAGACCCCGGTCCTGGTCGAGGAGAACGGCCTGGTGGTGGCCGGCGCCGCGGCGATCGGCGAATATCTGGAAGAAGCCTATGAAGAGAATCCGCTGCTTGGCCGCGACGCGGCGGCGCGGGCGGAAACGCGCCGGCTGATCGACTGGTTCGACGGCAAGTTCGAGCGCGACGTCACTCAGAACCTGTTTCATGAAAAGCTGCTGAAGCGGCTCTACGGCCTGGGCGGTCCCGATACCGGTCCCAATTCCGGCGCCATCCGGGCCGGCAAGGCCAATATCCGCATCCATCTCGACTACATTTCCTGGCTGGTCGACCGCCGCAACTGGCTGGCCGGCGCGTTCTTCAGCCTCGCCGACATCGCGGCCGCGGCGCAGCTCTCGGTCATCGACTATCTGGGCGACGTGCCCTGGGAAGACCATGCCGGGGCCAAGGATTGGTATGCCCGGGTGAAATCGCGCCCCAGTTTCCGCCCGATTCTCGCCGATACCTGGCCCGGGACCCAGCCGCCGCCGCATTACGCCGATCTCGATTTCTGAGCGCCCGTCCGCCGGATCGGTGCCATCCTACTCGGCCTTGATGTCCAGCTTCTCCAGCTGTCGCTGCGAGGCCTCGGCGGCAGCGCTCTGTGGGGCGATCTCCAGGATGCGCATGAAGTCCCTGCGGGCGGCGTCGGCCTCGCCCTGCAGGCTGAATAGGCGCCCGCGCTGCAGCAGTGCCTCGGGAAAATCGGGCGCGAGGGAGAGTGCCTTGTCGAGGTTGTCGGCGGCGAGGTCGAGCTCGTTGAGTGCGATATAGGTGGAGGCGCGATAGACATAGATATCGGCGCGGTCCGGCAGCAAATCGACTGCCGCATTGAGATCGTCCAGCGCCTCGAAGAACATGCCGCTCTCGCCATAGACGCCAGCGCGGTCGAGCAGCAGTTCGGCGCTGTCGGGCGCGAGCTTGAGCCCTTCATTGAGATCGTGAAGCGCGCGCTCCGGCTTGCCGGCCAGCATCCAGGCATAGGCTGCCTGGCCGAACACCTCCGAGGCGAGCGGCGCCTTGACGTTGGGCAGGGTCTGGGCGATCCGCTCCAGCAGGACGCCGGCATCCTCGTAACGATTGAGGCCGATGAGGGCCAGCGCCTGGCAGTGCTCGGCGGCGTCGCCGCCATTGCGCTTCTCCCATTCGACCGCACTCTCCAGCGCCCCGGCCGGATCCTGGTCGACCAGGACCATGCAGGCGGCGTATTGCTGCTCGTTCTCGGCTTCGCTCAGCCGTTCCTGCGCCAATGCAGGGGCGCCGACACCTGCCAGAAAGAATCCGACAGTCAGCCCGGCCGCCGTCCATGTCCCGCATCGTCGCATGGTTGAAGTTTCCGTTCCTGCCCGGTATGGCCTTGATTGAAAGACGAAGCAGCCCCTTGATGTCGCCCCGGACGTGGATTTGCAAGCCCCATGAGTGACGCAGAAAGACCCGGCGCATCGAAGCCACGGGAAAGTGATGCCGACGCGCCACGAGCGCCCGCGCCGGGGCATCTTTTCTGCTTCGGCCTCGGCTATACCGCGCAGCGCCTCGCCGACAGATTGCTGTCGCTGGGCTGGCGCGTGAGCGGCACCTGTCGCGGCGCGGAGAAACAGGCGGCCCTCGCCGTCGCCGGCATTTCGGCCCATCGCTTCGACCGCGGCCAGCCGCTGGCCGATATCGACCGGCTGCTCGCCGGCGCCACGCATCTTCTTTCCTCGGTGCCGCCCGATGCCTTGGGCGATCCGGTGATCGATCACCACGCCGATGCAATCGACCGCGCCGCGCCGAATCTGGCCTGGACCGGCTATCTCTCCACCACCGGGGTCTATGGCGACCGCGGCGGCGGCTGGGTCGACGAGGCCAGCGAGCTAGTGCCCAGCGGCGAGCGCGGGTTACGGCGCCTGCGCGCGGAACAGGCCTGGCTTGCGCGCGTCCAGCCGGCGCATCTCTTCCGGCTTGCCGGCATCTACGGCCCGGGATCCTCCGCCCTCGATACCGTGCGCGCGGGCCGCGCCCGGCGGGTGGTGAAACCCGGCCAGGTCTTCAGCCGCATCCATGTCGACGATATCGTCACGGTCCTCATCGCCTCCATGGCCGCACCCAGGCCCGGGGCGGCCTACAATGTCTGCGACGACGATCCAGCGCCGCCGGCCGATGTCGTCACCCATGCCTGCCAGCTGCTGGGTGTGGCCCCGCCGCCGGAGGTGCCCTATGACCAGGCGGATCTGTCGCCCATGGCGCGCAGCTTCTATGACGACAACAAGCGCTGTCGCAACGAGCGCATCAAGCGGGAGCTGGGCGTCCATCTCGCCTATCCGGATTATCGCCGCGGGCTTGCCGCCTTGCTGGCCGCCGGCTACTGAGACAGCTCCTCGATCGCCGCCATCAGGCGTTCGAGATCCTGCGGGCGCGACAGGCGGTGATCGCCATCCTTGATCAGGCTGACGACGACATCCTCGGCCGTCAGGCGCTCCGCGAGGCGCAGGGAAACGGTAAAGGGAACGTCGCGGTCGGCCTGGCCGTGCAGCAGCCGCACCGGCGCGGTGATGGCGATGTCTGCGTGCAGCAGCAGATGCCGCCTGCCGTCTTCGATCAGGGCGCGCGTGATGACATAGGGTTCGTCGTCATAGGCGCTCGGTTCCTCGACGCGCCCCTCCGCCATCAGCCGCGCGCGCATCGCCGCGTCCATCTTCGCCCACATCAGTTCCTCGGTGAAATCGGGTGCCGCGGCGACGCCGATCAGGGCGGCGATGCGTTCCGGCCGCGCCAGCGCGCAGAGCAGCATCAGCCATCCGCCCATGGACGAGCCGATCAGGATCAGCGGACCATCGGTCAGACGATCGATTGCTGCCAGCGCATCGTCGCGCCACCCGCCGATGGTGCCGTCGACGAATCGGCCGGAGGACTGACCATGGCCGGTATAGTCGAATCGCAGGAAGGCGCGGCCTGTTGCGGCGCAGTAGGCTTCCAGCGCCATCGCCTTGGTCCCGGTCATGTCGGAGGCGAATCCGCCGAGGAATACGATCCCGGGCAGCGTCGCTGTCGTCAGGTTATTCCCGTGTGGTGTCAGGTCGTTGGCCGCGCGCGTGCGCCGATGATAGGCGATCTGCCGGCCATCCTTCAGCGTCAGCCTGTCCGGCGCTGTGGCGGATATGACACCAGAGCGTGCCAGCGATCGAACCGCCCCCGACTGAACTTCCGGGCGCGGTGGATCAACTTGCAATCGGCCCGCACACACTGATAATGGTCCTTCGCCGGATGTCGATCGGTCTGGCAATAGTGTTGTGGCGATTCGTCGGCTATTGTTTGACGGCATAGGCAAGGCTCTCCCCGGATCAGAGATGTCAATCGACACCGTTTCCGCGCTTCCTCCTTACACCACCGCAGCCTTCGATCGAAAGGCGCCAACTGTATTGCAGCTGGTGCCGAATTTCGACGGCGGCGGCGCTGCGCGTCTGGCGCTGGAATTCGCGGGCGCCGTGCACAATGCCGGCGGGCGCGCCTTTATCGGTTTCGAACAGGCGCAGGCTTCGATCCACGAGCTGCCGCGCAACGGCGTGAAGCCGGTGGAGATGAAGCTCGCCAGCCGCAATCCGGTGACCGCCTTCAACACGGCGCGGCGTGTCGCGCGCTTCGCGCAGGAAAACGACGTCGACATCATTCATGCCCAGAGCGCCAGCCTCGCGGTGATCGGTCGCGCCGCGGCGAAGAAGGCCGGTTGCCATCTGGTCACGACCTTTCACGATGGCCCGGCCAATGTCGCGGCGCTGACCAAGCGTTCGCATCAGGCCTTCATCGAATCGGATCATGTCATCACGCTGTCGCAGGTGACGGCGCAGGAGATCGCGCGCCTGCTGCCGGCCCTGGGGCCCCGCCTCAGCGTCATGCCCTACGGCATCGATCTCACCCGCTTCGATCCCACCCAGGTCACGGCGCCGCGTGTCGTGCAACTCGCCAATCAGTGGCGCGTGCCGGACGATCTGCCGGTGATCATGCTGCCGGCCACGTTTGCGCGTGCCAAGGGCCACTCGCTGCTGCTGGAGGCCCTCGCCCTCATCCGCGATCTCGACCTCAGATGCATCCTGGTCGGGCGCGATCCCGATGGCGGCGTCTATCGCAAGCAACTGGAACGCGACATCGCGCAACATCAGCTGCAGGACCGGGTGCTGATGGCCGACGAGGTCAAGGACATGCCCGCGGCGCTGATGCTGGCCGACCTCATCGTGGCGCCCTATCTGGAAGCGGCCACCTATAACCGGGTGATCATCGAGGCCCAGGCGCTGGGCCGCCCGGTGGTGGCCAGCGATTTTCCCTGCGCCCGCGA
>JAEUKV010000217.1 GCA_016794165.1 Rhodospirillaceae bacterium
ACAGGAACTCCCAGAAAAGCGCCTGGGTGGGGATGCCGATCACGGGATCCTGCAGGCGCAGCTTGGCTTGCTGCTGATCGACGAGGCGCCGCTCCAGCGCATGGCGCAGGACCCGCTCCAGCATCGGCGCCGAGAGTTCGCTGACAGCGATCGCATCGGCAGCGCCAGAACCGAGCGCGACGGTCTCCGTCGCCAGATCCTCAATCAAGCCGATCACCGGCCCGAATCGCTTCATCACCGGAATGGCCGGGAACAGATTGCCGCCGCGCAGGTCGTATAGCACAACGCCACTCCGGCCGGCGGCCGCGAGTGCGACCAGGGCTGCTTCCGGATCCGCGGCGGCGGCGACTTCGATCGGCTGGCGCAACGGTGCGACGGCAAGTTCGCGCAGGCGCGGCGCCAGGGCCGCATCGGCGCTCAGCACCACCAGCGTGATCGTCGGTGCCATCGGTCCGACAGGATTGTTCTGCGACTTGGCCATGCTGTCGGGTTCCGCCCTGCTCATCGGTATCGGCGCACGGTGACAGACGGGCCGGTTCGTGACAAGGCTCGTATTGGCACAGAGGGGTGGGCTTGCCAAACCAACGGCGCTCCGATATGCGCCCCTCATGGTTCTGGACGATGACATCGAAGACCTGTTGACGCGGGTGCCGCTGCTGGCCGCGATCGATCGCCAGCGCTGGCTGGTGACGCCGCTGGGCGGCATCACCAACCGCAGCTACCGCCTGCGGTCGGATGGCCGCGACCTGGTGCTGCGCTGGCCGGGCGCCAGCGCATCCCGCTATCTCGACCGCGCGGCGGAAGCCGGCAATGCCGCGGCGGTCGCGGATCTTGGCTTGGCACCGCCGGTGCTGGCTGCCGATCCCGGCGCCGGCTGGTACATTACCGCCTATGCCACCGGCTCGCAGGAACTGACCGCGGGCGATTTCGCCGATCCAGTCGTGTTCGCAGAAGTGGCGACGCTGCTGACAAGGCTGCACCGTTCCGAGGTTCGCTTTCCCTTCCAGCAGGGCCTCTTTCAGGCAATCGATCTTTATCTCGACCTGGCACCGGAACCGGGGATGCTGAACCTGCGCCAGCGGCTCGACCCGGTCATGGCGGCGCTGGCGCGTCATCCAGGCCCCCGCGTTCCCTGCCATATCGACCCCAATCCAGCCAATTTCCTGCGTTGCGCCGATCGCTCGCTCTATCTCATTGATTGGGAATTCGCGGCGATGGAGGAACCGATCTGGGATTTCGCCGCCATCGCGCTGGAAGCCGACATGAGCGAGGCGGCGCAACGCGCCGTCCTGCAGCCGCTGGTCGGGGTCGGGCAATGGCCGCGCTTCGAACTCTACAAGACCGCGCTTGCATTGGTGGCGGCAAGCTGGTGCCAGGCGGAAATCGCCGCCGGCAATACCTCATCCGACCTTATCGCCTTGCGTGACAACCGCGTGGCGCGGCTGGAGCGGCGCCTCGCCGATCCACGTCACGCGGACTGGCTGAGCGACGCTTGACATTTCGCGCAGCCTTCACGAAAGTGGCCGCACTCAACGGGGTGCCCCATGGAAGGGGCTGAGAGAAGCGATCCTGCGCTTCAACCCGCGGAACCTGATCCGGGTCATGCCGGCGGAGGGATATGAGTCTGCGATGGAAACCAATTCGGTCCCAGTTCGAGCCTCGTTTTTCCGCCTGTCCCCAAGCGGAGAAAACGAGATGATGCGATTGCGCGCGTGTATGACAGCCCTGATCGGCGGTTCGACCCTGCTTCTGGCGGCGACGCCCGCCCTCGCCCAGGAAAAACCGGTGCTCACGGTCTACACCTACAATTCCTTCACCAGCGAGTGGGGGCCAGGTCCCGCGCTGGAGAAGGATTTCGAGGCGCAATGCGCCTGCGATCTGCAATGGGTGGCGCTGGAGGACGGCGCTGCGCTGCTGGCGCGCCTCAAGCTCGAGGGGCGCAACACCAAGGCCGACATCGTGCTCGGCCTCGATACCAACCTCACGGCCGAAACCAGGGACACTGGCCTGATCGCTCCCCATGGTGTCACCCTCGACGGCCTGGCTCTGCCGCTTGACTGGGCGGATACCGATTTCGTGCCCTATGACTGGGGCTATTTCGCTTTTGTCTACGACAGCGAGAAGCTGACCGAGCCGCCGCGCTCCCTCGCCGAACTTGTCGACGGCAAGGATACTCCGAAGATCATCATTCAGGATCCGCGCACCAGCACGCCGGGCCTCGGCCTGGTGATGTGGCTGCGCGAGGTCTATGGCGAGAAGGCGCCCGAGGCCTGGGCCGGTTTGCAGCCCAAGATCCTTACCGTGACCAAGGGCTGGAGCGAAGCCTATGGCCTCTTTACCGAAGGCGAGGCGCCGCTCGTGCTCTCCTACACTACCTCGCCCGCCTATCATCAGATCGTCGAAGGAACCGACCGCTACAAGGCGCTCCTGTTCCCGGAAGGGCACTATATGCAGATCGAGGTGGCGGCCAGGTTGACGACCTCGTCCCAGCCTGAACTGGCGCAGGCGTTTCTTGCCTACCTCACGTCACCGGCGGCGCAGAAGGTTCTGCCGACGACCAACTACATGTATCCAGTGCGGGACATCGGCAAGGATCTGCCACCCGAATTCACGGCACTGCCGCGGCCGGAGAGATCCCTGCTGCTCTCGGCCGAGGACGCCGCCCGCAACCGCGACGACTGGATCAGGGAATGGCTGGCCGTCGTCAGTCAGTAGGGGCGTCGCCGCTCGTTCTCCTTGGCCTGGGGCTGGCGGCGGCGCTGGGGGGCGCCGCCGCGCTGATCTTCGCGCTTTTGCTCACGGCCGGTGGCGGCGGAGCGCCACCGCAATGGGATTACCTGGGCCGTGTGCTGGGTTTCACCTTCTATCAGGCGCTGCTCTCGATGCTGCTGGCGCTGCTGGGCGCGGTGCCGATGACGCGGGCACTGGCGCGACGGAGTGACTTTCCCGGCCGCCTGTTGCTGGTGCGGCTTTGCGCCCTGCCGCTGGTGATGCCGACCATCGTCGGAATTTTCGGTGTGGTCGCGGTCTATGGCGGCAGCGGTTATCTGGCGGCCGTTGCGGAGGCCATCGGCGCGGAATGGCGGCCACAACTCTACGGCCTCGGAGGCATCCTCATCGCCCATGTATTCTTCAACCTTCCCCTGGCGGTGCGACTTCTGCTGCCGGCCTATGCCGCCATCCCGGCCGAAAGCTGGCGGCTCGCAACCCAGCTCGGCATGAAGGACCGCGACGTCTTCCGCATCATCGAGATTCCGCTGTTGCGCCAGCAACTGCCGGGCATCGCGCTCATCGTCTTCATGCTCTGCTTCACGACCTTCGCCATCGCGCTCACCCTCGGCGGCGGTCCGCGCGCCACCACGCTGGAGGTCGCGATCTATCAGGCGCTGCGGTTCGATTTCGACCTGCGCCTCGGCGCGGCGCTGGCTTTGCTGCAGGCGGTCTGCTGCGCCGGCGGTGCCTGGGCGGTCTGGCGCCTCGGGCGCGACATGGTGCTGGGCCAATCCCTGCAGATCACGGTGCGGCGCTATGATGGCAAGGGTGCCGCCGCGCGGGCGCTGGATCTTGCCGTACTCGCCCTCGGCGCCCTGTTTCTCGTGGTGCCGCTCATCGCCCTGGTGCTGAATGGGCTGCTCGGTCTCCCGTCGGCGGCATCTCCCGAAAGCCTGCTGCGCGCCGCCGCCATCAGCCTGGCCCTTGGCCTCGGCGGTGGCCTCGTCGCCACCTCCATCGGCTATTCACTCGCCCAGGCGCGCCAGCACGCCAACGCGCGCGGCTGGCGGCGGCGGGCCATCTGGCTGGGCCTCACCGGCCGGCTCGGTCTCTTCGTCTCGCCAATGGTGATCGGCACCGGCATCTTTCTTGCGGCCAGTGGGCGCGTCGACCTCTACCGCCACGCCGCTGCGGGCGTCATTACCCTCAGTGCCATAATGGCGCTTCCCTTCGTGCTCAGTGTGCTGGAGCCGGCCGTCGCCGCTGCGGCCGAGCGCCACGACAAGCTGTGCGCGGCGCTGGGGATCAAGGGCTGGCATCGCTTCCTGGAGATCGACTGGCCGACCCTGCGGCGGCCGATCGCCACGGCGCTGGCACTTGCCAGCGTCATTGCCATGGGCGATCTCGGCGCCATAGCTCTTTTCGGACACCAGGACATGATCAATCTGACCCTGCTGCTCTACGGTCAGCTCGGCGCCTACCGGCTCGACGGCGCTGCCAGCACGGCGCTGATCCTTCTCCTGCTGGCCCTTGGCTTCTATTGGGTCATCGAACGTGTGGTGGGCGGTCGTGAGCTACATTGAAATCACGGGTCTCGCCTTCACCTATGAAGATCTCGTCATGCGCTTCGATCTCGCGGTGGAGCAGGGCGCCGTCATGGCGATCATCGGTCCCAGCGGTGCCGGCAAGAGTACGCTGCTGGCGCTTATCGGCGGTTTCGAGACGGCGCTCGGGGGAGCGGTGGTGATCGACGGCGTCGACGTCACCGACCTGCCGCCGGCCGAGCGGCCGGTCACCACCCTGTTCCAGGACCACAATCTCTTTGCCCATCTCAGCGTGGCGCAGAATGTCGGGCTTGGATTGCATCCCGGTCTGCGCCTCACCGCTGCGGATCGCGCGGCGGTGGCCCGGGCGCTCGACCAGGTCGGCCTCACCGGCTACGAGGACCGCCTGCCCGGCCAGCTCTCGGGCGGCGAGCGCCAGCGTGTCGCGATCGCCCGCTGCATTCTCCGGAAGCGTCCGGTCCTGATGCTGGACGAGGCCTTCGCCGCTCTCGGCCCGGCGCTGCGGCGCGAAATGCTGAGTCTCGTCCTTGACCTCAAGACGCGCGAGAACCTTACCATCCTGATGGTGACCCACGACCCGGCCGATGCCGCCTTCGCCGCCGACCGTACCGCTTTCATCGCGGCCGGCCAGGTGGTGACGAGCGGTGCCACGGACGACGTTCTGGCATCGCGCCACCCCGTCATCCGCGACTATCTGGGCACCTGATCACCCGTCCATCAGCGCGCGGCGCGAGACGATGAACTCCTCGGTCTGTGCCAGGAAGCGCGCGATATCGGCCTCGGTGATGGCGAGGCTGAGCGCCATGTAGCCGCGCCGGGCGAAGAACAGGCCCGCATCGATGAAATCGAGATGCATCAGTTTGTGAAGCTTGCCGTGCCGCGCCTCCTCCTCGGCACCGAGATGCTCGGGATGGTCGGGCACCGTGCCGGCGAAATGGAGGCCGATGAACGAGCCGATGCCGGTGGCGCAGAGGGCGGCGCCGTGCTTGCGCGCAAGCGCATTGAGGCCGTCACGCAGGGTGTCGCCGCGAGCGTTGAGCATGGTCGCCGCCGCCGGAGTATAGATATCGCGCAGGCCGGTGAGGCCCGCCGCCATGCTCAGTACGTTGTTGTTGAAGGTGCCGGCATGGGGCCAGTGACCGGGCTGTTCCGGGTCATAATGTGCCATGATGTCGCTGCGGCCGCCAAAGGCACCGAAGCTCGAGCCACCGCCGAGATACTTGCCGAGCGTTGTCATGTCGGGCGTCACACCCATGGCCGCCTGCAACCCGCCGGAGGAAAGGCGCGAGGTCATCACCTCGTCGAAGATCAGGATGATGCCGAACTCGCTCGCCGCGTGGCGCAGTGCGGCAAGAAAGTCGCGCCGCGCCGGCAGGCAGCCGCCGCTTCCCAGCATCGGTTCCACCAGGATGGCAGCCAGGTCGGCGCTGTGTTCACGCAGCAGCGCCAGCGTGCCGTCGATGTCGTTGTAAGGCGCCACGACCCAGTCCAGCGGCAGGTTGATGGGGATGCCGCCATGACCGAAATAGAGGACGCCGCCATGATAGCCACCGTCGAACACCATGATCTTGCCGCGACCGGTGACGGCGCGTGCCGTCATCAGCGCAAAGACATTGGCCTCGGTGCCGGAATTGCAGAAGCGGAGGCGCTGCAGCGAGGGGAATCGGCTCTTGATCAGACTGGCCAGTTCCGCCTCGTATCGGTTGGGGCCGCCCAGCACCGTGCCGTCCTCGATCGCCTGCTTGAGGGCCGCCTGGATCAGCGGGTTGGAATGACCGTAGAGCCCGGCGGAATACTCGCCGAGGAAGTCGATATAATCGTGCCCGTCGAGGTCGGTCAGCGTGGCGCCAGCGCCTCTGGCCCAGGCTAGCGGGAAGGGCGAATAATGCAGCACCGTGCGGGTATTGCCGCCGGGCATCGCCTCGCGGGCAGCGGCATGACGCTGGGCGCTGGCGGTATTGGCGGCACTGTAGCGGGCCTCGGCTTCGGCCAGGGCCGCATCCAAAGAAACGTTCATCGACTACCTCTTTCGGCCGGTGGATCTTGTCAGGGCAAGGGTTTAGCGCATTTCGGTCCGCCGGGCGAGGGTGCCGGCGCTTGAAAACCGGGCGGCGAGATGTGCTAGAACCCGGTCCTCAAACCGACCATCATGGAAGCTACTCCTTGTCCACGACGCCCCCCTTGTCCTTCGACCCAGCTGTGGTCGATCCCTTCCTGGATCGCCTGCTGCACCTCCCAACGCTCTATTCGGCGAGCCTCTCGCCGGACGGGCGGCAGCTTGCCCTGATCTGGGCCAAGCTCGGTCCCACGACGCAGCTCTGGCTGCAGCCGGCCGATGGCAGTGCGCCGCCGCGCTGCCTGGTGGATGACGGCCGTGACTGCGACTACGTGATCTGGGCACGCGATGGCAACTCGCTGATCGTGGGGCAATCGGTCGATGGCGACGAGCGGATATCGCTGCTCCAGGTGTTTCCAGATGGGCGTGTACCGCGGCGCCTGACGCCGGAAGCGCCGGATTACTATATCCATGGCGGCCAGTTGCTGGGCGACAACCGGCATCTGGTCTACGCCGCCAATGTCGATCCGGACACGGGGGCGGAGATCGAACCATCTCTGGTCTATCTCCACGATATCGAGACGGGCACACGGCGTGTGCTGGCGCGGCCGGAAAAGCCCGCCTTCTGCTGGCCACTGGTCTCACCCGACGACAGGCTGGTGCTCTATGAGCGCAAGGACCGGCATCCGGCGGGCTATCAGCTCTGGCTCGCCGCGATTGACGGCTCTTTCGACCGCGAGATCGTCAATCTCGGCGACGATCTCAAGGTCGACGG
>JAEUKV010000221.1 GCA_016794165.1 Rhodospirillaceae bacterium
GCCGCTGCGACATCATCCACCTGCGGTACAGGTGGTCGTGGCGGCCGGCGCTGCATGATGACCTCGATGCCCAGTTCCCGCGCCGCCGTCAGCTTGGCATCGGTGGCGCCGCCCCCACTGTTCTTGCACACGATGCAATCGATCTCGTGAGCTCGCAGGAGTGCGCGCTCGTCCTCCAGCTGGAACGGCCCGCGTGCGCGGATGAATTCGGCCTGCGCGAAATGGAGCTGCGGATCGGGTGCCTCGACCGAGCGGATCACGAAGGTAATGTCGGCAAGTGCCGTGAAGGGCGCCAGTTCCTGCCGCCCCAGCGCCAGGAACACACGGCGCCCTGCCCCCCGCAGACGCGCCACCGCCTCGTCCCAGCTATCGATTTCGGTCCACCGATCGCCGGCCTGCGCGCGCCAGGCCGGCCGCTCCAGGCGCAGCAGGGGTGTCCCAGCCAGGGCTGCTGCTTCGGCGGCGTTCCAGCCCATGCGACGTGCGAAGGGATGCGTGGCATCGATCAGCGCGCCGATCTGCCGGTCCTTCAGAAACCGCGCCAGTCCCGCGCCGCCGCCGAATCCGCCCACCCGGACCTCGCCCGGTGGCAGGCGCGGATTGGCGACCCGACCCGCCAGCGACGAGATCACCTGCCAATCCCCACGATCTTCCAAAAACGCAGTCGCCAGGGCGATCGCCTCGCCGGTACCGCCCAGGATCAGAACATTCTTGCTCAACCAGAACCCCATCCGACCGCGCGCCCTCACATCCTGCAACCTAACCGCGGACCGGACTGAACGCCAACCCACAGAGCGCCGAGTTTGGCGATGGGCTGACAAATCATTGTCATCTTTCGCGCCACCGTGGAAAAAAGGGCCCGTCTTTGCCAGAGTGTGACGCCGATCACAGAACCGGACTCCGGAGCGCATGCTGAAATCCAAATGGCCGGCCCTGATGGCCCTGATGGCGGCGCAGATTCTCGCCCTCTCCCTATGGTTCTCGGCCACGGCCGTGGTGCCCGCCCTGCGCCTGGAACTGGCGCTCGACGACTTCACCGCCGCCCTCTTCACCAGCACGGTGCAGGCGGGATTCGTGGCGGGAACCCTGGCGAGCGCCCTCCTCGGCCTGGCCGACCGCCTGGACCCACGCCGGCTCTTTGCCGTTTGCGCCCTGATCGCGGCGGCGGCCAATGCCGTGATCCTGGTGTTGCCGCCGGGCCTGCTGGCGGGATCGTTCACGGTGCCCACCCTGCGTTTCCTAACCGGGATGGCGATGGCGGGCATCTACCCGGTCGGCATGAAGCTGGCGGCAACCTGGGCCGCGAGCGGCGATGGGCGCAGCGATCTCGGCCTGTTGGTGGGACTGCTGGTGGGCGCGCTGACCTTCGGCTCGGCCATGCCGCACCTCTTCAACGCCCTGGGCGGACTCGACTGGCGCCTCGCCCTCGGCGCGACCTCGATCGCGGCGGTGCTCGCCGCCGGTCTCATCCTGCTGATGGGTATCGGGCCCGGCGCCGGGGCGCGCCGGCTCTTCCACTGGCGCCAGGTGTTGCTGGCCTGGCGCCACCTCCCGTTGCGTCTCGCCAATCTCGGCTATCTCGGCCACATGTGGGAGCTCTATGCCATGTGGGCCTGGATCGCGGTCTTTCTGGAAGCCAGTCTCGCGGTCAATGCCGGCGGCATCGGTCCCGCCTGGGTCGGTGAGGCTCCCCGCCTCGGCGCCTTCGCGACCATCGCCGCCGGCGCGCTGGGGAGCCTCGCCGGCGGCTGGATCGCAGATCGCCATGGCCGCACCACGCTGACTATCGGCGCCCTCGCCGTCAGCGGCGGCTGCTGTCTCGCGGTCGGCTTCCTGTTTGGTGGCAATCCCTGGTGGCTGTTGGTGCTGTGCCTCGTCTGGGGTGCCGCGATCGTCGCCGATTCGGCACAGTTTTCGGCCAGCGTCACCGAGCTCTCGGATCGTGAGCTGATCGGCACCATGCTCACGATCCAGACCTGCGCCGGATTTCTGCTGACACTACTCACCATCCACTTGGTACCGTGGTTCGCCGATCTCTTCGGCTGGCAGTTTGCCTTCGCGTTTCTGGCAGCGGGTCCCGTTGTCGGCATCATCGCCATGGCGCGGCTGCGCACCCTGCCGGAAGCGCACCAGCTCGCCGGCGGTCGCAGATAGATCCCGGATCGCCTATGCCTTGCCGGCGCGGACCGCCGCGATCAGCTTGGGCCACTCCACGCCGACGCTCATCGCATTAGCAATTGCCACGGACCGGCCAAGTCGATCCCATGTACCCGAACACGGGGGCCCTGCGAGAGTCATCCAGCAAGACGTTGGTGTCCCAATCTATCGGGGCCCCAGTCAGGAATTCGATCCGGAAGAAAAGGCGGCAGGCCCGGTGATCGTCCTGACAACAAATACCAGTTGCGATTCCGGAGGGACACGTTCAACAATTTGCGCGTCGCGCACGGCCGACCTGGGCGAAAACGGAGCCATGCGGGCCAAGGCGCGATGGAAGAGCGGGCGATGATGTTCAAGGCGAAGATCATGACCATGCTGCCATGCGCAATACGGCTCGGCCTGTTCGCGACACTTCTCGTGCTGGCCTGGCCGGGGACGGCAAGCGCTGACGCAAGATCATCCTGTGCCGAGTTCCGTAAATCCATCATTGATATGGAGCAGAACTCCATCCGCCCGCCAGGGTGGAGGCTGCTCGATCTCCGCTTGCGCCTTATCTACAGCATGGATTGCATATACGGAACAGAAACCTCTCACGAAGAAGAATACTGGCATCGCGAGGATGGCTCGTCGACGGGAGTTCGAAGTTCGAATGCAGATCGCCCGGTTGATGGCGCCTATTCGACGACCTTGGCGCATGGCGCGGCCTGCCGTGATTCCGGCATCAGCCCCAGCATCTGCGCCCTGATCCTCGATTCTACATCTCTGCCTCAAACGCGGAGAATAGGTGCCGATCCATTGCCGCCAAGGGCGGCCAGATTGGCCAGCACTCTGCATACCCTCGACAGCGACTGTGAAAGAGCCATAGCCACATTGATCGAGATCGGGAACGGCGTCGTCAACCCTTCCTCGCGGCCCTTGATATCGGACCTGGCGGCGGCTGCGATCGGAACTTTGCACGGTGCATGCCCTGATTTCCTGGCCGCCATGAAAGAGCAGAGCGGGATGGATCCATTCGGCGACGCCTTGGCGTTCGCGGCTGCGGCTGAGTCGACGCGCGAAGCCCTGCTGGAAACAAGGGACGGGGATCTGGCTGCTGCCGATCCGGGCTTTCAGCGGATGTGCACCGCTGCCATCGCAAACCGCGATCAATGCGCGTTGAGCCGGGCGAACATGGGTCCAGTTGGCATGGCGAGCGACTCGCCGAAGGGGCAGGCGGGCGCATTCGGGGCGTGTGAGCGGCTTTACGCAGCGGTCGTGACCATGTGTCGGCAAAGCGGCGTCCCAATGCCATCGCATGCGTCCAAGACCGCCATTGCCCAGGAAGTACCAAGACACTGCGAAGCCATCGCCGACTCGTATGCCAAAGCGGCGCAGGCAGGTGACGGCAATCGGGCCTATGCATCATTTCAGAAAATGCAACGCGAGTGTCCCGCAGTCGTCGCGGCAATCGCCGCGCGAACGCAGACAAGCTATCCGACGGCAGCGGCACAGCCGGCATTCCCATCACGCAATACGGGCACCTTGACCGAAACCATCATGGGCGGATGTCTCAACTCGGCCGATACCTGCCAATCTGCCGCCAACGCCTTGGCGACGCAAACGACGTCGGGTGCCGAGGCCGCATTGTTCGCGCAGTCACTGAACTTCGGTCTGGCGATCGGCAATCTCATGGCGTCGGGCGTGACCCTGGGCGTAGCGCTCAGTCAACCAGCCGGCCCGCAAACCGACATGACAAGCCTCACGCCGGGGGCGGTGCCGGCCGGTCAACCTTCTGCTCCCCCGCCAACCCCGAACTACAACAACAACAGCGGCATCAGCGGACCGAGCGGGCCGGGATCCGGCAGTTCACCGCAATCTTCAGCTCCCGCATATTGACCAATCGAAGGACTTTTTCGCCATGAGATACTTGCTCGTGCTGTTCCTGGGATTGTCTCTGAGCGCCTGCGTCAACGTTCCGCCGCCGACCTACAAGGAGCCCTTTGCCGGGATATTGAACATCAATGCGGCCAGTGTCCCGACTGATCAGGCGGTGAATGTCGGCCTGCCGATGGGCGTAATTTTTACAGACAATGTCGAAACCTATCTGAAATACAGCAAGGAAGGCCAGGAACTTATCCAAAGTTTTGGACCGTTGACGAATTCGGTTGCGGAGGCGGACATAGAGCCAACCTTCGTCGCTGGGCGTGTGCTTTCATTGCTGAAATCGTACTACCCCGACCTTGAGTTGCTGCCGGATTTCAATCAAGCCGTCGCCAAAGGAAAGCAGAGCGTTTGCGTGATCGATATACAGATGGCTGCTGGGGCGATGTCGGGTGACACAACCAGGATAGATATATCGACATACTTCTTCGACGCCAGCATGACGCCGGTGTCTCGTATTTCAGGACATGGAAGCGGAGTCATCCCCTATCCAGCATTTGACCCACAGATCCAAGCCTCGACCGACATGGCCGTCGGAGAGCTAAAGGCCAAGTACGCCAACCTGTTGCAAATACCCTAGAGTGCGCTGAGGGCCTTGCCGGCGCGGACCACTGCGATCAGCTTGGGCCATTCCATGCCGACGCTCATCGCGGTGGCCTTCTCGATGGCTGGGTTGAGCCGCTCTAGCCGCGCGATCTCGGCAATGGTGTCTGCCTCACTGGACCGCCGGTCTGTCTCGACATGTTACTGCGCCGTGGATGCCAATGGCCATTGCGCCATGCTCACCTCCTTCCTGGTCCGGGTTACGGTGGCACAACAGTGAGCATGCCCGCCAACTCCGCCAGCAGTACGCCGAGACTGAGGGATTTCGCGTCAGCCAACGCGTGGCGCCAACTTAACTTCTTGTTGAATTGCCGTCGTGGCAGTGCTTCGATCACCCGCGCATTTCGTGCGTGACGAAATTTAGAAATCAGGAACTAGAAAAGATGAACGCATCCTCAGAGGCCGCTTTCCATCGCATGCAGCAGCTGATGTCCACCTCGCCGGTACCGACGATTTCCACGGAGTTGCTGGTGACTGCGGACGGCGAACTCAATCGCGAACTGAGGAGCTTCCTGTTCGATCCGCCCACGAACCCCGATCTGCTGAAGGGCAAGCGTATCGCCATCTGCTGCACGAACGGCGTCGAGGAAGTGGAGATCATCGGCGCCCAGCGCTGGCTTGCCGAGCACGGCGCCACGGTCCATGTGGTCTCGCCGCGCATCGGCGAGTTCCATCCGACTCTGGGACTTAGGTTTCCGCCGCAATGTGCCACCCATGTCCTCGCTATCCGCCTCATGGAGAACGCCGGCTGGCTGAAGATCGACTGCTATACCGACGAGGCGAAGGCGGCGGATTACGATGCGGTGCTGTTGCCGGGCGGCTGCTGGAACCCCGACGCGCTGCGCGCCGACAAGCACGCCACCGCCTTCGTGCGCGCCATGTTCGACGCCGGCAAGCCGACCACGGCCATCTGCCACGGCCAATGGGTGATGGTAAGCGCGAAGATCCTCAAGGGCCGGCGCGCCACGGCGGTCTGGAATATCCAGATCGATCTGGAGAATGCCGGCGCCACCGTCCTCGACGAACCTTGCGTCGTCGATGGCAACCTCATCACCGCCCGCTTCCCCTACGACCTGCCGCGCCTCGTTCAGGCCCTGGTTGCGCAATTGGTGGGCGCGAAGGGATAGACAGCGGTGCTAGGCCGGCCGCCACTTGCTCCAGGCGCGCCACTGACCGGGATACTGCCGCACCCATGGTTCGCTGCGGCGGAGAAACTCGACCGCCGCGGCAACGACGCGCCCGTCGGTGGACCGGTCGGCAGGAATCGCGATCGGCGCCTCGATGATGATGCGATGGCCGAGCTTGGGGTCGCGCACCGTGAACACCGGCAGCAGCGGTGCGCCGGTCAATGCCGCAAGGCGCGGCGCACCGACGGCGACCGGTAGCCGGCCGCCGAAGATCGGACCCTTGACCAGTTCGCTGCCCTCGGTCGACGCGGCGACGATGGAGACGACCTCGCCGGCCTTCAGCGCACGCATCATTCGACGCATGGCGGTCGCCGGCGCGTGCCGGTCAAACACGATGCGCTGCGCCAGATAGCGGTCCTCCGGGCTGCAGCGAATGCGGTTGATGAACTTCACCCCCAGCCGCGTCGGCGAATAGCCGTGCTGCGGGCTGCTCAGATGCGAGACCGCGTAGCCTCTCTCGTGCAGGATGATCTTGGTCGGGCCGCTGTTGAAGACAAAGGGCGCCAGCCAGAGAATTGCTCCGGCCCCGCCTTCGAGGGCCCGGCGCAGGTGTTCCTCGCCTTCCAGTGTCATCCGCGGATGCCAGCCGCCGGGTCGCCACGCCCGCAGGTCCTGAAAGCGCATCTCGTAGACCGTGGCCTTCACTTCGCGTGCAATGGCTTCCCCGCGCCAGCGATCCGGTTCGCCCAGGGCCGCCTGGATCGTGCGACCGGTATGCCGGATCGCGCGCCAACTGGTCAGCACCGGGATGCGCGCCAGTGCGCGCCACAGCGGCGCCCAGAAGCGCTCAGGTAACAGCCAGGCCGGCAGGACGAGTGCCGCGAGACCGGCCAGTGTCGCGATGTCGGAAAGTTGCCAGGCCGGAGGTGGTGCCAGCTTGCGCGGCCGATGCACGACCAGTTCGCCCGCGGCGCTAAGGCTATCGGCGCTGGGGGTATCGGCACGCGGACTCTCGGCCGCTATCTTGGATTGCTCGGACAGAACTGCCCCCCGAAAACCTTGTTTCAATCGGGCGAATTTATCTCACTCGCCTGCGCCCGACCATAGCCACGCGATGTGGCTCAAGCGTAGTCCCCTCCGCCCCGCAACGTCCCCGATGCAATCCGGTTTTCGACATCGACCAGACGCGCAAAGAGCAGCGGGCCCAGCGGGCTGTCGCCGATCGAACAGCGATGCACGCGCTGGAGAAAATCCACGTCGGCATAGGAGTTCCCCTCCAGCAGCAGGGGACCCTCGGGTGCGATCGCGATGTCCCAGCCGACCAGCAGGCGATCCTTGCAGGCCGCGTGCGCGGCCAGCGCAACCGAGCATGCCTCGTGCCAGCAGGGTAACTGGCGGCCAAGCACCCTGGC
>JAEUKV010000244.1 GCA_016794165.1 Rhodospirillaceae bacterium
GCCGATGGCGATGAGATGGCGCTCGATCACCTCGCCGATGGCCGCCAGCAGCGAGGGCACATAGCGCCCGCCGACCCAGGAACCGCCCCGGGGGTCGAACACAGCCTTCAGCTCCTCGACCACGAAGGAGATGTCGCCGCCGCGGCGGAACACGGCCGAGATCATGCGCGTGAGGCCCACGGTCCAGGCGTAATGCTCCATGTTCTTCGAGTTGATGAAGACCTCGAAGGGGCGGCGGCGCCCATCCTGGATCACGTCGTTGATGGTGATGTAGATGGCATGGTCGCTCTCCGGCCAGCGCACCTTGTAGGTGGCACCGGGGAGGGCCTCCGGCCGGTCGAGGGGCTGGGTCATGTAGACGACGCCGCCCGCCTCGTAGACGTCCTGGGGCCTGGGCGTGTCGATCGCTTGCGGCCGGCCGGCCACTGCGAGCGGCAGCTCGGCCTGGGGCTTCGCCGCCTCCTTCGGCTTCGTCTCCAGCACGGCGCCGGTGACGTCGTTGGGGCGATAGGTGGTGCAGCCCTTGCAGCCCAGCTCATAGGCCTCGAGATAGACCGACTTGAACTCCTCGAAGGAGAGGTCGACCGGGCAGTTGATGGTCTTGGAGATCGAGCTGTCGATGAATTTCTGGACCGTCGCCTGCATCACCACATGGTCGTGGGGCGAGAGCGACTGGGCGTCGACGAAATATTCCGGCAGGGCCGCGTGCTCGCCGTGGAGGCGGCGATAGAGGCGGTAGGCGAAATCGCTCACCTCCTCCGCCTGGCGGGTGCCGTCGGGCATCAGCACATGGCGGGTGTATTTGAAGCTGAAGACCGGCTCCAGCCCCGAGGACACGTTGTCGGCAAAGAGCGAGATGGTGCCGGTGGGCGCGATCGAGGTCAAAAGCGCGTTGCGGATGCCGTGCCTGGCGATGGCCGCCTGCACGTCCGCATCCAGGGTCCTGACCGTCTCGGAAGCGAGGAACTTCTCACGCTCGAACAGCGGGAAGGCGCCCTTCTCGGCGGCGAGCTCGGTGGAGGCGAGATAGGCCGAACGCGCGATCGCCGCCATCCAGGTCTCGGTCAGCTTGATCGCCTTGGGGCCCCCATAGCGCGCCTCGCACATGATGAGGGCGTCGGCGAGACCGGTGACGCCGAGGCCGATGCGGCGCTTGGCCTTCGCCTCCGCCGCCTGGGCCTCCAGCGGAAAATTGGAGACGTCGATGGTGTTGTCCATCATCCGCACGGCCGTCCGAACCAATCGGTCGAGGGCGGCGAGGTCGAGACGGGCCTCGGCCGTGAACGGGTCGGCGACCAGGGTGGTGAGGTTGATCGAGCCGAGGAGACAGGCGCCATAGGGCGGCAAGGGCTGCTCGCCGCAGGGATTGGTGGCGCTGATCGTCTCGCAGTAGTGGAGATTGTTCATCCGGTTGATGCGGTCGATGAAGATGACGCCCGGCTCGGCATAGGCATAGGTCGCGCGCATGATGCGCTCCCACAGCTCCCGCGCCTGGACCACCCGGAAGGTGGTGCCGCCGAATTTCAGCTCCCAGGGCTCGTCGGCCTTCACCGCCGCCATGAAGGCGTCGGTCACCAGGACCGAGAGGTTGAACATCCGGAGGCGCCCGGCGGTCTGCTTGGCGTCGATAAAGGCTTCGATATCGGGATGGTCGCAGCGCAGCGTCGCCATCATGGCGCCGCGGCGGTGACCGGCCGACATGATGGTCCGGCACATCGCGTCCCAGACATCCATGAAGGAGAGCGGGCCCGAGGCATCCGCCCCCACCCCCTTCACCGGCGCCCCCTTGGGCCTGAGGGTCGAGAAGTCGTAGCCGATTCCGCCCCCCTGCTGCATGGTGAGGGCGGCCTCGCGGAGATGGGTGAAGATCCCGCCCATGTCGTCGGGCACGGTCCCCATGACGAAGCAGTTGAACAGGGTGACGCTGCGCTTCGCCCCCGCCCCGGCGAGGATCCGGCCGGCCGGCAGGAACTTGAAATCGGCGAGGGCTTCGTAGAACCGGTCCGCCCACTTGGCCCGAACCTCCGGCGCCTCGGCCTCCGCCAGGGCATCCGCCACCCGGCGCCAGCTATCCTCGATCGTCCTGTCGATTGCGGCGCCATCCAGCGATTTCAGCCGGTACTTCATGTCCCAGATCTGCTGGGAAATCGCGGCGACCTGTGCCATCGAAAATCTGCCCTCGTGATGCGAAAAACGGCCGTACAGTTAACCACCGGGCGCCGGCAGCGTCAACGTTTGTTCCGGCTTTATTCTCCCGCACTTATCCTCAAGCTGCACGCTACATTATTCTGATATTAAAGCAAAAAATTGACTCGCCCACAGATCGCAGCGGGTGTGGACAAACTTGTCCACTCAATCCCCGGAAACCGTCCCGGAAACCCTGTCGCGCTGCCCCTGGTCCGCCACCTGATCGAGCGTCCCCAGGAAACCCAAGACCTGTTCCGGCATGCCATGCTGCATGAGGTCGTTGTGACCCGCCTCGGCGGGAAAGAAGCCCTGCTTTGGTTCCCTCGCCGCCGCGAACAGCAGGTGCCCGAACTTCGCCGGGGTGGTCCGATCCCGCTCGCCATGGATGACCAGCAGCGGCTGCGTCACCTGTCCGATCTTGGCGCGGGTGTCGAACTTGTCCCTGACCAGCGCGTCGAACACCAGGAAGGGATAGCGCTCGCGCGCCGAATGGGTAATGGAGGCAAAGGGGGCCTCCAGCACCAGGGCCACGGCCGGCCGCTCCAGGGCCATCTGCGTCGCCACCGCCGCGCCGAGGGATTCCCCGAACAGGATCAGCCGGTCGGACTCAACGCCCTGGGATTGCAGGAAATCGAGCGCTGCCCGTGCATCCGCATAGAGGCCCGCTTCCGTCGGTGTGCCGGGATTGCCGCCATAGCCGCGATAGCCGACCAGCAGCACGCCATAGCCCTCTCCGGCATAGGGCAGGATGCGCGGGACCCGGTCGCCGCGATGCCCGGCATTGCCATGGAAATAGGCGATCGTCCGGCCATCGGCCCGCTGCGCCGGCAGATACCAGGAGGTGACCTGGAGGCCGTCGACGGTGGTCAGTTCCACCGCCTGCATGCCCCCCGGGGCAAAGGACTGGTTGAGATCGGCCATGGCGGGATTGGGCTGGAAGATGATGCTGCGCTGGCCGAGCACGAGCAGGGCCAGCGCCGCCAGATAGACGGCCAGCAGGCCGCCGATAACACCGAACAACATGCCCCCTACCCCCGCCTGAGCGCCCGACATGGCCGCGCCTTCACTCGAAGAAATACACTTCAATATATTGATAATAAATAAATCTGATCCGCGCAAAGACTCTTCTGACCGAGGCTGGTCAGGGCAGTTCGCGGCGCTGGAAATAGGTCGTGAACCGCGCCACGGCCACGGCGCCTTCGGTGCGGCACCAGTTCTTCTGACCCGACAGGCCGCGGTCGAAATATTCAAGATCGGCGGCCAGATCGGCGACCCGGCGGGCTTCGTTGTTGTCCCCGGCGCCGAACTTCCCCCGCGCCAACTGATCGTGGCGCAGCAGAAAGAAGCCGATATAGACCGGCTGCGTGACCAGGCCGCAATACTCCGCGACAGCGAGGTCATAATAGGTCCGCACCAGGGCGGCCTCGGCGGCCGGGTCGACCGCCCCAGCGACCGGGGCCGGCCCGGCTGCGAGGATCGCCACGATCCCCCAGAGCGACACCGCCCGGGCCAGGCACCAATCCGAACTGCGACGGCCAAGCATGGGGCAAGACTGACCGCTACCGCCATCGGTGGCAAGGGGCGAGGGATATAGCGACGGTCGGATAGCGTATTGCCTGCCTGCGGCCTTTGCGGCATCAAGGTTGGATGACCGATTTTACGGCGCAGCCGACACGTCCCCGGATACGTCCGGCGTCCTTTTACCGGCGCCTCAACGCCGGCCTGCTGGCGGGCTACGCGGCGACCGCCCTGATCGCCTATTTTGTCCTGCCACTGCTGGTGCGCGGGGTGGACGCGAACTGGGCCTGGGCCCTGCTGCCGCTGGTCCTCGTGACCAACGGCTACTGGGCCACGCTGCACGAGGCCATCCATGGGCAGTTGCTGGCGCGGCCGGACCGCAACCGCCAGGCGGGCAGGCTGCTGGCGATCCTGTGGGGATCCTCCTTCCGCCTGCTGCGCTTCGGGCACCTCACCCACCACCGCTTCAACCGGCACGATCTCGACCACCCGGATACCTTTGACCCGGCGCGAACCAGCCTCGGCGCGGCCCGGCTGCGTTTCTTTGCCGAAATCCTGGGTGGGCTCTATGTCATTGAACTGCTGACCCCCCTGCTCTACCTGCTGCCGCGGGGCCAGGTGGAAAGGCTGGTCGGCCGCATCTATGCCGGCACCGCGGCGCCGATGCCGCGCCTGCGGCAGCTGGCGGAACAGACCCTGACGAGCCCCCGGGGCATCCGGGAAATCCGCCAGGATGCGATCCTGGCCTGGTCTTTCCTGCTGTTGGGGATTGTCGCCTGGGGGCCCCATTGGCCGGCCTTCGTCGCCTTTCTGTTCGGGCGCGGGCTGATCGTCTCGGCGATCGACAACGTCTATCACTTCCGAACCCCGATAGACCGTGTGGATTTTGCCTATAATCTGCGCCTGCCGCGACCGCTTCAGGCGTTGTTCCTGAACATGAACATGCACCGGGTCCACCATCGGCGGATGCAGGCGCCATGGTGGCAACTGCCTGTTTTTTTTGCAGCAGACCGTGAGGGCTATGACGATTCCTTAATCTCGACTGCGATCCGCCAGCTCCGTGGACCGGTGCCGAATATCGTTTCCGGCGGGCAGTCGCCGGAAATGGCGGAAAGCGTATAAGCGTCTTGCAATTCCTATTCTCGCACCCCATTCTGGACATGGCTTTTCAATGCGACATGTCGTCCAGTGAACGTCGGTTGTGTTGGGGCGCCTCCAACTCGTCCTGATTTTCAAGAGCGCACTCATGTCTGACCAAGACCAGTCCTCCGGCGGCGGCGAGCTCAAGGGGAAGATCAAGTGGTTCAATCCGGAAAAGGGCTTCGGCTTCGTGACGCCGGCCGACGGCTCGTCCGATGTGTTCCTGCATATCTCGGCGTTGAAGGATGCCGGTCTGCAGGATGCGCCCGAAGGCTCGACCATCACCTGTGAGGTCGGGCAGGGTCGCAAGGGTATTCAGGTCCTGCGTGTCATCAATCTCGATACGTCGACCGCGGCACCGGCGCGACCAGCACGACGGCCCTTCGCCGGTGGCGGTGCCGGCGGACCACGGCGAGACTATGGTGGCGGTGGCGGCGATGGTTTCGGCCGCGGCCAGCGCCAATACCAGGACGACTGACGACGCCCTGAATTCGCCTCTGCTGGGACGACTGTCTGGCGGAACCGGGATCGCCGGAAACCCTTTGTGCTGTCACGCTGCGTGCCGGGGTCTCCGTTCCGGCAAGCTCTGACGCGGGCTTTAAGCGGCTACCGGGCCCGGATGGGCCCCAGCTAGAAAACGCGACCAGGCACTAATTTGGATAGCTGATCGCGGTGACCTCAAGCTCGAGATCACCAACGGGTCGCCGCCAGATGACGACGTCGCCGACCTTGGCATCCTTAAGGGCGAGGGCGAAAGGCGACACCCAGGAGAGTTTGCCCGCCGTTGGGTCGGCCTCGTCTTCCCCGACGATCTGAAAGTGCCGCTTGGCGTCGTTTTCGTCGATCGTATCGACGATCGCCCCGAAATCGACCCGGTCCCGCGGCTGCGCGGCAAGATCCACGACGACGGCCTTGGCGATGCGGTCCTGGACGTAGCGCAGGTCGCGCTCCACCACCTGGATCTGCTCCTTGTCGAGCAGGTCCTCCTCCGCGTTGATGGCTTTCTTCTGCGCCTCGAGATCGGCTTCCTGCCGCTTGAGCTGCGCCAAGCCACCGGGCGTGACAAAATTCGGGTGCGGACTCTGCGGTCGCTCCGGCAATTCTGTCGTCGCCTGATCGTCGTTGTCCTTGATAAAGGCGCGGCTCATGTTCTGCTTCCTCTCTTTGCTATAGCTAAACCGACCAGCGCCCACGTCAAGGTCAAAGGCTCACCACAAGTGTGGATAAGTTGCGGATCCGGCGCTACTTTGCGCTACCGAGCCCGGCGGTAGCGCCAGTGGAGTCGCCGGCGGCGGGCTCTGGACCACATCGCCAAGCCTTCGTATAAGACCGCCGCCACAACCCGGTACCGACCCAGAAATGTGACTCGAGAGATGCAGAAATTCGACGTTGTGATCATCGGCGGGGGTGTCATCGGCTCCTCAACCGCGTACTTCTTGAGCGCAAATCCCGACTTTTCGGGCTCGATCGCCGTGGTCGAAAAGGATCCAACCTATGCCGAGGCGGCAACGCCGCGTTCGGCGGGCGGTATCCGGCTGCAGTTCTCGACCGCCGAGAACGTCCTGATCTCCGCTTTCGGTGCCGCTTTCATCAAGGCCGCGGATGAACATCTGAGTGTGGGGAACGAACGCGCGGGAGTCGAGTTCCGCGAGCAGGGTTACCTTTTCCTGGCGACCGGCGCCGGCCTCAAGACGCTGCTCAACAACCAGCGCCTGCAACACGAGCTCGGCGCCGCCACGCAACTGCTCAGCACCCAGGAGCTGAGCAATGCCTTCCCCTGGCTCAACACCCTGGATCTCGCCGGCGGCAGTTTCGGACCGGTCAACGAAGGCTGGACCGATCCCTACAGCCTGCTGCAGGCCTTCAAGCGCAAGGCCCGCGCCCAGGGGGTAACCTATCTCAACGATACCGTCGTCGGCCTCGGTTGCGGCGGCCAGCATGTCAATGAGGTGCTGCTCGCCTCCGGCGAAAGCCTGCATTGCGGCACCGCGATCAACGCCGCCGGCACCAATGGTCGCACGATCGCCGCCATGGCCGGGATCGACCTGCCGGTGCATTCCCGCAAGCGCTACGTCTATGTGTTCGACTGTCGCGACGAGATCGAAAACGTGCCCCTGACCGTCGACCCGACCGGTGTCTGGTTCCGCCCGGAGGGAACGCAGTTCATTACCGGC
This sequence comes from Rhodospirillaceae bacterium, assembly GCA_016794165.1. Classification (GTDB taxonomy): domain Bacteria; phylum Pseudomonadota; class Alphaproteobacteria; order Dongiales; family Dongiaceae; genus Dongia. The sequence goes on from JAEUKV010000244.1 coordinate 7,020, forward strand.
GTCTCGCCGGAAGAACAGGACGATCCGGACAGCGACGATTTCGAACTCGACTACCATTTGTTCGAAGAGATCATCTGGCCGACCCTGGCCAACCGGGTCCCGTCCTTCGAGGCGATCAAGCTGGTCCGGGCCTGGGCGGGACACTATGATTATAATGTATTCGATCAAAACGTCATTGTCGGACGGGCCCCGGGGTATGACAACCTGCTGCTGGCGAACGGCTTTTCCGGACATGGGCTGCAGCAATCCCCTGCCATTGGCCGGGCCTTGAGCGAGTTGGTCACTTTCGGTCAGTATCGCAGCCTGGACTTGCGCCGCTTCGGTTACGATCGATTGCTGACCGGCGCCGCCCTCAAAGAGATTAACGTGGTGTGACAGAACGACAGGCAAGCGACGCGTAACGCGCCCTGTTCAACCTTTGCCCTGGTTCTTTCCTGGCCCCGAGGAGTTGACCGCATGACCATGACAGCCCTGATTTCGATTATCTGCGAAGACCATCCCGGGCTGATCGCCGACGTCACCGGCCGCCTGTTCGATCTTGGCGTCAATCTGGGCGACACGACGTTCGCGGTCCTCGGCGGCGGGGCCGAGTTTACCCTGGTGGCAAAGCTGCCGGCCGGGCTTGGACTTGGCGAGATCGAACAGGAGTTGAAGACGCTCAAGAGATTGCGGGACGCCAAGCTGACGGTTTCCGCCTTTGCCTTCCGCGAGACCCATGATGAACAGGCCCATATTACCCACCGGGTCGAAATAACCGGCGACGATAGCCCCGGCCTCGTCGCCCGCCTGTCGGAAGCGCTGCCGAAATTCGGCGCCAACATCGTGCGCCTGAACTCGGAGTCGATGCCCTCGGAATCGGGCGCCCGCTTCCTTCTCCGCATGGCGCTGTCTGTTCCGCCTGCCAAGGCGGCGAGTTGCATGGCAACCGTTGCCAATACTGCCTCTCAGCTCAACCTGAAATGCCACTGGCAGCAGGTCGGCTGAGGTTCGGACCGCGACGGCGGGCGCTGTGCCGGATTCATTGGACGGCAGCACCGTGACCCGGCATATCGGAATCGTACTTGTCCCGGATTTCGCGCTCGCCTCGTTTTCGATGGTCATCGAGCCCTTGCGGGTGGCGAACCGCCTGTCCGGCAAGACGCTCTACACCTGGTCGCTGCTTTCCGAACCAGGCGGACAGGTGCCTTCAAGCGCGGGCATTGAATTGCTGACCGAGTCACTGCCGAGATCGAGCGAGCGAAACTTCGACCTGGCACTGGTCTGCGCCGGATTTCACCCGGAACGCCATCGCAGTGCTGCCATCTTCAGTTGGCTGCGACGGCATCGGCGCCTTGGCCGTGACGTCGGCGCCGTATCCACCGGCACCTTCATGCTCGCCGGCGCGGGGCTCCTGGCTGGTCATCGGTGCACGGTGCATTGGGACTATCGCGGCGCGCTGCTCGAGCTCTTCCCCGACCTCGATGTCGCCGACGAGTTGTTCGTGATCGATCGTGGGATCGTCACATCGGCTGGATCGATTGCCGCGCTCGATCTGATGCTGCGACTCATCGCCGA
>JAEUKV010000259.1 GCA_016794165.1 Rhodospirillaceae bacterium
ACCACCAGGCGGTCATAGGTGTTGGCCATGAACTCGGAACTGGAGAACTCGTAGATCTCGGCCGGGTCGAGCGAGATGATGTCGTCGAACACCCAGGCCATGACCAGCGTGTCCTGGGGCGTCTTGGCGGCGGCGTCGAAGGATGTGGCAAAACTGCCGGCCGCGATCAGGGCCAGGCCGGCGACGCCGGCCTTGAGAAGCATATTCATCGGGAGCCTCCTGTTTGGTGATCCGGTTCTTGTTGTACCCGGCGGCGGAGTCGCTGCGCTTGTCTCCGGGACCGCCCTGTTTGTGACGGTTAGGCTATACCGTGATCACAATTCTGCAATGAAAATCTGACCGGCTGGGAAGCTTTGTGGCCTCGGAATGAGGGTCAGGCGACCAGATCGCCCCAGAGGTCATAGTCCTCGGCGCGCTCGATCCTCACCTTGACCATGTCGCCGGCCTTGAGGCGTTTGCGGCCGAGATTGCCGATGAACACCTGGCCGTCGATCTCCGGGGCGTCGGCCGAAGAGCGGCCGACGGCCTGGGTCTTGTCGGCCTCGTCGATCAGCACGTCGAGGGTGCGCCCGACCTTGCGCGCCATGCGCCTTTCACTGACCACACGCTGCACTTCCATGAAACGGTCCCAGCGATCGTGCTTTTCGTCTTCGTCGACCTGATCGAGGCCAAGGTCGTTGGCCCTGGCGCCGTCGACCGGTTCATATTTGAAGCAGCCGACCCGGTCGAGTTCCGCCTCTTCCAGCCAGTCGAGCATGAAGTCGAAATCGGCTTCGGTCTCGCCGGGAAAGCCGACGATAAAGGTCGAGCGGATGGTGAGGTCGGGGCAAATCTCGCGCCACTTCCTGATGCGCTCCAGCACCTTTTCCTGATTGCCGGGCCGCTTCATGGCCTTGAGGATGCGTGGGCTCGCATGCTGGAAGGGGATGTCGAGATAGGGCAGCACGAGGCCCTCCGCCATCAGCGGAATGATATCGTCGACATGGGGATAGGGATAGACATAGTGGAGGCGCGTCCAGGCGCCGAGCTGGCCCAGCTCCCGGGCGAGGTCCAGGAACTTCGCCTTCACCATGCGGCCCTGATATTTGCTCTCGGCATATCGGATATCGACGCCATAGGCCGAGGTGTCCTGGCTGATGACCAGCAGTTCCTTGACACCGGACTTGACCAGGTTCTCAGCCTCGATCAGCACCTCGCGGGCGGGCCTGGAAACCAGGTCGCCGCGCAAGCTGGGGATGATGCAGAACGAGCAGCGGTTATTGCAGCCTTCCGAGATCTTGAGATAGGCATAGTGGCGCGGGGTGAGCTTGAGGCCGGCTGCCGGCACCAGATCCATGAAGGGGTCGTGCTTGGGCGGCACCACGTCATGGACCGCGTTGACCACGGTCTCGTATTGCTGCGGACCGGTGATGGCAAGCACCTTGGGGTGTTGGTCGCGGATCAGACCCGGGGTGGCGCCCAGGCAACCGGTGACGATGACCTTGCCGTTCTCGTGCAGGGCCTCGCCAATGGCATCCAGGCTTTCCGTGCGCGCGGAATCAAGGAATCCGCAGGTATTGACGATGACCACGTCGGCGCCGGCATAGGAATCCGAGATCGCATACCCTTCCGCGCGCAGCTGGGTGAGGATGCGTTCCGAATCGACCAGCGCTTTCGGACAGCCCAAGCTGACGATGCCGACGCGCGGCTGGCTCTTGCTCATAGCGGTAATCCTGAATACTTCGGCCGGGTCTCGGTGGCGCTGGTGCCGCGACCCGCTTGCGGATCGAACTGCCGGTGCGGGGCGACCACTCCAGCCACAATAGCGGCTTCACCTACCGGGATTTTCCGGGGGCCGCAAGCTACCTTCTAACTCGCTGAAGTAACGCAGAATTTACCGAGTCACAGCCTTGTCACCAAGGTCACTGGCTTGTTTGCGGCAGAGGTGGGTCCGGCCTCCTAGCTTGGCCTGAGGCGCCAAATCGAGTCCCCGGACTGATCGCCTGGCCGTGAAGTCCGGGCCGTGCAAGGCGCCAGAAGGTGGAGCGAAGAACCGATGAACGGGCGGCGCGGTGTCATTCGAACGGCATGGAACCGAAGTGCACGGGTGTTGGTTATTCTCGCGGCATTCGGTCTGGGGGCTCCCGCCACCAGCCATGCCGACCCGTCGGCCTGGGCTCCGGCCTGGGGTTATCACGGCAAACACAAGCACAAGAGGCATAAGCATGACCATCTGGACCATGTTTACGGCCATGACCATGGTGATCTGGGCGATCGCTCTTGCCATGGGATTGTCGTTGGTGGCGCCATTGGTGCGGCCACCGGCGGAGTGATTGGCGCCGCGGTTTCGGACAGCGATGCCGTCTCGATCCTGGGTGGCGCCATTTTGGGTGCCGTCGTCGGTGGCGTGGTCGGGCATGCGATCGACCAGGCCGATGCAGACTGTGCTGGGCGCGCAATTGCCCTCGGCCGGCGCGGCGAAGTGGTGAAGTGGCGGAACCATGCGCGCTCGGTGGACTACGCCTTGGTTCCGATTGCCGAATACCGCAACGACGATCGGCATTGCCGCCAGTTTGTCATAGAAGTCACTGAGGGGACCCAGCACCACAGGCAGGAGCGGCGCGCCTGTCTGAACCGCGACGGTACTTGGCAAATCGTCGGATGATCAATAGCAAAGGAGAGAATTCATGATCCGTGTGACAACCAGCAGTCACTTGGCCAGCCAACACCTGGCCCTGCGCGGCACCCGGGCATTAGCCGGAGCCGCGCTGATGCTTCTGATGCTCGGTGCCTGTTCGAACATGACGCCGACGCAGCAACGGGCCCTTTCCGGCGGAGCCATCGGGGCCGCGGGTGGAGCAGCGCTGACTGCCATCACCGGCGGCAGTGTCGGCCTGGGTGCCGCCATCGGTGGTGCCGCCGGCGTCGGCGCCGGCCTACTGCTGCCCGAGTGACGTTGCCCGAACTGGCCGGACGGCTACGAGACCCACCCCCAGGACCTACCCCCCGAAAGGGCTTCTCGCCGTCGTCCGCCACGCCCGACCATCTGCCTCAGATGGTCGGGCGTTTTTTTGTCAAATTGGCGGAAGTCCCTGGGATTTCGGGAAATCCTGGGCAGGATCGCCGCATTGCATTCGGGCTGGAAAGCCAATACATCCATTGCTTAGTCTGCAGACCGCAGAAACCTCCATATTGATCGACCGAGAATGCCGCGATGACCGACCGCCAGGTACGACTCCACGATTTGAGCCAGATCGACGCAGCCGCGCGCGACCGGTTGATGGTGCGGTCGGAAGAGGATCTCCAGGGCTTCGTCGATGCCGTGCGACCGATCGTGGCCGACGTCGCGGCCGAGGGCGACGCCGCCCTGATCCGGTATGCCAGGAAGTTCGATGGCGCACCCGCCGATTTCAGGCAGATCGCCACGCCGGTCGAGGACTTCGCCTGGGCCGAAAAGGTCGTGTCGCGCGAGGTCGCGGCGGCACTTGAATTCGCAGCCGACAACATCCGTCGCTACCACCAGGCGCAGATGCCGGAAGAGATGTGGCTGAAGGAAATGCGCCCGGGGGTCTTTGCCGGGGAGCGCTGGACGTCGATCGATTCGGTTGCCTGCTATGTGCCACGCGGCAAGGGATCCTTTCCATCGGTGGCGCTGATGACGGCGATCCCGGCGGTGGTTGCGGGTGCGAGTCGCGTGGTGATGCTGACGCCGCCGGGCAGTGACGGCCGCGCGGATGCCGCCACATTGCTCGCGGCGAAACTGGCAGGAGTCACGGAGGTCTACCGCGTCGGTGGTGCCCAAGCCGTGGCCGCCGCCGCCTATGGGACGGCGTCGGTACCACGCTGCCTCAAGATCGTCGGCCCGGGATCGCCCTATCTGATCGCGGCCAAGAAACTGCTGGCCGACCGGATCGACCCAGGCATGCTGGCGGGCCCTTCCGAGGCCCTCATCCTCGCGGATGAGACCGCCGACGGGCGACTGGCCGCCCTCGACCTGCTGGTCGAGGTGGAGCATGGTCCCGATTCCTCCGGATTCCTGGTGACGCCATCGCGGGCGGTCGCGGAGGCGGCCCTCGCCGCGATACCGACGTACTTTGGAAAAATGAGCGAAACGCGGATCGATTACACCCTGACGGTGTTGTCATCGGAGCGGGGCGGCATCGTGCTCACCCCCAACCTCCAGGCCGCCTACGATTTCGTCAACGACTATGCGCCAGAGCACCTCATGATACATGCCCGGGAGCCCTATCAGCATCTCGGCCATATCCGGAACGCCGGCGAGATCCTGCTGGGGGAGATGACGTCGAACACGCTCGCCAATTTCGTCATTGGCCCGAACAATGTGCTGCCGACCAGCGGCTGGGCCAAGACCATGTCGCCGCTCTCGGTGTTCGACTACATGAAGCGCGCGACGGTCGCGCATGTGACGCCGTCCGGTTATGCCGGGCTGGCCGGTCCGGCGGAATGCCTTGCCCGCTATGAAGGTTTTGACGCGCACGCCAATGCCGTCTCCGAGACGCGCGCCGCGATCCTCGCCGCGCGAAAGGAATGAGCTGAATGGTGGCGCAGATAGACCGGATCGAGTGTCGGGCTTTTGGCGATCAACGCCCGGGCACGTCCGGCTTGCGCAAGCAGGTCGTCCGGTTCCAGGAGCCACACTATCTTGCCATGTTCGTTCAGGCGATCTTCGACGGCGTCGGTACCCTCAGCGGTGCCGCCATCGCCCTTGGCGGTGACGGGCGATTCTTCAATCGCGAGGCCACGGCCATCATCCTGCGCATGGCGGCGGCGCACGGCATCGCCCGGGTCGTCGTCGGGCGGGGAGGGCTCCTGTCGACCCCGGCCATGAGCCACGTCATTCGGCAGCGCCGGCTTCAGGGCGGGATTATCCTTTCGGCGAGCCACAATCCCGGTGGCCCGACCGGCGATTTCGGTATCAAGTACAACACCGGCAATGGCGGTCCGGCGCCTGAATCCATGACCGAAGCCATCTTCGCGCGGTCGCAGCGCCTCACTGGCTACGACATCCTGGACGAAGCCGCGGGCGCGGTCGACATCGACCGATTGGGTGTGCAGCATCTGGCTGGGATGGTCGTCGAGATCATCGACCCGGTAGCGGACTATGCCAATCTGATGGAGCGGATCTTCGA
>JAEUKV010000110.1 GCA_016794165.1 Rhodospirillaceae bacterium
AGGAAAACTGCCCGATCGCCCCCATCTTGGCAAGAATGAGCCGCGCCAGCGCCTCGCGCCGGCCAATCCCCTGCCCGTCGTCAACCCTTCCGGCTGTGACGCCTTGCCGCTAGCAGATCGGTAATAGAAACACCATATCTAACAATAAGTATCCCTCAAGGATGGACGATACATTGATTCCGCAAGACAAGACCGTCAGTCAGCACGGCGCCCCCGAAGTCGCGCCATTGCTGCGCCCGGAACCCAAGGTCGAGAACAGGTCGGCGGCACGTGGTGGCTCAGCCCTGTTCGGCGTCGCCTTTGCCGCTTTGGCGGTGGTCGCCATCTATCACAGCTCTCCCGTCGACTTGCCCGAGTGGACCGATTGCCCGGTGCAGTCGATCGGCCATTGCGGTCGCTAGCGCTGGACAGCCGCTAGAAACCGGCCAGCAATTGGCGCCGCCTTCGCAGGGCGGCAGCGATGAAATCGATAAATGACTTGATGCGGGCTGCCCGCCTGAGATCGGGATGGGTGAGGATCCAGAGGGCACCTCCGGGTACCGACTCGAAGCCGGGTATCCGTCGCAGCCCGGGCGAGGTATCGCCGGCGAAGCAGGGCAGAATGGCAACACCCATGCCGGCTTCGGCCGCCACTACCTGAGCCAGCAGCGAATTGGTGCGATAGACAAAGACCGGTCGCGCCGGCAGGCGCCGATAGAACCCCCCGAAGGCAATTGAATCCGCGCCGTCCTCCCAGCCGACCCAGGGCAGGTCAGTCACCGCCTTCCCTTCCGCCGCCGCCAGCCAGTCGGAGGTCGCATAGAGCGCCATATTCAAGGACCCGATGTTGATGCCGATCATCGCCTCGGGCGCGGCCACGGTCGGTCGGATCGCGATATCCGCTTCGCGGCGCGAGAGATTGAGGTACCGGTTGTCGACGATGATCTCCAACTCGATCTGGGGGTAGCGCGCCCGAAAGTCGACGAACATGGGCAGCAGCAGACGCTCGACCATGTCATCGGGGGCGGTCACGCGAATGCTGCCGGAGAGACTGAGATCGCCGCCGGCCATGCGGCGCTCGGCTGCCAGGACCTGCATCTCCATCGCTTCCGCGGCCGCCAACGCCACCTCTCCCACCGCGGTGAGGCCATAGCCGCTGCGGTGCCGGTCAAACAGCCGGGCGCCGAGGCGCCCCTCCATCGCATTCACCTGGCGAAAGACAGTGGCATGATTGACGCCCAGGGCCCGGGCCGCCGGGGCCAACCCACCTGTCCGATGGATGGCAAGAACGACACGGTAGTCGTTCCATTCCAAAGAATTACCCATGTCAGCCTGTGCGGTTTTGCAAGAATGAATGACCAAGCATGGGCAGTTTTACTTCACAATTCAACACCAGATACTGGTTCCACACAGCCGCGGAGCGTCGCGGCCCAGGTTTGCAAAGGAACCCGCCCATGACCGATACCAAGAATGCCGATCTTGCTGCCCTGTTGCTGCGCGTTTCCCTGGGCATCATGTTCATCGCCCACGGATTTATTCTGAAATACCTGACCTTTACCCTTGCCGGGACGGCCCAGTTCTTCGAATCCATTGGCCTGCCGGGCTTTCTAGCCTACCTCACCTTCGCCGCCGAGACCTTGGGCGGGATCGCCCTGGTGCTGGGTTTCCGCACCCGTCTCGTGGCAATCGCCCTGCTGCCAATCCTTGTGGGCGCCAGTTGGGTGCATCTCGGCAATGGCTGGGTGTTCAGTGCCGCCAATGGCGGGTGGGAGTATCCGCTCTTCCTGATCGTCGTTTCGATTGCCAGCGCTCTTCTCGGCAACGGTGCCTATGCCATCGACGATGTTTTCAACCGGGGCGGCAAGCAACCCGCCCGCGCCTGAATCCACGCAACGCAAAAGGGCGCCGACGATCTTCCGTCGGCGCCCTTCTTCAATTCGTCCAGGACCGGACTGGCGACCCCAGCAGGATTCGAACCTGCGACCTATTGCTTAGAAGGCAATTGCTCTATCCAGCTGAGCTATGGGGTCAGCGCTCAATGCGTCCAGCGACCGATGCGGTCGAAGCGAAAATTGTCGGCGTAGGCCTTCGGCGTGAGCGCGCGCTGCTTCGGCGCCTCGAGCTCATAGGGGATGCCTTCGCGGGTCGCGTAGGCGATCGCCTCCTCCTGCGTGGCGAAGGTCAGGCGCAGTTGTCGCTGCGTGTCGCTGCTCGAGGTCCAGCCCATCAGCGGGTCCGCCTCGCGCCGCGATTGGGGAGCGAATTCCAGTACCCAATCCGCGCTCCTGCCAGACCGTCCCGATTGCAT
>JAEUKV010000111.1 GCA_016794165.1 Rhodospirillaceae bacterium
GTAAGCTCGGCGGCGATGTCGCCGGATTTCGGCTGCGGCCTCGCCTTTGCCATGCTGGAACGCGGCCATTGGCAGGAGGACACCGAGGTAACCGTGGCAACGCCCGCGGGCGCGATGCCGGCGCGGGTGACGGCGCTTCCCTTCCGGCGCGCCTGAGCGGCAAGGTCGGCCGGGTTGCAATCGAGGGGCGGCTGTGGCACCTCAGCGCACGACAGACGAACTCCATCCCGCGCAGCAGGAAGCCCGACCGATGCCTTCGTTCCGTACCCTCGACGATCTCGACCTCAAAGCCAAACGCGTGATCGTGCGTTGCGACCTCAACGTCCCCATGCAGGACGGCAAGGTAACCGACGCCACCCGCATCGAGCGTTCGGCCGAGACGCTGAAGGAGCTGTCGGACAAGGGCGCGCGGGTCATCATCGTCTCGCATTTCGGCCGCCCGAAGGGCAAGCGCGTCCCTGAGATGTCGCTCAAGCCCCTGGTCGCGCCGCTCTCGCAGGCCCTCGGCCGCAAGGTGGCCTTCGCCGAGGATTGCATCGGCGCCGCAGCGGATTCGGCCGTGGCGGCACTCAAGGATGGCGAGGTGCTGCTGCTGGAAAACCTGCGCTTCCACAATGAGGAGGAGGCGAACGACCAGGGTTTCGCGGCGGCGCTCGCGAAGCTTGGCGAGATCTATGTCAACGACGCCTTCTCCTGCGCCCACCGCGCCCATGCCTCGACTGAAGGGATCGCGCATCTGCTGCCCGCCGCAGCAGGCCGGCTGATGCAGGAGGAACTCGACCACCTGGCGGCGGCGCTGGAAAAGCCGCAGCGCCCGGTGATGGCGCTGGTGGGCGGCGCCAAGGTTTCCACCAAGCTCGATCTGCTCGGCAACCTGGTCGGCAAGGTCGATGCCCTGGTGATCGGCGGCGGCATGGCCAACACCTTCCTCTTCGCGCAGGGAATCGAGATCGGCAAATCCCTGGCCGAGCGCGATCTCGCCGACACCGCGCGCGACATTCTGGGGAAGGCGAAGGCTGCCGGCTGCGAGATCGTGCTGCCGGTCGACGCGGTGGTGGCCGCCACGTTCAAGGCGCATGCCCCGACCCAGACCGTCGACGTGCGTGATGTGCCCGCCGACACGATGATCCTCGATGTCGGACCGAAATCCGTGGCCCTCATCAACCAGCACCTCGGCAAGGCAAAGACCCTGGTCTGGAACGGGCCGCTGGGTGCCTTTGAAACGCCGCCCTTCGACCAGGGCACGGTCGCGGTTGCGAAACACGCCGCCCTGCTCTCCAAGGCGCAGCAACTGCTTTCGGTGGCGGGCGGCGGCGATACCGTGGCGGCCCTCGCCCATGCCGGGGCGGAAGAAGACTTCTCCTACATCTCGACCGCAGGCGGCGCCTTCCTGGAATGGCTGGAGGGCAAGGAACTGCCCGGTGTCACGGCGCTGACGGCATAAGCGCCGACACCGCGATCAGCCAGCTGGCCCCGGCGGCGACGCCAAGGGGGATCGAGCGGCGGCAGAGGAAATAGACCGCGACAGCAATGCCCGCCGCGACCAGCCGGACCCAAAGACCGGTTTCGGCGAGCGCACCCTGCGGCGCCACGATGAGCCGCGCGATGAGGCCGGCCAGAAGCGCATAGGCGACCGCGGTCACCCAGCGCATCGCCCTGGAGTTGGGATCGATGCGGCCCGAAAGAACAACGCCCGCCCAGCGCCAGGCATAGGTAACGAGCGCGCCCACCAGGACGAAATACCAGGCAGAAAGCATCAGCGGCGCCCCTGCTCGACGATCAGGTAGGCGAGCGTGCCGCCGATAAGGCCGGTGGCGAGCAGGCCCCAATCTGGGCTGACGAGATGGAGAAGCGGCCCCAGCACGGCGCCGATGACGAGGGCGACGCCGCGTTCCCGGCGCGCGAGGTCCGCCACGAACAGCAGCATGAAATAAAGCGGGTTGAGGAAAACCAGGCCCAGCGTCACCGGCGCCGGCAGGACGCTGACCAGGTGAAAGCCGATCGCGGTCGCGATCACGGTCGACAGCCAGATCACCGTGGTGAAACCGAGGAAATAGGGCAAGCGCTGCGACGGCACCATGTCCGGGCAGCGCTGCATGGCATTGGCCCAGCCGGTTAGCGCGATGAAATGTGCGCTGAGATAATGCGCCAGGCGCGGTTTCCGCTCGGGGTCGTCATGGCGCAGGATCGGCATCAGCGTCAACACCATGGGCAGCAGGCGCGCATTGGCAAGCCCCACGGCGATGGCGGCGGCGATCAGCGAGCCGCCCACCGCGAAGATCTCGACCAGCGCGATCTGGCCGGGGAGCGCCCAGCCTAGCGTGGTGGAGCCCAACCCCTGCCAGAGATCGAAGCCCGCCTGATGGACGAAGGCGCCGAAGCCGAGATAGCTCGCCCCCAGCACCAGGGCCGGCGTCCCGATGGCCGCCCGCATTCCGGCAAGGCGCGCACCCCTGGGCGAGCCGTGGTCACTTATCCATGTCTGATCGTGCGGGTCTCCCATGTGAGGCACCATAGGCAGGGAGGCTTGCGGCGTCATCCGCCTTCCGCCACAGTTGTGCCATGTCGGAAATGCAGGAGAAGCAACCCAGTTTCGAGAACCGCGTGCCGGCGGGGGACAACCGGCTGCGCCAGGTCTGCACCGATTGCGGCTTCGTCGCCTATGAAAATCCCAAGGTCGTGGTGGGCGCAGTCGTGACTCACGAGGACCGCATCCTGCTCTGCCGCCGCGCGATCAACCCGCGGCGCGGCTTCTGGACCCTGCCCGCGGGCTACATGGAACTGCATGAGAGCGCCGAGACGGGCGCCATGCGCGAGGCCTGGGAGGAAGCGCGCGCCCGGATCGCCATCGAGGCGCTGCTGGGCGCCTATACCATCCCGCGCCTCTCCCAGGTGCAGCTCATCTACCGCGCGCGACTCACCGATCCTGCCATCAGCGCCGGACCGGAGAGCCTCGAGGTTGGCCTCTTTACCTGGCGCGAGATTCCCTGGGACGAGCTTGCCTTTCCCTCCGTGCGCTGGGCGCTCACGCATTTCGACGCGGTCCGGGACCAGGCGCATTTCCCCGCCTTCAGCAATCCGCCGGGCGAGAACGGCGATCACTGAATGAGCGATCTGGAACTCTGCTGGCGCGTGGAAGAAACCTGCCGCCACGCCTGGCCGGCCCTGGAGGAAATCGCGCTGGGCGATTGGCGCCTGCGCTTTGCCGATGGCCAGAGCCGGCGCGCCAATTCCGTCAACCCGATCCGGCCCACCGGCGGCGACATCACGGCGCTGGTCGCCTTTGCCGAGAGCGAATACCGCAGCCGGCAGCTGCGCCCGATCTTCCGCCTGCCCTTCTTTGACATGCGCGACGTCATCGATCCCGGGATCGAGCGGCAATTGGCGGCGCTGGGCTATGTGGTGGAGACCGAATGCCTCACCCCCTATGCCCCACTTCACCCGATGCCGATGCGCCGCGACCCGGACGTCGCCATTCTGCCGCGACCGGACGCGGCCTGGCTGCGGGCGCTGGTGACGATGCAGGGTTGGGAGGCGGCGGCCCTCGGGCGCTACCGCGCCATCGTCGAGCGGCTTGAGGTGCCCGCCGGATTCATGATCCTCAACCTCGATGGCGCCCCGGCTGCCATGGCCTACGGCGCCGTCCATGATGGCATCGTGTGTATCGAATCGGTGGTGACGGCGCCGGCCCAGCGTGGGCGCGGCCATGGCAGGCGCCTCATCGGCGCGCTGCTCGCCTGGGCGATCGACTCCGGCGCCGAGGGTGCCTGCCTGCAGGTCGACAGCACCAATCAACCCGCCCTCGCCCTCTACCGGGCCATGGGCTTTTCCCGCTCGCTCTATCCCTATCGCTATTGGGTGCGGACCGCTCAATAGCCCCGCTTGCGTTCCGCCACATGCTCGAAGGGTGCCCCCGCGTCATGGGCGCGGATCTGGCGCAGCACTTCCGCGAGGCCGGTCCGCGGGTCGGTGTCGCTGGCATTGTGCGGGGTGATGAAGATGCGGGGGTGTCGCCAGAAGGGATGCGCGGCGGGTAGCGGTTCCACCGCGAAGACATCGAGGCTGGCCGCCGCCAATTGGCCGCTCTCCAGCGCCGGGATGAGGTCCGCCTCGTTGAGATGCCCGCCGCGACCGGCATTGATCAGCGACGCGCCGCGCGCCAGCCGGGCAAAAAGACCGGCGTTGAGGATGCCCGCCGTCGCGGGTGTCAGCGGCAGCAGGCAGATGAGGATGTCGAGCCCGTCGAGGAAGGCCGGCAACTCCGCCGGCCCCGCGAAGCTCGTGACACCCGGCACATCCTTGCGGCTTTGCGACCAGCCGCGCAGCGTGAAGTCGAAGGCGCGCAGGTGCCCGGCCGCGGCCTGGCCAAGGGTGCCGAGGCCGAGGATCCCCACCTGGCGGTCCCAGGCGGCGGGATACCAGTGCGGCGCCCAGCGGATCTCCTGCTGCGCCGCCTCCAGCTCCCAGATGCGGCGATGATGACGCAGGGTCTGCCACAGCACATATTCCGCCATGCCCTGGGTGAGTCCGGGTTCCACCATGCGCACGATCGGGACCTGCTGCGGTATCTCCGGGTTGGCCAGCAGCCGTTCGACGCCGGCGCCGAAGGAAAAGATCGCCGCGAGGTTCGGCATGGCCGCCACCAGGCCCGGCACCGGGCGCCACATCATCAGATAGCGGAAGCCCGCGGGATCGAGGCCGGGTCGATAGGGGACGAGGTCGAGGCCCGGATTCCCGGCCGCTGCCTGCTGCCAGATCTCGGTATATTCGTCCGCCCCGGCGAACAGCAGTTGCACCCGGCTCATTGCCGCACCGCCCCCAACCCGGCGATTTCGGGCCCGGAAACGTCGTGATGGATCGCCGCCGAGAGCAGCGCCTTGGTATAGGGCATCTGCGGCCGCTCGAAGATATCGGCCGCCGTGCCGGATTCCACCACCTTGCCGCCCTTCAGCACCAGCACCCGATGCGACATCGCCCGAACCACCCTGAGATCGTGAGAGATGAAGAGATAGCCAAGACCATGGCGCCGCTGCAAGTCGCGCAGCAGATCGACGATCTGCGCCTGCACCGACATGTCGAGGGCCGAGGTGGGCTCGTCGAGCACGATCAGCCGGGGTTTCAGGATGAGGGCGCGGGCGATGGCGATGCGCTGGCGCTGGCCGCCGGAAAATTCATGGGGATAGCGATGCCGCGTCTCCGGGTCGAGGCCAACCTCGTTGAGCGTGGCCACCACCATCTCCTCGCGCCCCGCTTCGTCGTGGCCGAGGCCGTGCACGTCGAGGCCCTCGCTCACGATCTCGCCCACCGAGAGGCGGGGCGAAAGTGAGCCGAAGGGGTCCTGGAAGACGATCTGCATCTGGCGCCGCAATGGCCGCATCCCGCCCCGGTCGAGGCCGTCGATGCGGCGGCCCTCGAAGATGATGGCCCCCGTGCTGTCGATGAGGCGCAGGACGGCAAGGCCCAGCGTGGTCTTGCCCGACCCCGATTCGCCGACGATCCCCAGGGTCTCGCCGCAACGCAGTGCCGTCGAAACATCGACCAGCGCCGGCACATGGCCGACCACCCGGCGGAAGATTCCGCGCTTGATCGGAAAGAGCACCGAGAGCCGGTCGGTCGCCAGCAAGTCGGCGGCATCCTCCGGCAGGGGATCGGCGAAGCCCTTGGGCTCGGCCGCCAGCAGGTGCTTCGTGTAGTCGTGCCGCGGCGCCTCGAACAGCGCCTCGGTGGCGCCGGTTTCGACGATCCTGCCAGCCTGCATGACGGCGACGCGGGCGGCGAATTTGCGCACGATGCCGAGATCGTGGGTGATGAGCAGGATCGCCATGCCGAGCCGGCGCTGCAGCGCCATCAACAGATTGAGGATCTGCGCCTGGATGGTGACGTCGAGGGCGGTGGTGGGCTCGTCGGCGATGAGGAGGTCGGGCTCGTTGGCAAGCGCCATGGCGATCATCACGCGCTGGCGCTGGCCGCCGGACATTTCATGGGGAAAGGCGCCGAGCTTCTGCTCGGGATCCTCGATCTGCACCAGTTCCAGAAGCTCGCGCGCCCGCGCCCGCGCCGCCGCCGCCGGCATCGGCTTGTGAAGCTGGATCGCCTCGACGATCTGGCGCTCCACCCGGTGCAGCGGATTGAGGGAGAGCGTGGGTTCCTGGAAGATCATGGCGATGCGGTCGCCACGGATCTGGCGCAGGCGGTCGGGAGCGGCCCGCATCAGATCCTCAGGCGCCGCGCCACCGTGGAACAGGACTTCGCCGGACGGATGCGAGGCCACCGGATAGGGCAGCAGCCGCATGATGGACAAGGCACTCACCGATTTCCCGGAGCCCGATTCCCCCACCAGCGCCAGGGTCTCGCCACGAGCGATGGTGAAGTCGACGCCCTCGACCACGGCATGGCCGTCGAAGGCCACCGACAGGTTGCGCACCTCGAGAAGCGGTTCGCTCATGGGCCCGGGAATCGGCTCGGTCATTGGTTGTGGCCCTTGCGCGGATCGAAGGCGTCGCGCACCGCCTCGCCGATGAAGATGAGCAAAGTGAGCATGATGCCGATGACGAAGAAGCCGGTCATGCCGAGCCAGGGTGCCTGCAGATTGTCCTTGCCCTGCTTCAACAGCTCGCCCAGCGAGGCCGAGCCCGGCGGCAGGCCAAAGCCGAGGAAATCGAGCGAGGTCAGCACCGTGACCGAGCCGGAGAGGGTGAAGGGCAGGAAGGTGAGGGTGGCCACCATGGCGTTGGGCAACATGTGGCGGATCATGATGCGCCAGTCGCCGAGCCCCAGCGCCTTGGCGGCGCGCACATATTCGAGATTGCGCGCGCGCAGGAACTCGGCCCGCACCACCGCCACGGGCCAGGTCCAGCTGAACAGCAGCATCAGGATGAGGAGCGGCCAGAAGCCCGGCACGATCAAATTCGACATGATCATCAGGATGAACAGCACCGGCAGGCTGCCCCAGACTTCGAGGAAGCGCTGGAAGCCGAGATCGATCCAGCCGCCGAAATAGCCCTGCACCGCCCCCGCCACCACGCCCACCACCGTGCTGAGGATGGTGAGCACGAGGCCGAACAGCACCGAGATGCGGAAGCCGTAGATGACGCGGGCCAGCACGTCGCGGGCCTGGTCGTCGGTGCCCAGCCAGTTGATGCCGTCGGGCGGCGTCGGCGCCGGGCCGGGGAGGCCGGTCACGACGCTGTCATAGGAGAAGGGAATCGGCGGCCACAGGATCCAGCCACCGGATTCCGCCACCCGTGCCTGAAGGCCGCGATCGGTGAAATCGGCGCGCAGGCCCGGCACGCCGCCGAACGCCTCGTCGCCATATTCGTTGAAGGCCGGGAGATAGTAGCCGTCCCGGTAGACGACCAGGATCGGCCGGTCATTGGCGATGAATTCCGCCGGCAGGGTGAGGAGGAACAGCACCAGGAAGAACACGCCGGACCAGACGCCGCGTCGGTTGGCGAGGAAATTCCCCCAGCGCCGCGCCGTGAGGGGCGAGACCCGGATGCCGAGAATGCGCGGCGCCTTCATATCTCGCGCGCCTCGAAATCGATGCGCGGGTCGACCAGCATGTAGGTGATGTCGCCGATGAGCTGCATCACCATGCCGAGGAGCGCGAAGATGTAGAGGGTGCCGAACATGACCGGATAGTCGCGCCCGATCACCGCTTCCCAGCCCAGGAGGCCGAGGCCGTCCAGGGAGAAGATGATCTCCGTGAGCAGCGCCCCGGTGAAGAGAATACCGACGAAGGCGCTGGGAAAACCGGCAATCACGATCAGCATGGCGTTGCGGAAGACATGGCCGTAGAGCACGCGGCGCTCCGAGAGGCCCTTGGCACGCGCCGTCGTCACATATTGCAGGTTGATCTGGTCGAGGAAGGAGTTCTTGGTGAGCAGGGTGAGGCCGGCAAAGCCGCCGATCACCAGCGAGCCGATCGGCAGCACCATGTGCCAGAGATAGTCGACCACCTTGCCGGCGAGGGAGAGCGAGTCCCAGTTCTCGGAAACAAGGCCGCGCAGCGGAAAGACGCTCCAGTAGCTCCCGCCGGCAAAGAGGACGATGAGCAGGATGGCAAACAGGAAACCCGGAATCGCGTTGCCGACGATGACCACGGTGCTGGTCCAGAAATCGAACGGGCTGCCGTCGCGGGTCGCCTTGGCGACACCCAATGGAATCGAGATGCCGTAGATGATGAGCGTGGTCCAGAGGCCGAGCGAGATCGAAACCGGCATCTTGTCGACGATGAGGTCGATCACCGAGCGGCCCTTGAAGAAGCTGTCGCCGAAATCGAACATCAGGTAGTTCTTCATCATCATCCAGAAACGCTCATGCATCGGCTTGTCGAAGCCGTACATGCGCTCGATCTCGGCGATGAATTTGGGATCGAGGCCGCGCGCGCCGCGATAGCGATCATCCTGAACGGTCTGGGTGCCGCCTGGCGCGCCGCCCATGACCTCCTGCCCGCCGCCGGTGACACGCGCGCTGGCATCGATCGCGGTGCCGCGCAGCTGGGCGATGGTCTGTTCGACCGGCCCGCCCGGCGCCGCCTGGATGATGATGAAATTGAGCACCATGATCCCGAACAGGGTCGGGATCATCAGCAGCAGGCGCCGGATGATGTAGGCGGTCATGATGCCGCCCGCCGATCCACCGGAGAGATGTCCCGCGCCATCAGGCCCGGTTCCTCCCGCGCCGCAGGATGCCGAGGAGGACGATCAGCAGCACCACGGCCCCTGCCCCCATGAGGATGTTGGCGATCGGGGATTCGCCACGGTCATCGGCGGGCGTCGCTTCGGTGGCAGCGGGGGCGACCGGTGCCGCGGATGTCGCAGCCGGTTCCGGCGCGGCGGTTTCGCCGAGTGCTTGTTCCTTCGCGGGATCGATCCACCAGCCGGCGAGGCCGATGCCATAGGTCGGCTGCGGCAGGCTGGCGGGGCGGCCGAACTTGTCCCAATAGGCGATGCGGAACGCCCCCATATGCCAGTTCGGCACGACGTAATGGCCCCATTGCAGCACCCGATCGAGGGCGCGGCAGGCGGTCACCAGCTCCTCGCGCGTCGGCGCCATGATCAGCTTCTCGATGAGGGCGTCGATCGCCGGATCCTTGAGGCCGATATAGTTCTGGCTGCCGGGATCGTCGGCGGCCGTCGAACTCCAGTAGTAGCGCTGCTCGTTCCCCGGCGAGAGCGACTGGGGATAGATCGAGGAGATCATGTCGAAATCGAAATCCTGCTGTGCGCGCTTTTCGTATTGCGCGGTATCGACCTTGCGCAAACTGGCCTTGATGCCGAGGCGTTCGAGATTCTTGAGATAGGGGAGCACGATGCGCTCGAAGGCGGAATTGCCGGCGTCGAGCAGGAACTCGAACTGGAAGACCTGACCGTCCTTGACCCGATTGCCGCTCTCGAGCGTCCAGCCGGCCTCCTCCAGCAATTGGGCGGCGCGGGCGAGATTGTCGCGCATGTCGCCGGAGCCGTCGGTGACCGGCGGTTGGAATTCACGGGTGAATACCTCGTCCGGAATCCGGCCGCGGAAGGGCTCCAGGATCGCCAGTTCCGCCGGCGAAGGCAGGCCCTTCGCCTCCATTTCGGAATTCTGGAAAAAACTGCGGGTGCGCGTGTACTGGTCGTAGAACAGCGCCTTGTTGGACCATTCGAAATCGAAGGCGAGGCCCAGCGCCTCGCGCACGCGCCGGTCCTGGAACAGCGGCCGGCGCAGGTTCATGCTGAAACCCTGCATGCCTTGCGGGTTGTCGTTCTCGATCCGCTCCATCTTGAAGCGACCCTCACGCTGTGCCGGCGATTCATAGCCGGTGGCCCATTCCTTGGCCGAGTTCTCCAGGCGAAAATCATAGGCGCCGGCCTTGAACGCCTCGCGCGAGACGGTGGGATCGCGGTAATAGTCGGTGCGCACCAGGTCGTAATTGTCGGTGCCTAAGTTGATGGGAAGGTCCTTGCCCCAGTAATCCGGCACCCGCTCCATGGTGACGGAGCGGCCGGCCTCGATGCTCTTGACCCGGTAGGGGCCGGAGCCCAGCGGAATTTCCAGCGAGGGTTCGTCGAAGGCCTTGCCTTCCCAGAAATGCTTCGGCAGCACCACCAGCTGGCCCATGATGACCGGCAGTTCGCGGTTGTCGCTGGTGGTGAAGGTGAACTTCACCCGGTGATCGCCCTCGGCCACCGCCTTCTCCACATTGGCATAGTAGAAACGGTATTGTGGGGCACCCTTCTCCTTCAGCACATCGAGGGAGAATACCACGTCGGCCGCGGTGATCGGCCGGCCGTCATGCCAGCGCGCCTCCGGTCTGAGGTTGAAGACGATCCAGGAATTGTCCGGCGCCACTTCCATGGATTCGGCAATGAGACCGTATTCACTGGTGATGTCGTCGTCGGGCGTGGTGGTAAGCGCCTCGTAGAGTCCGGCGAGGCTGGCGGCGCTGCCGCGCACGATGAAGGGGTTCATGCTGTCGAAACTGCCGATCGAGGCATATCTCACCGAGCCACCCTTGGGGGCCTTGGGATCGACATAGTCGAGATGCGGAAAGTCGGGGCCGTATTTGGGTTCGCCGGTCAGCGAGAGCGCATGGGTCCTGATGCCGTCCGTGGATTGCGCCAGCGCGGATTGTACCAGGGCCGGTGCCGGGGCAAGCAGCGTCGCAAGGAGGAATCCGACGGCCAGAATGGATTTCATCGATACGCCTTCCCTGTCGGCATTCTTGTGGTGCCGAGCATAGCGGATCGTCGCCGCGCCTGGGAAGCACCGCAAGGGCGTTGCTGGAGGAGAAGGTTGCCTCAGCTGTTGAGCAGCGCCAGCGCCTGGTCGAGCACGCGCCGGTCGCCGGCGGCCACCACCTGATCGCCGGAGCGGATGTCGAGGGCCTTGCCCTGCCAATCCGTGATATGGGCTCCGGCGCCTTCGAGGATGGGGACCAGCGCCAGGAAATCATAGAGGCCGAGGCTGCGCTCGACCACCAGGTCGAGAAAGCCGCTCGCCACCACGCCGTATTGATAACAATCGCCACCGAAGGTCTGGGATTTGGTGGCGGCGGTGAGGGCGTCGAGATGACGGCGATAGTCGCCCGCGAACATCAGCGGCAGGGCGCAGGAGAAATAGGCGTCCTTGAGCGCACCGCAGGCCCGCGGCCGGGCGGTTTCGCCGTTGAGGGTGGTGGCATGACCCGTGGCGCCCAGCCAGGTATCGCCGAGGATCGGCATGTCGATGATGCCAAGGATGGGTTTGCCGCCCTGGGTGAGGGCAATCAAGGTACCGAACATCGGCCTTCCGGTGATGAAGGCGCGGGTGCCGTCGAGGGGATCGAGCACCCAGACGAATTCCGCTTCGGTTCGTTCGGCGCCAAATTCCTCGCCGATGATCCCGTGGTCGGGGAAGGCCTTGCCGATGGCCGCGCGCAGGGCGGCCTCGCATTCGCGGTCGGCCTGGGTCACCGGGCTTTCATCGCTCTTGTCGAGGATGTCGACCCTGGTGCGGTAATAGCGCCGGAGAATCGGCCGGCTGATTTCGGTCAGCCCGCGGGCGACCGAAATGAACTCCGGCGCAGTCACCCCGGGCGCGACGTTCACGATGCGGCCGCGGCTTACTGCGGCAGGGCGATGGGGGAATCCGCCTGGTCGCGCAGCCAGCGGATGAGGGCGGCGCGTTCCTCCGGCTTCTTGATACCGGCGAAGGTCATCTTGGTGCCCGGCGCATAGCCCTTGGGGTTCTCAAGGAACTTGTCGAGATGGTCGAAATCCCAGGTGATGTTGAGGCCCTTGATGGCGTCGGAATAGGCGAAATTGTCGAGATGCGCGGAATGGCCGCCGACAACGTTCCACAGATTCGGACCGACCCGGTTGGGGCCGCCGCTTTCCGAGGTATGGCAGGCCTTGCACTTGGCAAACGCCTTCTCGCCTGCGGCCGGATCGGCGCTGGCGATGAGCGGCATCATGTCGACCGGGGCCGCGGCCTCCTGGGTGGCACCGGCAGCGCCTGCACCTTCGCCGGGCTCGCCGGCCTCGGCGATGGAGGAGCCGGAGGGCGTCCCATAGATCATGTGCGAAGCGATGCCGACCGAGAGCGTCAGCAATCCACCGACCAGGACCGCAGCGGCGATCTTGTTGGCTTCCAAGGACATTCCGTCATCCCTCATGGCTTTGTGCTCCCCGGCCCGGCCGTGCCGGCCGGATGCGCGCGAGGCGTTTCCTGTCCGACTTGGCCTACCCCGCTCCGAGGAGCCGATCGTGTGGCGGTAAAGGGGCTTAATTCGGCGCGGAATTTAACCGCTTCTGCGGCCGCTGTCCAATCTCTGAAAGCAGCGGTCCGGCGGCGGCCCCGCCCAGTGACACCGGTAAACTCAGGCTTGGATTCCCGACACTTAGCGGCATAATGTCGCGCCTCGATGGGAATCGGGCCGGAACCGGCGGGTAGGCCGCAGGATCGAATGCCGATAAAGCGGTTCCCCGTTTCAACTCATGCAAGGCCAGCAACGTTCATGCCTCTTCCAGCGGCTCCCGTCATCCTGATCCCGGCGCGCCTCGCCTCGACCCGCCTTCCCGACAAGCCGCTGGCCGACATCCATGGGGTACCCATGATCGTCCATGTCTGGCGCCGGGCGATGGAAGCGGAGCTGGGCCCGGTCTTTGTCGCCTGCGCGGAAGCGGCGATCGCGGCGGCGGTCGAGGCGGCCGGCGGCCAGGCGGTGCTGACCGACCCCAACCACCCGTCGGGCTCCGACCGCATCTTCGAGGCCCTGGGCAAGATTGATCCCGGCCGCCGGCACGACGCGGTCGTCAACGTGCAGGGCGACCTTCCTACCCTGGACCCGGCACTGATCCGGCGCGTGCTCGACCCGCTGGCAGATCCGGCGGTCGACATCGCCACCCTCGCGGTCGAGATCACCCGCGAGGAGGAGCGCACCGATCCCAATGTGGTGAAGGCGGTCGCCGCCTTTCCGGAGAACCGCGGCGGCAATGGCGACGGCATCGCCCGCGCCCTCTATTTCAGCCGGGCGACGGTGCCGGCCAATGCCGATGGGCGGGCAGGCCCGCACTATCATCACATCGGCCTCTACGCCTATCGCCGCGCCGCCCTCGAGCGATTCGTCGCCCTGCCGCCGGGGATCCTGGAACAGCGCGAGAAGCTGGAACAGTTGCGCGCCCTGGAGAACGGCATGCGCATCGACGTGGCCCGCGTTGACACCCTGCCGCTCGGTGTCGATACTCCGGCCGATCTTGAGCGGGCGCGCGCCCAGCTCGCACCCTGATTCCTTCCCCCATCCCGAAGAGGCGATCTTGACGGCCGCAGCGAACGACACCATCGCCTTCCAGGGGCTGCCCGGGGCCTATTCCAACCTCGCCTGCCGCGCCGCCTTCCCGGCCCTGGCGACGCTGTCCTGTGCCTCGTTCGAGGACATGTTCGCCAGCGTGCGCGAGGGGCGCGCACGGCTTGCCATGGTGCCGATCGAGAATTCGGTCGCAGGCCGTGTGGCCGACATCCACCATTTGATGCCGGAATCGGGCCTGCACATCATCGGCGAGCATTTCCAGCGGGTGAATCACCAGCTGCTCGGCATCAAGGGTGCGAAGATTGCCGACCTCAAGACCGCATCCAGCCACATCCAGGCGCTCTCCCAGTGCCGCAACAACCTGCGTGCCCTCGGCATCAAGCCGGTGGTGCATGCCGATACCGCGGGCGCCGCGGCGGAAGTGGCCGCGAAGGGCGACAAGTCGATGGGCGCCATCGCCTCGACCCTCGCCGCCGAGACCTATGGCCTCGAGATTCTCAAAGCGGACATGGAAGACGCCGAGCACAACACCACGCGCTTCGTAGTGATGGCGCAGGAGCCGATCGACCCGGATCCCAATAAGGGACCGATCGTCACCAGCTTCATCTTCAAGGTACGCTCGGTGCCGGCGGCGCTCTACAAGGCGCTGGGCGGTTTCGCTACCAACGGCGTCAACATCACCAAGCTGGAGAGCTATATCCTCGACGGCCATTTCTCGTCGGCGCAGTTCTATGCCGATATCGACGGCCATCCCGACCAGCGCCCGGTGCGCCTCGCCCTCGAAGAGCTCTCGTTCTTCTCGCGCGAGGTGCGCATCCTCGGCGTCTATCCCGCCTCGCCGTTCCGCCTGGGGCAGAGCTGAGACTGAAAGCCCCTCATCCCTCTGGCAAGAGGGGCGGCCGAACAGATGTGACCCGGCCTTGTCATCGTGCGAAAGTTCTCGTGACCGTGAGGCGCCGCTCGTCGCCCTTGCGGTCCGCGAAGGCGATCGATTGGCCGGCGGCAAGGCCGATCAGCGCCGCACCCACCGGCGTCAGCACCGAGATCTTCCAGGCGGCGATGTCCTGCGCTTCCGGATAGACCAGCGTGACGCGGCGTGTCTCGCCGCTCGCTTCGTCGCGATATTCGAGCTCGCGGTTCATGGCAACGACATCGGCGCCCAGGCTGCCCTCCGGCACGATCGTGGCGCGGTCGAGCTCGCCCAGCAGATAGTCGCCGATGCCAGGCAGATGCGCGCTGGCCAGCGCGAGGTTGCTCAGACGCTCGTGATCGGCTTCCGAGATGGTGATGGGCGGCGGGGTGGCATGACGTGACATGGCAGGAACTCCTTCGGAATAATGGCGTGAATCGGCTGCAAGTTCGCGACGGCAGCCCTTTGAAGATGCGTAGATGTTAAAAGCGCGCCCTGCCCCGGGAACGGGCGGCGCGATCGGTCAGATCACGTGCCGGAACCGGGGCGGATGGCCCGTCTTGGTGCGACCCGCATGGAGCTGGGCGCGGTGATGGCTGACAAAATGTGACATGTTGGTATTACATAGGGGCAAGTGCCGCAGAGTCAAGCGTCGGGGACCGGGCGCAACGAGGCATCACTGCTGGCGAGTCACCGTGAAGCCGCGCCGGGTGAGTTGTTCCGGCAGCCCGTCCGCACCCACCAGATGCGCAGCCCCCACGGCGACGAAATGTGTGCCGCTCCCCGCCATCAATTGCTCGATCCGCGCCAGCCAGGCGTTGTTGCGCTGCCGGATCAGGATGTCGTGGAGCTGCGGCGTCGGCGCCTTGATGTCGCGCTCCACGATCTCGCGAAGCGCCGCGACGTCCCCTGTCGACCAGGCGGTCATCAGTTCCTCGATGCGGGCCTCGCCCTCGGCGAAATCGCCAAGTATGCGGCGCAGGAAGTCGAGCTCCACGGTGGGCGGCATGGTGGCGAAGAATCGAATCTGCTGCTCGAAGGTCTCGAAGGCCTTGACCGGCTTGCCGGCGGCGACGGCGCTTGCCTTCAGCAGTCGGTCGGCGCCGAGGGAAATATCGTAGCCCGCCTGAATTGCCGGCGCATAGACCAGGGTCACCGCGGCGAGCCAGGGACGATAGAGCTGGACCGCGGCCGAGGGCATCCGGATCGCCGTCAGCGCGGCACCCAATTGACGTCGCTCGGGAATGCTGAGCTTGCGGTTCAGGGGCACGCTTCGGTCGATCCCGTATTTCAGCACCAGATCCCGGGCTTCCAGCGGATCGTCGTCGATCGGCGATTCCAGCCACACGTCCTCGCTCGCCTGGAGAGCGCTTTCGAGCGCGACGGATCGCCAGTGCGTCTCGGGGCGCAGGATATGGATGGTGCCGAAAAGATGGAGGGTGGAATCCGCATCGGTGATCGACCACATTGCCGGTTCGGCGGCGGCCGGTCGTGGCGGCAGCCACAGCAGGGCAACGAGCAGGGTGGCGGCAAGCAAGCGCATGCGTTTCTCCGGTCGCGTGGCCGGACAATCTTCGCGCATCAATCCTGATGGCGCCAGCGCCGGACGATCTCGGTGAGATCCTCGGCGCCAAGCTGGTCCTGCTGCCAGGCGGTGGCAAAGGGCGCGGTACGGCTGCGCGGCTGGTGCTCGTCGGCGAGGCGATCGAAATCGATCTGGGTGGGAAGGGCGACGCCTTCGCCCACCGCGATCGCCTGGCCGTTGCGCAGGCTGGGCAGTTCGCCCATGAGGCCATGACTCGATTCAGGTAAGGCCGCCGCCAGGAAGGCCTGGTCCTTCTGGCTGGTCATCCGGAGGGCGAAGATGGTGCCGCATTGCGACAGCACCGTGGTTGCCAGTTCCGACGGACGCTGGCTGATGAGGCAGAGGGAAACCCCGTATTTGCGCCCTTCCTTGGCGATGCGGGAGAGTGCGCGCTTGGTCGGCTCGAAACCGGCGCGCTCGTCTTCCGGCGCATAGCGATGCGCTTCCTCGCAGACCAGCAGCACCGGCGCCTTCTGTTCGTTCCAGAGCGCGAAGTCGAAACTCATGCGACAGAGCAGCGAGACGACGACGTTGAGGATCTCCGCCGGCACGCCGGAAGTATCGAGCACGGTCACCGGCTTGCCCGCCACCGGCACGCGGAACAGGCGGCCGAGGATCTTGGCCATGTTGTCGCGCGTGATGAGTCCCTGCAGCGCTGTGACCGATCCGCCGCCGGGGAACATGAAGGCAAGGCGCCGGTCCTGCTGCATGTGCTGGAAGCGTTCCTTGATGCGGTGATAGGCCGCCATGTCGGCCGGGCGGTCGAGCTTGCCCAGGGCCGCGTCGATGATCTTGGCCACGTCCGAGAGCCGGTAGGGAAGTGGCGTGTCGACGGTAATGGCGAGTGCCGCCTCCGGATCCGGCGCCATGTTGCGCTTGGCCTGGGTCACCACCTGGTTGAGGATGACGGCGTCGGCGTCGGGCTGCGGGCTGCCGGTGCCGATCACCATCTCCCGCAACTCCTCGAAATTGAGCAGCCAATAGGGAAGTTCGAGATCTTCCGGCGTCACGATCTCGGCCTGGCCGGGAAAGGCCGTGGCGTATTCGTTGTGCGGATCGAGGATCACAATATGCGCGGCCTGGTGCTGGCCGAGGATGGCGCGCAGGATCGTGGTGATGGCGCAGGACTTGCCGGCACCCGTGGTGCCGAGTACGGCAAAATGCTTGCCGAGCAGTTCCCCGGGCACGATCACGGCGGGAATGCTGGGATCCTGGTGCAACGAGCCGATGCGCGCCCCGTCTTCGGTCCGGCCCGGCCGGGTGAAGACGCGGCGCAGATCATCCCCCATCGCCGGCAGCAGCGGATCGTCGAGTGAGGGATAGGTGGCGACGCCGCGCTGGAAGACGGCATTGCCATTGGCGCGATGGTCGATCTCGCCCACCAGTTCCAGTTCCACGCGACGCAATTCCTGGGCGCCATTGGCCGCAGGATGGTCGATCGACAGCGCCGTGACGAATCCGAACACGGTGGAATTGGCGGTGACGATCTTGACCAGCTCGCCCACGCGCGGCGCCTTGGCCGGGGATTGCGGGTCGATCAATCCCACAACCCTAGTGCCGGAAACGGCAATGACACGACCGAAACGGGTATCGAGATCCATGGCTCGGGTTTCCGGGGTCATGACGTTCATGGGTGGGCCTCCCGACAATCTAGGCGGTTCCGGCTAGAGTCGTAACCCTTTGGTTGCGAGGCTACAACCGGCTGTGCCTGTCTATCCGGGAGATTCTGCACACAAAGTTGTAGCTTTTTGATAAAGCAGCTAAGGATGGGCGTTCAGAGCCGGAGCCAATCCTCGATCAGGCGGCGGGAGATGGAATCCGCGCGCGGCAGGCGGAAGGTCTCGTCTTCCGGCGAGTTCAGCAGTTCGACCCGCGTCATCCAGCGGACGGATTCGATCTCGCCGTCCTGCAGGCGCACGTCCTCGCTGTCGGCCTCGGCGGTGAAGCCCAGCATTAATGAGGCTGGAAACGGCCAGGGCTGCGAGCCGAAATAGCGTACGTCGCGAACCCGCAATCCCACTTCCTCGAACACTTCCCGCGTCACCGCGTCTTCCAGGCTTTCCCCCGGTTCGACGAATCCGGCCAGCACCGAATGCATGCCCTGGGCCCACATCGCCTGGCGCGCCATCAGGATGCGATTGCCGCAGGTGACCCGCATGATGACGGCGGGATCGGTGCGCGGAAACTGCACGGTCGAGCAGTCATGGTTGGTGCATTGGCGCTGATGCCCCGCCGCCTTTACCTCCGTGGGCGCACCGCAGGCGCCGCAGAAACGGTGCCGCTGGTGCCAATAGGCGAGACCGCGCGCATAGGCGAGCAGCGCGCCATCGCGCTGCGGCATCAGGGCGCCGATCGCCCGCAATTCCTGGAACTCGCCCAGCGCCGTGGCGCTCGCCTCGTCGAGGCCGGAGAGGTCGAGGGCAAAATGCGCCACCTCGCCGTCCACGCCCAGCAGGATTACGGTATCCGCCCGCGCCACCAGATCGGCATGGCGCAACAGGTCGAGCGCCTGGGCGCGCGGCACCGGGCCGTCGCTCAGGATTTCGTTGCGGACTAGGTGCCGCAGATGCCAGAGCGGATAGAGCCGCGAGGTGGGGTCCTGCAGCCTGGCCCGCAGCCAGGAATGATCCTCGCGCCGGCCGGCGCCGCGATCGAAATCTCCGGTGGCATAGAAATAGGTGTGCATGTGGCCGTGACGTTAATGGTTTGACCCCGGATGGCGTCAATAATTAGGAGCCGGGACCTTAAAACAAGCCACGCCAGGGAGATAGTACCGATCGCCCCCAAGCTGCGGTATGGGGGTACTCGACAGCA
Organism: Rhodospirillaceae bacterium; assembly: GCA_016794165.1. Classification (GTDB taxonomy): domain Bacteria; phylum Pseudomonadota; class Alphaproteobacteria; order Dongiales; family Dongiaceae; genus Dongia. The sequence goes on from JAEUKV010000111.1 coordinate 18,580, forward strand.
GGCGCTCCGCATCTGGGGTGTTGCACAGGCCGTCCGCCACCCCATATCCTTCCGCTGGAACCCGCCGGTTTGACCTTTCCAGGCAGGGGCGGGATCATGGGCGCGGTCCAGCGTTTCATCGCGACCTGCTGTTTGCGATCCTCATCGGAAACGGAAGACTGTCATGCGAACCACCCGTCGACACATCCTCGCC
>JAEUKV010000007.1 GCA_016794165.1 Rhodospirillaceae bacterium
GCAGCTGCATTGGCGCGGGGTCGAGCCCAAGGTTCTGGCCAGCTCACCCTTGGCCGAGGAGGCCAGGCGCCAGGTCGCTGCTTATCTGGAGCGGCGGCTCACCACCTTCGACCTGCCGCTCGCCTATGAAGGCAGCGATTACGCGAAATCGATCTGGGACATGCTGCTGCGCATTCCCTATGGCGAGACGCGCCGCTACGGCCATCTCTCGGCCCTGGCCGGCGGGGCGCCCACCGGCAACGACGCCCGCGCCGTGGGCACGGCCTGTGGGCAGAACCCGATCGCCATCATCATTCCCTGCCACCGGGTGGTGGGTTCGACGGCGCTCGGCGGCTATAGTGGCGATCTCGGCCTCACCGCGAAGCGGTTTCTGCTGGATATCGAAAAGGGCCAGGGAAGGTTGTTCTAGGCGGTTGACGCCAACACCCGGCGCCTGCCATCTTGCCGCCTGTCAATACGTCTTCAGGGCGGGGTGAAAGTCCCCACCGGCGGTAGGTCATTGTCGAGAGATGGTGACGAGCCCGCGAGCGCCGGCAGGAGGTTGTCCTTCCGGGTCAGCAGATCAGGTGCGCGAGGTTTGGACCTCGTCATTCCTGGGCCGACGGTCACAGTCCGGATGGAAGAAGACGATGTCGCGACACCCGAGCCAGGTGTTCCGCCCTTGCGTGCGGAACACGGGGGCGAAGGGGGTTTCGCGATTTCGCCCTGGAACGTTTGTCGCAAACTGAATGCGAGGAGCGTTTCACATGTCCAAACTGATTTCCCAAACCGAACTGAACCGGATCCGGGCCCGCGTCGCGGCCGGGATTGTTGCCATGCAATCGGGCCTGCCCGTGGTCATGGCCGACGACGACGACCGCGAGAACGAGGCCGATCTGGTGGCGGCCGCCGCCACCCTCAGCCACGACATCATGGCCAGGATGATCCGCGATTGCAGCGGCATCGTGTGCCTGTGCCTCGACGGGGCCACGGTCGACCGGCTGGATCTGCCGATGATGGCGAGCAGCAATGACAGCCGCTATGGCACCCCCTTCACGGTCTCGATCGATGCGCGGCTGGGGACCACCACCGGTGTCTCGGCGGCAGATCGCCTGGCCACGGTGAAGGCCGCCATCGCGCCGGGTGCGAAGGGCAGCGATTTCGTGCGGCCCGGCCACATGTTTCCCCTGCGCGCGCAGCCGGGTGGCGTGCTCACCCGGCGCGGCCATACCGAGGGCTCGGTGGAATTGGCCCAGCTGGCGGGGCTCGGTTCCGCCGCCATTCTCTGCGAGCTGATGACGCGGGAGGGCGAGATGCTGCGCGGGCGCCAGGCGAAGGCTTACGCGCGGAGGAACGGCTTTCCCTTCCTCACCATCGCGGATCTCGTCGCCTACCGCGAGAACGAGCTGGCCCTGGCGGCGTAGATCGGAGCACCCCCCTCTCCAACTCTCCCCCTCAAGGGGGGAGAGGGTTGTATCGAGTCCGACGTCAGCGCCTGGCTCAACTTTCCCTCCCCCCTTGAGGGGGAGGGTCAGGGAGGGGGGTCGGGGCGGGATGACGCCTGCCATCCAAGGCTCTATTCTGCGGGCCAAGCGACAGAGAAGGAGCCTGCCCCATGACCATTCCCACTGAAACCCATGCCATTCGATTTGCAAGGACCGGCGGTCCGGAGGTGCTCAGCTGGGAGAAGGTGAAACTGGCGGCACCCGGCCCGGGCGAGGTCACCATCCAGAACCGGGCCTGCGGCCTCAATTTCATCGACACCTATCATCGCGGCGGGCTCTACCCGCTGCCGCTGCCCTCGGGGCTCGGCCTTGAGGGGGCGGGTGTCGTTCGGGCCCTGGGCGACGGTGTGACCTCGCTGAAAGTGGGCGACCGGGTCGCCTATTGCTCGGCGCCGGTGGGCGCCTATGCCCAGTGGCGCAACTATCCCGCCGACAAGGCGGTGAAGCTGCCCGATGCCATCGACGACCGGACGGCGGCCGCCATGATGCTGCAGGGCATGACCACGGAATATCTCATCCGCCGCACCTATGAGGTGAAGCCCGGCGATTGGGTGTTGTTCCATGCCGCGGCGGGCGGCGTGGGCTCGATCGCGGTGCAGTGGCTGAAGGCGCTGGGCGCCAATGTCATCGGCACGGCGGGGGGCGCGGAGAAATGCGCAAGGGTGACGGCGCTGGGCGCCGATCATGCGATCGACTACCGCGCCGAGGATTGGGTCAAGCGGGTGAAGGAGATCACGGGCGGGAAGGGTGTCCATGTCGTCTATGACGGCGTCGGCAAGGATACCTGCGTCCCCTCGATGGACTGCCTGCGGCCGCGGGGATTCCTCGTCACCTTCGGCAACGCCTCGGGGCCGGTACCGCCGATCGAGCCGCTCATACTTTCGCAGAAGGGCTCGATCTATCTCACCCGGCCCACACTGGCAGCCTATACCGGCACGCGCGCCGAACTGGAACTTTCTGCCGGCGCGCTCATGGATGTGGTGGCGCGCGGCGTGGTCAGGCTCGATGTCGCGCACACCTATCCCCTGGCCGAGGCGGCCCAGGCGCACCGCGACCTCGAGGCGAGGAAGACCACCGGCTCGGTCGTGCTGCTGCCGTAGTCAGTCCACCGGCAGATCATCGCGCCAGGGCAGGAATACCGTGACGGTGGTGCCCTTGCCCTTTTCGCTCGCGATCTCGAGCCTGCCGTCATGCAGCTTGACGAGACCATCCACCAGCGGCAGGCCGAGGCCGGTACCGGGGGTCGATTTCGCGAGCGAGGAATCGGCCTGGCCGAAGCGTTCGAGGGCGGTGCGAACTTCCTGGGGCGTCATGCCGACGCCGGTATCTTCGATTGTGATCATGGCGCCCCGTTCGCCATCGCGACGGATACCGATGGCAATGCTGCCGCTTTCGGGCGTGAATTTGACAGCGTTCGAGAGCAGGTTGAGCAGGATCTGCTTCAGCTGCCGCTCGTCGGCATGCAGGATCGGGCAGTTTTCGATCACCGGTGGGCGCAGGGTCACCTTGCGGCTCTCGGCCAGCGGCTGGACCATGCGCAGGGCTTGTGCCACGGCCTCCTCGCTTGCGATTGCCTCCACACGCAGCGACATCTTGCCGGCCTCGATCTTGGAAAGATCAAGGATGTCGTTGATGAGGTTGAGCAGGTGCTCGCCGCTGCGGTGGATGTCCTCGGCGTAATCACGGTAGCGTGCGGGCGTGATCTCCCCGAAGAGTTGGGATCGGATGATGTCGGCAAAGCCGAGGATGCCGTTGAGCGGTGTCCTGAGTTCGTGGCTCATATTGGCGAGGAATTGCGACATGCTGATATTGGCCTGGTGCGCGGCTAGGTTGGCGGCGCGCAGTTCCTCGGTCAGCACGGTCAGTGCCTGTGCCTGGCGCTGCAGCTGGACATTGGCCTCGGCAAGGTCACTCTCGCGCGCCTTGAGCGCGGTGATGTCGGTATAGATGTTGACGCTGCCGCCGTCGCCAGTGGGGCGGTGGCTGACCAGCACCCAGCCGCCGCCGGCGAGCGGTGCCGCTCCTTGGAACGGGGTCGGATCGCGGAAGCGCGCCGTCCATTCGGCGACGAAGGCGTCGATCCTGTCCGGTGTTTCGAGATGGGGATATTCGCCGGCCTCGGCGCCCTTGCGCAGGGCCTCGGCAAAGGAGCCGCCTGTCCGTACATGCGGCGCCGTCTTGGGATAGAGCTTGAGGAGCTGCGAATTGAATACGACATAGCGCCCCTCGGCATCGAGCAACAGAAAGCCCTCATTGATGCTCTCGATCGCATCCTTGAGGCGCTGTTCGGCGGTGCGGATGGCAGTAACATCGGTCCAGGTGCCGACGGTACTACCCTCGGGCGTGCGCCTCTCCGTGATCCGGGTCCAGCGACCGTCGCTGCCCTGGAACTCGATTCCCTCGTCCGGCGGGTTGCGGTGAAGCGCCAGGCGCTGCTGCAGCCAGGCCTCGCGGTCGAGATCCGTCGGAATGCGCGAATCCTGGTAGACGAAGACCCGGTAGATTTCCTCGAATGTCATGCCGGTGGGATCGCCGATGAGGTCCTTCAGCGCTCCGCTGAGGAAGCCGTCATTGCAGATCAGCAGGCGGTCGTCGCGGTCGAAGAGCGCGAAACCGTCCTTCATGCTGTCGATGGCAAGGCGCAGGCGTTGCTCTGCGATGCGGATGGCGGTGACATCGGTCCAGATGCCGACATAGCCGCCATCGGCGGTGCGCCGTTCGCTGATCCGCATGACGCGGCCGTCGCCCCAGACCACCTCCAGAGGTTCGTCCGGCGGGTTGCGGTGACGCTCCAGGCGCTGGGCGATCCAGGCTTCGCGATCGAAACCGGGATCGACGACCGGCATGTCGTGATAGGCGAAGGCGCGCAAGATCTCTTCAAAAGTGCAGCCGGTGGGATCGCCGATCACCTTGCGCGTGCCATCGTCGATGAAGCCGTCGTTGTAGAGGATGAGGCGGTCCTCGGCATCGAACAGGCCGAAGCCGTCCACCATGACACCGATCGCGGCGCGCAGGCGGGTCTCCAGCTGTTTGACCAGGGTGATGTCGGTATCGACGCCGATGACGCGGACGACCTTGCCATCGACGTTGCTCACTGATTTGGCGCGGGTCTGGACATGCATTGGTTCGCCGGCCCGGTTGCGCGCACGGAGCACCAGATCGAACCCATCGCGCGCGCCGGAGACGAGCTGGTCATACTGAGTACGGAGCCGGGCGAAATCCTCGGGCTCGATGACCTTTCGCCAGAAAGGCCAGTTGCCGTCCGCCACATCGGCGGCGCCGTAGCCGAACATTTCCGGCAGGCGCGGGCTCGCCCAGCTTCGATCTGCGACGAGATCCTCGTCCCAGATGACGTCCTGGCTGCAATCCACGGCGAGTTCGAAACGTTCGTTGGCCATCGACAGCTCGGCACTCATGCGGTCGGCAAAGCGAATGGCACGGTCTTTCTGCGAGAGCATGGTTGCGATGAAGGCGGCGATCATACCGAGAAAGAGAACGAGAAACGCGCTCAGGGAAACCGGCAGCAAGGGGCTTTGGTGGTCGAACAGGGCCGTTTCCTGCCATTCCATGGTGAAGTCACGGCCAAAGAGCGGCAGCTGGGTGCGACGGCTGGCGCGGAAGGGTGCCGCGGGGTCGCCGCCGCTATCGTAGATCAGTTCGACCGGATTCGGATTGGGGCCGTCATAGATGCGCAGCCGGATGTCGCCGCTTTCCGCGATTCGCGCGGCATCGAAGAAGGCGTGCGCCGTAAACGGGAAATAGACCCAGCCATGGAAATACCAGCGCAGCATTTCCGGTTCGCTGCTGCCGGCGGGTTCCCGGTACATCGGCACGAACAGCAGGAAACCCGGTTCCCGCCGGTCGTCCTGCACCAGGGTGATGCGGGCGGTGATGCTGGCGTTGCCGGTGTCGCGCGCCATCAGGGCGGCTTGGCGGCGCCGGGGTTCGCTCGCAAGATCGAGGCCGATCGCAGCCTCGTTGGGTGCCGCGGGTTCGATGAAGACGATGACGAAATGCTGCGGGAAGGCGGCGTCCTCGGCCGTGACGCCGGGGACCGGCTTGATGGCGAAGTCCGGTCGGAACTCCCGGCGCATGGCGTGGATGAAACCGCTGGCGCTGGCCTTGTCGGTGGGGAGCGCGACGCCAATGCCGAGGATGCCGGGATAACGCAGGTCGAGATCAAGCGACTGCACATAACGCTGCCATTCCAGCGCACTTACATCGCGCGCCGCGGCATAGAGGCTGGCCGCGCCGCGCAGGGCATTGGCATAGGTGTTCATCCGCTCCTGGATGTGCTGCTGGATGCGATTGCTGACATTGACCAGGTGCCGCCGGTCGATCTCGTGCAGATTTTCGCGCAGGCCGTGATAGACGGCGCCAGTCAGCAGGCAGCCGATGACGAAGATGGCGGTCGGGACGACGGAATCGACCTGCTTCATTTCCGAGAAGATCATCGTCGCGACGGCAAAGGCCGCCAGCATAATCTGCGTCTCGAGGATGGCGGCATTGGGATCGGCGCTGGTAAAGGGGCCCATACCGCTGCCGGCGAAAGCGAGCCACAGGGCGGCGGTGGCGAGAATGGCCAGGGTGCCCGCGACGTGGCCGCCGCGGCGCAGGGCGGCGAGGGTGGGTGGCAAGGCGAGGAAGACGGCCGCTTCGTAGCCGCTGGCCAGGAAGGCGATCCCGCTCAGCGCGGGTGCGGCCAGGATGAGCAGGACCGTGGTGGCGACCTGGCCGCGCTGTTGACGGCGGGGTTCCTTACCACGGCGCGCAAGCAGCAGCAGGGGTGGCGTGAGCAGCAGGATGCCGAGGGCATCCCCGGTCCACCAGGTGAAGGCAACCTGGCTCGGCGCGGCATCGCCGATGGCACCGGCGAGCGCCAGCGTCGCAACGCCGATGGCAGCGCTCACGGCGGCGGCAAGGATGGCAGCGCTGGCGAAGGCCGCGCTTTGCGGCCAGGGGAAAAGATCTGGGTTGAGGGTCCCGATGCGCCGGATCAGCCAATAGCCGGCGAGGGCCTCCAGCGCATTGCCGAGCGAAATTGGCAGGGCCGTGAGCGGGCCGCCGACCAGCGTGTTGGCGGCGAAGGCACCGGCAAGGACGGCCGGCAGCAGCCGCCTGCCGCCGACGCTGAGCAGCGCCACGGCAAAGCCCGAGGCGGGCCAGACTGGGGAAGCGCTTTCCTGCAGGTGGGCAAAGGTGAGGCCAAGTTCGGCGAGCCCGAAATAGATGAGAGCGCCCAGAATCAGGACCAGGGCGTAAGGGACCTCGCGGCCGGCGATCGGCACCGGCGCCATCCACTCCGATCGCTTCATGCCGCGATTCCATCCTGCGCGGGAACGAATGCGGCCAGTTCACCATGGCAGCACTTAAAGCTTCATTAAGTAAGAATATAATCGGGGCAAGCGTTGGCGTTGCCGGAGCAATGTTCAGTGCAGCGTCAGCGTCGCGAGGTTCCAGATCGAGGCGTTCCGGAAGCGATCGCCCAGCAGGGCGGGATCGCTGTCATAGGGAAAGACGATCCAGAGCGGTCCCTTGTCGGCTGCCAGGGGCGCGCCGTTGTGCAGATAGGCGATGATGCCGTCGTGATTGGTGGCGTCGGTGACGGGGAAGTCGACCTCATAGGCGTTGGTGGCCGTGGCATGGAGGCGGGCCCCGTCGGCGCCGAGATGTCTGAGCAGTTCCGCGACCGCGACCCCGGTGAAGCTCTGCACGCCCTTGGTCCAGGGCGTTGTGGTCTCGATGGTCCGGGACGGCAGGGCCTGGAGCTGGGCGAGGTCGAGCCGGGCCTCGCCGTCGGGTGCATTGGTGTGGGCGATCCTGCCGGCGACGGTGA
>JAEUKV010000009.1 GCA_016794165.1 Rhodospirillaceae bacterium
GCCCGGCGAGGAGTGCGATGTCTTCGGGCCGTGCGCGCAAGGGCGGCAGGGTGAGGACATCAAAGGCAAGGCGGTCGAGCAGATCGGCGCGGAAACGGCCGTCGGCCACAGCGGCGGGGAGATCGATGTTGGTGGCGCCGATCAGGCGCACATCGACCGCGCGGGTCTCGCCGCTGCCCACCCGTTCGAATTCGCCATACTCCACCACGCGCAGGATCTGCTCCTGTACGCGCAAGGATGCATTGGCGATTTCGTCGAGGAACAGCGTACCCCCATGGGCGCGCTCGAAGCGACCGAGATGGCGTCGCGTCGCCCCGGTAAAGGCGCCCGCCTCATGGCCGAAAAGTTCGCTCTCCAGCAGGTCCGGGGCGAGGGCGGCGCAATTGACCTTGATGAAGGGCCGATCCCAGCGCCGGGAAAGGTAATGCAGCCGGGCAGCGATCAACTCCTTGCCGGTGCCGCGCTCGCCGATCACGAGGACCGGCCGGTCAAGCGGTGCCGCCGCCGATACATGGTCCAGCAGGGCCTGGAAGGCCGGGGCTTCGCCCAGGAGTTGCGGCAAATCCATTCGGAGGTCAGGAGAAATTGCTGAAGATGAGCGAAATTTTCGCCGAATAACTGAATGAACGCAAGCGCTAAATAACCCTGAAACGTCATAACCAGTTGGAAAATATTAAATAAATCAATCAAGCGCGAACTGGCACGGCGTCTGCTCTATGAGGGGAGCGGGAATGGTCCCGCTGCTATCGGGAGCGACAGATGAGTTTCGACTATGAGCGGTCAGGTCAGGGATCGGGTCACGCGGGGCCGCGCGACTATGCGTGCCATGGTCATGAACGGGTGGATTTCGGCCATACGGCGCACCGCTGGCTGAATTGGATCAAGACCCGCCCTGGCGAAAACTGGGTGTTCTTCGCAGCCGGGCTGGTGCTCGGCGGCATCGTGATGTGATCGGAAACGGAGTAGTCAACATGGGTATCTTTTCGCGCCTCGGCGACATCATCAATTCCAACCTCAACGCCATGCTCGACCGTGCCGAGGAACCGGAGAAGATTGTGCGCCTGATCATCCAGGAAATGGAAGACACGCTGGTCGAGGTCAGGAGTGCCGCCGCCCGCGCCATCGCCGAGAAGAAGGAACTGATGCGCCGGATCGAGCATCTGGAAGCGGCGCAGGCCGACTGGCAGAAGAAGGCGGAGCTTGCCATCGAGAAGGGTCGCGAGGACCTCGCCAAGGGCGCGCTGCTCGCAAAGTCGGAGGCCGCCGCCACGGTGGCGCTCATGCAGAAGGAGATGGGCCTCATCGACGACACGCTGGCCAAGACCAACGAGGATCTTGCCAGGCTCGACGCCAAGCTCGCCGAAGCCAAGGCCAAGCAGAAGAGCTTCGAGGTTCGCCACAACGCGGCGCGGGATCAGTTCCGGATTCGCACACAGCTGCATGACGGGCGCATCGACGATGCGATGGCGCGCTACGAGCATGTCGAGCGCAAGCTCGACCGGATGGAAGGCCAGGTCGAGGCCTTTGACATGGGCAAGCGCAAGAGCCTTGCCGAGGAATTCGCCGAACTGGAGGCGGAAAGCGCGATCACCGCGGAACTCGAAGCGCTGAAAGCCAAACTGGGGCGAAAGGGCTAGGATGGACCGGCAAGAGAAACTAGAACCCGGAGCATGAAGGCATGGAAGCCGTGATGATCCTCAGCATTTTGCTGGCCACGATCGTGGCCCCGCTCTGGCTGATCCTGCATTACATCACCAAATGGCGCGGCGCGCGGGGTCTCTCGGCCGAGGACGAGCGCATGCTGGCCGATCTGTGGCAGAGCGCCAAACGCATGGAGGACAGGGTGGTCACCCTGGAAGCCATCCTCGACGCGGATAGCCCACACTGGCGCAAGAAGGTCTAGAACCATGTCATTCGACCCATCACCCAACCCGCATCATCTCTACCGCGATCCCGACAATGGCGTGATTCTGGGGGTCTGTGCCGGCTTTGCCGATTACTTCGGTTGGGACCGGCGCACCCTGCGGATCGTGACCGCGATCACGGCGGTCTTCTTCCTGCCGCAGGTTCTGGTCTTTTATGTGCTGGCGGCGATTTTCATGAAGCGGAAACCCTCGCCGGTCTACGGCACCGGCGAGGAAGCGATGTTCTGGCGCTCGGTGTCGAACCGGCCGGCGGACACCTTTTCGAATCTGCGCTATCGCTTCCGCGCGCTTGAGGAACGGCTGATCCGCATGGAAAAACACGTCACGTCGAAGGAGTTCAAGCTCAACCGCGACTTCAAGGATCTCGAAGGACGATAACCCCCATCGCCTGATGTCCCGCCTATGCCCTCCCCCGAGCATGGGGAGGGTTTTTTTATCCGCGCCGGGGTGCTGCCAGATGGGCGAGGCAGTCGCCGCGCCGGACCTGGCCCGGATGGCGGCGACAGACCAGCATTCCGTCGCGACGGAAGAGATGCAGCGCCGCGGGGCGCAGGGGATCGTCGGGATCGTGGACATTGCCGCAGGGTTGCCCGGCAAGGACGGATTCGCCGAGATCGGCCAGTGGCTCGAACAGGCCGTCCGCCTCGGCATAGACATAGTGATCACGCCCCTGCACCTCGACTTCCAAAGCCGGGGGCGGTGGGCTTTCGTCGAGCGGGGCCATGATGCCGAGATGCGCCATCAACCGCTCGAGACCGCGTTCGACGATGGCAAGGCCGCGTCTCGAGACGGCCCCGCCACCACCGAACTCTCCCCCCAGGGAAACGATTTTCTGACGGTTGGATTCCGCGGTCGACAGGCGCGGATCGGGGCTGTAGCCCCAAACCTGGATGAGCGGCGCACCGAACGCCCGCGCCGCCGCCATCGCCCGTGCGTCGAGATCGGCATCGCCGCTCTGGCGTACCGAGACGAAGGGCAGGTAGTCCAGCGACGAGCCGCCGGCATGAATGTCCTGATAGGCATCGGCCATCGGGAACAGCACCGAGCTCACGTAATGCGCGATGGCGGCGGTGGGTCCGCCCAGCGGGTCACCGGGAAAGGCGCGGTTGAGATTGGCCCCGTCGATCGGCGAGGTGCGCATGCCCGCCCGCGCCGCCGGAGCGTTCAGCATGGGAATCACGATCAGGCGACCGTTGACCGACTTGGGATCGATGTTGCGCAGCAGTTTGGTGAGCGCGATCTGGCCTTCATACTCGTCGCCGTGGGTGCCGGCGGTCAGCAGCAGCGTGGGTCCCTTGCCGCCGGCGACGATGCCCAGCGGAATGACGATATTGCCATAGGCCGACCGGTGGACCGAATGCGGCAGGTGGAGATGTCCCACCTGCTTGCCGGGGCGGTCGTAATCGAGGCGGGTCCAGATCTGGGTCGACATGGGGCGGGCTGTGGCTGGTGAAAGGAAATGCGACGGTAGCGACGCCATTACCTGTGGCCCAACGACAAGTGGGCCTGACGTCATTCCATGTCGGAATGAGCGCTGGCGCCGGAAAAACCCGCGGCCTAGCCGTTCGCCTGCTCCAGGATCCAGTTGCGAAACGCCATGACCGCCGGCAGGGTGCGTTTGCGCTCGGCATAGACCAGGTAGTAGGCCTCCGGTCCATCGTCCGGCTTGTGATCGAACGGGATCACCAGCTGCCCGGCAGCAAGTTCGTGCTCGATCATGAAGCGCGGCACCATGGCAAAGCCGACACCCGATACCGCCGCCTGGATGATCATCTCGAACTGTTCGAAACGCAGGCCATGAAAGGCGTTGACCTTGTCGGCGCCGACCGAGCCCAACCATTCCTGCCAGGCGCGCGGCCGCGCGCGGTGATGCAGCAGATTGACCTTGGCGAGATCCCGCGGCTGCCGCACGGGTCCGTTGGGGGCGAGGAGACTGGGGGAGGCCACCGCCACCACGGTCTCGCCCATCAGCCGGTCGCAGATGCCACCCGGCCAGGGGGCATCGCCGAAAAAGATGGCGACGTCGAGGTTTTCCTCGACCAGATCGAACGGCCAGGCGCGCGCGGTGAGATTGAGTGCGATCTTCGGGTAGCGCCGCGTGAAATCGCCAAGGCGCGGTGCCAGCCAGCGCGTACCGAAGGTAGGCAAGGTGGCGATGTTGAGAATGCCGCCGCCGCCCTGGAAAGCGAGCGCCTCCATGGTGGCGGCTTCCATGATCTCCAGCGCCTCGCGGACACTCTTGAGGTATCCCCTGCCGGCCTCCGTGAGAACGATGCGCTGGCGCACCCGCTCGAACAATTGCACGCCGAGAAATTCCTCCAGCCCGCGCACCTGCTTGGAGACCGCCGACTGGGTGAGGTTGAGTTCCTCGGCGGCACGGGTGAAGCTGGTGTGCCGCGCCGAGGCCTCGAACACGGTCAGTGCCGGCAGGGATGGCAGGACTCGGCGCAAAACAAGGCCTCTCCCCGGCGCTGCAGCGCCGTTCTAGGTTGCGGTCGCCGATGGTTCTAGCATGAACCCGGCCGCCGGGAGTAGATGCTGGGGACGGACGAAGGAGAGGGATCCGATGATCGAGATCGATGCGGCGCGCCTGTTGGCGGATCTCGGCGCCTTGCGCCGCTTCGGCGCCGTAGGAACCGGCGTCGTCCGCCCCGCCTTTTCGGCCGAGGATATGGCGGCCCGGCGCTGGCTCCAGGCGCGGATGCAGGCCGCGGGGCTCGATGCGACGATCGACGGTGTGGGCAATGTCCTCGGCCGCTCGCGACGCTCGGGGCCGGCGCTGCTGATCGGTTCCCACAGCGACACCCAGCCGACCGGCGGCTGGCTTGACGGTGCCATGGGCGTCATTCACGGGCTGGAGATCGCGCGGAGCCTCGCCGAGAATCCGGCGACGGCGGGGCTTGCCGTCGACGTGGCGTCGTGGAGCGACGAGGAGGGCACCTTCGCCGGCTTTCTCGGCAGCCGCTCCTTTTGTGGTGAGGATGTAGCGCCGCTCATTGCCGGTGCGGCCAACGCTGATGGCAAGCGATTGAGCGATGTCCTGCGGGAAACCGGACTGGCCGGGCTGCCGCGGGGGTCGCTGGAGAAGGGGCGCCATGTCGCCTATCTGGAGACCCATATCGAACAGGGTGGCAGGCTGGAAACCGCGGGGAAGGCCATCGGCATCGTCACCGGTATCGTCGGCATTCGTGAATATCGCATCGACTTCCACGGGGCGCGCAACCACGCCGGCACCACGCCGATGTCGATCCGCCGCGATGCGGGCGCGGCCCTGATTCGCTTCGCCCATAATCTCGACGAAGAATTTGCCGGCCTCGCCGATGCCGACACGGTCTGGACGATCGGTCGCGTGGCACTGGAGCCGGGGGCGCTCAGCGTCATTCCCGGGACGGCGTCGCTATGGCTGCAGTTCCGCGATGGCGATCCGGCGCGGCTGCGGTCGATGGTGCACGCGCTCGAAGGCCTGGTCGCCGCGCATGACCGGGAAGGCCGGGTCATGGTGCGGCTCACCGAGCACGACCTGCCTTCCGCGCCGGTGGCGATGGATTCCGGGTTGCAGGAACATCTCGTCGCGGCTGCGGAACGGGTGGCACCCAGGCAATGGCTGCGCATGCCGAGCGGGGCCGGGCATGACGCCCAGATCCTGGCGCCGCATCTTCCCGCGGCGATGCTGTTCGTGCCCAGCATTGGCGGGCTCAGCCACGATTCCGGCGAGGATACCGACCCGGCCGATATTGTCCTTGGCTGCCGCGTCGCCGCCACCGCCGTGGCCGCCATCCTCCGCGAGCGCTAGCTATCCTCAGAGCGACAGCATGATCCTGCGTCGCCGCCGCTCGCTCAGCATGCTGCAGCCGATGGCAATGATGAGGAAGCCGAGCGAGGTTGTTTCGATCCAGCCCATCCGCACATCGAGGAACAGCGCGATGAGCAGCGTGGAGAGCAGTGGTTCCAGAAAACTCACGCCGGCCAGCAGCAGCGGATCGCCATAGCGCGCACCCAGATCCCACATCAGATTGGCGAGCCCGACCACGACCGCGCCCACCACACAGAGCCGCAGGAACTCGGGCCACGGCACGGGGCCGCTCTCGAACAGCAGGGTAATGGTCCAGCTCAGCACGGCACTGACAGCCACGAAATACATCGTGATATCGCTGGGGCCGCCCGGCACCAGCGTGCGCAGCGCGGAATAGGCCGCCCAGCAGAACGCCCCGCCGACGGCGAGGAGGACGGGCGGCGAGAAGCTGGCGATACCGACATCGATGCCGACCAGGGCCACGCCGGCAAAGCCGATGAAAACCCCCAGACCGTCGAGCCAGCCGGCCGGCGAAATGCGGACGAGCGCGAGGATCGCCACCATGAAGACCGGCCAGGACAGTGCCGCGATGTTGACCGCCACCGGTGCGCCGCCCCAGGCCAGCGCCACGATATAGAGGCAGTTCGACCCGAACAGGCCGAGGACGCCGAGGGCCAGCGTCACCGGCGGAATTCCGCGCAGGCTGCCGAAACCCTGGCCGCGCACCAGCCGCAGGATCACCAGCGCCAGGGTGGAGGCGGTAAAGACGATCGCCAGCGAGCGAAAGGGCGGTGTCACATGATTGGAGGCCAGCAGCACGCCGTAGGATGCCCAGCTGAGAAGCGCCAGAACGCCGAGCGCGGTACCGCGGGTTCGGGTCATCGGCCGGCGCGGCTCATCGCTGTGCTCTTTCCCAGTTCTCGTGGATCCAGGCCGGCGCCGGCGATGCCGGCGGCGGGACGGCACCGCGTATCATGTCGGCGGCCTTTTCGGCAATCATGATGGTGGGAGCATTGGTGTTGCCGCTGACGATCACCGGCATGATCGAGGCATCGACCACGCGCAGCCCGTCGAGGCCATGGACGCGCAATTCGTCGTCGACCACGGACAGGCGGTCATCGGCGCGCCCCATCTTGCAGGTGCCGACCGGGTGATAGCAGGTCTCGATCGCCTGGCGCAGCCAGGCATCGACGGCATCGTCGGATTGCACGTCGATGCCGGGAAAGAGTTCATCACCGGCGAAGGGCGCCATCGCCTGCTGTGCCAGCACTTCGCGGGTGAGCCGCACCCCGGCGCGCAGATCGGCGCGGTCGGCCGGGTCCTTGAGATAGTTGAAACAGATGGCCGGGTGCGCGCGCGGATCGCTCGATCGCGCCCGGACATGGCCGAGGCTCTTGGGACGCATCAGGTCGATATGCACCTGGAAGGCATGTTCCGGCACGCTGTCGACCGAGCCTGGCGTCACCGCGAGCGGCATGAAGGTCAGCTGCAGGTCGGGGTGTTCGATCCCGGCACGGCTGCGGATGAAGGCGCCGGCCTCGAAATGGTTGGTGGCGGCCGGGCCCTTCCGGTCGAGAAACCAGCGCAGGCCGGTAAGCCATTTGCGCGGTCCGCGCGTGACGGGATAGAGCGTCACCTTCTGCTTGCAGCGATGCTGGATGACGATGTCGGGATGGTCGTTGAGATTCTCGCCGACACCGGGAAGGGCATGGCGGATGTCGATCCCCAATGTGCGCAGATGATCGGGCGCGCCGATCCCGGAAAGTTGCAGAAGCTGCGGCGAATTGATGGCGCCGCCCGAGAGGATCACTTCCCGCGTCGCCGTCGCCGCATGAACCTCGCGGCCGATTGCATAGTCGACGCCGGTGGCGCGGCTTCCCTGGAGGCGAACGCCGAGGGCAAGGGCGCCGGTGACGATGGTCAGATTGGGGCGCGCCATGGCGGGATGGAGATAGGCACGGGCGGCACTCCAGCGCCGGCCGTCGCGGGTCGTCCGGTCGATCGGGCCGAAGCCCTCCTGCCGGTAGCCGTTCACGTCCTCGGCGTAAGGATAGCCGGCCTCGATCCCAGCGGCGATGAAGGCCTGGCACAGGGGTGAG
>JAEUKV010000036.1 GCA_016794165.1 Rhodospirillaceae bacterium
TTCGAGATCCGCAAGAACCTGCTGAAGTTCGACAACGTCATGAACGACCAGCGCAAGGTGATCTACGAACAGCGCAAGGAAATGATGGCGGCGAGCGACCTCAAGGAAGAGATCGCCGGCATGCGCCACGAGGTGATCGGCGATCTCATCGCCCGCTATATCCCCGAAAAGGCGTTTGCCGAGCAATGGGACGTGAAGGGGCTGCACGAGGAAACCCTGCGCATCTTCGGCCTCGACCTGCCGTTCGACGCCTGGGCCAAGGAGGAAGGCATTGCCGACGAGGCGATCCAGGAACGCCTGACCGAGGCGGTGGATCGCAAGATGGCGGAGAAGGCCGCCAATACCGGCCCGGAACTGATGCGCGCGATCGAGAAGTCCCTGGTGCTGCAGATCCTCGACCAGAACTGGAAAGAACACCTGCTCAATATGGATCACTTGCGCCACGCCATCGGCCTCAGGGCCTACGGCCAGCGCGATCCCCTGAACGAATACAAGCGCGAAGGCTTCGAAATGTTCGAGGCGATGCTCGATCGCCTGCGCGAACAGACCACGGCGATGCTCTCGCATATCGAGGTGCGCGCGCAGGCCGAGCAGCCGGCGGTTGCCGCGCCGCCGGCAGCACCCACCCGTGTGGCCGGCGGCATCGACCCCAACAATCCCAACAGCTGGACCAATCTCAACCGCAATGCCGATTGTCCCTGCGGTTCGGGCAAGAAGTACAAGCACTGCCACGGTCGCCTGACCGCATAACGGCTGGATTTCGTCATGCCTGGGTTTGAGCCGGGCATGACGATTGAATCCCTCGGTACTACGCCGCGAACCGGTCCGTCGCTTCGATCAACTGGTGCATGATCCCCGGCTCGTCGAAGGCATGGCCGGCATCGTCGACGATCACGAACTTCGCTTCCGGCCAGGCCTTGTGCAGTTCCCAGGCGGTGACGGCGGGGGTGCAGACGTCATAGCGCCCCTGGATGATGATGCCGGGGATGCTCTTGAGCTTGTGGGCGTCGCGGATCAACTGGCCGTCCGCCATCCAGCCGCCATGGATGAAGTAATGGTTCTCGATCCGGGCAAAGGCGAGGGCGAACTGATCCTGGCCATAGCTGGTGCTGTTCTGCGGGCTGGGCAGCAGCTTGATCGTACTGCCCTCCCACACGCTCCAGGCGCGGGCCGCCTCGATCTGCGCCTTGGTGTCGGTGCCGGTCAGGCGCCGGTTGTAGGCGGCGACGAGATTGCCGCGTTCGGCGGGCGGGATCGGCGCCAGGAACTTCTCCCAGAGGTCGGGAAAGAGGTTGGAGGCGCCTTCCTGGTAATACCAGTCGATCTCGCGCTTCTGCAGGGTGAAGATCCCGCGCACCACCAGCTCACTGACATGGGCGGGATGCGTCTCGGCATAGGCGAGCGCCAGGGTCGAGCCCCACGACCCGCCGAACACGAGCCACTTCTCCACGCCCATGATGGCGCGCAGGCTCTCCATGTCCTTGACCAGATCCCAGGTGGTGTTGTTCTCCAGACTGGCATGGGGCTTCGAGCGGCCACAGCCGCGCTGGTCGAACAGCAACACCCGGTATTTCTTGGGGTCGAACAGGCGGCGATGCGCCGCCGAGCATCCAGCCCCCGGCCCGCCATGCAGAAACACGGCGGGCTTGCCCACCGGATTGCCGCTGATCTCCCAATAGACCTGATGGCCGTCGCCGGTGTCGAGATAGCCGGTGCGATAGGGCTCGATCGCCGGGTAGAGCGTGCGCATGGGGAAATCGTCCTGAAGGCTGGGGCGGGAAAGACGTGGCCGTCAGGATTAGGCGATCCGGCGCTTCCGGGCAAGCCCGGGCCCTGGCCGAGCGTTCCGGCTATTCCGGCTTGATGCCGTCCATCGGCAGGTCGCCGCGTTCGATGGCATCGCGCAGGGCCGCCAGCCCCGTTTCCACTTCCTCCACCATCTCGCGGGCGCGGCGGAGGTCGCTGATATCCATCTCCGTTATGCTGCCACGCTTCAGGCTGCCGAGATCGACCACCTGGGCCAGATAGCGGCCCCGGAACTTGGCCAGCAGCCGCGCCACGCGCTGGATCTCGACCGGTGTGCATTTCACCACGGCGTTCTCGGTTTCGCTGCGGGTGAAGGCGCGGATGTCGCTGCTCAGGTGGTAGAGATACTGCCCGGAACTGGGCACGTTTTCGAAGATCTTCAGGCGCTGACCGGCAGCGGGAGCCGCCGCAGGCCTTTGCTGGGCCGGCACCTTGAGCGCCGTCACATTGCCCCCGCCCGTCGGCGGGCTCGCGCCAGCAGTACTCGCAACAGGCGTCACTTTTGGCTCTATCTTCTTGTCGGTGCTTGCTTTTTCCGGCGCCGGTTTCTTGGAAAACATGGACAACATGGGCAGATTCTTCCCCTCGGTGGAGCTTCGTCCGAGGGAACATGCAAACCCTGTGCCGACCGGATGGCGCCCCGGCGAGGGGGCCTCAGGCGAAGGCGAAGCGGTTCCGTCCCCGTTCGCGGGCCTGCAGCATGGCGTCGGTCGCGCGCGCCAGCATGCCTTCCGCCTCGTCGGCGCTGGTCGGGAAGAGCGCGATGCCGATTGCAGCATCGAGCGCTGCCGGTCCCGGTCCGAGCGCCAGCGGCCGCTCGATCTCCTCGATGATCTTCTCGGCCACGATCTGGACATCCTCGACCCGGGGCATCGATTCCGCGAGGATCGCCAGTTGCTGCGATTCCAGCCGCGCGATGGTGTCGCTGCCGCGCAGGATCGGCGCGATCCGCGCCACGACTTCACGCAGGGCGAGGTCGCGATAGGGGCCGTCGGTACCCTCGCCATCCGGCAGATTGTCGATATCGATCACTAGCAGCGCCAGGAAATCCTTGTTGCGCCGGGCGCGACGGACGGCGAGCGACAGGAACTCCCAGAAAAGCGCCTGGGTGGGGATGCCGATCACGGGATCCTGCAGGCGCAGCTTGGCTTGCTGCTGATCGACGAGGCGCCGCTCCAGCGCATGGCGCAGGACCCGCTCCAGCATCGGCGCCGAGAGTTCGC
>JAEUKV010000148.1 GCA_016794165.1 Rhodospirillaceae bacterium
TTATGGTTTTCCCCGTCCTGGTCCATGATGGCGAGGCGCTTGATGCGCGCCTGCTTGGGACCGGTCTCCGAGACGTAAACGATGCGGGAATCGAAATACCCCTCCTCGCCCGTGATCCGCTTGTAGATCTCGTCGGCCACCTTGTGGGCGACGCGGCGCCAGTTGGCGGCTGCCGCGTTGAAGCGGAAGCCGGTCATCTGCTGCTCGCCGAACACGTCGAACAGGCGGAACTCGACCGAGATCTGGCCGTTGGCCTGGGAGGTGACGTTGCCGGCTACCAGCGCTTGCGCGTTAATCAGGCGCCAATCCTGATAGCGCGGCCCCTGCTGCAGCGAGGCCGGATCCTGGATGAAGGCGCGCTTGTCGATCGGCGCGAAGAGGCCCGAGCGCTCGAGATCGGCGGCAATGACGCCGGCGATGTCCCGCGCCGACTGGCTGTCATTGGGCGACGCGGCGAAAAAGTCCGGCACGGCGATCGGCATCGGCTGCACCGTGCCTCGCGTGATGTCGATGGTTGGCTCGGCCCTTGCGGCGACAGCACCGCCCAGCACCACGAAGACGGCCAGCAGGCCACCGACCACACGCTTCATGCCTGACATCATCGACCTTCCCTCACTCAGTTCAAACCCATTCGGCCGTCGCGGCGGGCCGTTAACAATCTGTCGCCGAATCACGGAATTCGGACATTTTCACTCCGCCTTCATACCCGGATTCGAGCGAACCCGCATCTGACAAACGCTTGACCATCGCCCTGGGACCATCGTTCAGATCACCTCCGCCGGTCGGAAGCGCAGCTTGATGGTCGGCCAGAACTTGCCCTGCGGCAGCCGCAGCGGACTTGCCACCCGGACCGCCCGGATCGCACCTTCCGCGAGCGAGCGGAAATAGGGGTCGGCCTGGTTGTTCAACAGCGTTACCCGGGTCACGGTGCCGTCGGGCAGCATTTCAATCCGAAGCTCGACTACGATCTGGTCGAGATTGGGCGCGCCAGCGGCGCTGCCAAGGTTCCAGTTGCGCTGGATCTGGTCACGAATGCCGTCCTCGTCGGAAGCCGTCATCGGCACTTCGGAGATAAGATCGGTCTGCGGCCCCGTGGTCGGCTCGACCGGGGCCGGCGCTGCCTTCTTCTTCACCGGTTCCGGGGTGGGCTCCGCCGCCGGTTCGTTAAGGACGCTGGCGAGCAGGTTGTCGAGCTCGCTGGTATCCTTTTTCTTCGGCTTCTCCTCGACCTTCTTCTCTTCCTTCTTCTTGGGCTTTTCCTCGGCCTTCTTCTCTTCCGGCTTCTTCTCCGCCGGCTTCTCTTCCTTGGGCTTTTCCTTGTCGGGCAGGACCACGACCTTTTCCTCGACCGGCTCTGGCGGGGGTGCCACGGCGGCGGGCTTGGGATTTTCCTTGGCCGGGGCCGGCGGGGTTTCCTTTTTCGGCGGCTCGACCTTCTGCGCCTGCTCCTTCGGCTTTTCGGTGGGCTTGCCCTCCTTGTCGACCTTGGGCGCCGCCGTGATATCGGAGACGAGTGCCGCCTGGATGCCAAGCGGCTCGACGATCACGTCGTCCTGAAAGAGGACCGGCACGCCGAAGTACCCCACAATCAAAATGGCGATGTGGAAGACCACCGAAGCGATCAGGCCACGGTTCAGATCGGGTTCCCAGCCCAGCTTTTCCTCGAGAAAACTCATGCTCAGTTCGACTTCTGCGCCGGATCGCTGCTCTTGGTGTCGGTCACGATGCCGACCTTGGTAAATCCATTAGCCTGCAATTCCGCCAAAACTTGGGCAATGCCGTCCCAATTGGCCGTGGCATCGCCGCGCACATAGATCGTCGTGTCCGGCTTGTTGGCCGTGATGGCGACCAGGCGCGGACCCAATTCCTCGATTCCGATCTGGGTTTCCTGCAGGAACACGACATTGTCGCTACGTACGGTCACGACCAATGGTTCTTCCGGATTGGGCATCGCCTCGGCGCTGGTCTTGGGCAGTTCCACCTCAACGCCAACAGTTAGCAAGGGTGCAGTCACCATGAAGATGATGAGCAGCACCAGCATGACGTCGACCATCGGCGTCACATTGATGTCCGACATCGGCGCGAATTTGCGTCGTGCCGAATGCCCGCGCGATGGATGGCCCCCGCCGCCGAGCTTGATGGCCATTAATGCTTCTCCTCAAGCTGGCGCGAGAGGATGGCGCCGAACTCACCGGCAAAGGCTTCGAGGCGATTGCCGTAGCGGTTGATATCGCCGGAGAGCTTGTTGTAGGCGAGTACCGCCGGGATGGCGGCGACCAGGCCCAGCGCGGTAGCGAACAGCGCCTCGGCAATGCCCGGCGCCACCACGGCCAGTGTCGTATTCTTCGACCCGGCGATGGCGGCGAAGCTGTTCATGATGCCCCAGACCGTGCCGAAGAGGCCGATGAAGGGCGCGGCGGAACCCACCGAGGCGAGATAGCCCATATAGCGCTCGATCTGGTCCATCTCGCGCCCCAGCGTGATATTCATGACCCGCTCGATGCGGTCCTGGAGGTTTTCCCGCAGATGCTCGGAGGCAAGCAGGCCCTTGGCGGCCGAGCGGCGCCATTCGCGCATGGCGGCAACGAAGATCGAGGACATGGGGTCGGCCGGGCGGTTGCTGATCCGGTCGTAGAGGTCCTCCAGCGAGCCGCCGGACCAGAACGCTTCCTCGAACTGGCGGGCCTGCTCGCGGAGGCGGCGGATGCGGATGATCTTGTCGAAGATGATCGCCCAGGACCAGATCGAGGCCAGGATCAGGAAGATCATGACCGATTTCACGATCCAGTCGGCCTGCAGGAACAGGCCCCAGACGGAAAGATCGTGGGCGATGGCGCTGGGCAGGCCGGCGACGCCGTCGGCAGCCGCCTGAACGCCCTCCAGGGCGCCGCCTTCAACGGCCTCGACGGGTACGGCGGGGGGTGTTTGCGGATCCATGTCTCTGCTTCACTTCTGTTCTGATGTTTCGGTGGCAAGAATTCCGCGCAGGGCCGCAGGCAGCCGGACCGGCCGGCCGTCGCGCCCCACGCAGGCGACGGTGACGGTGACGTGGCACAATTCCTCGCTGCCGCGTCGGATGATCTGATCGAGATCGATGGTGGCGGCGCCGAG
>JAEUKV010000195.1 GCA_016794165.1 Rhodospirillaceae bacterium
GTCGCGAAATCGCGCCCCTCGAACAGGATCCGACCTCCGGAGAGCGTGAGGTTGGCACCGGGCAAAAGGCGCATCAACGCGCGACAGGTGACGCTCTTCCCCGAGCCGCTTTCGCCGACCAGCCCCAGGATCTCGCCCTGCTGCAGGGAAAAGCCGACATCGTCGACGATATCGAACACGCGGCCGGCCCGGCGTGCCGTCACCCGCAAATTGCGCACGTCGAGCAGGGGCGCTGTCATTCCCGCACCCCCAGGAGTTCGCCGAGACCGTCAGCCAGCAGGCTGAATCCCAGCGCCATGACGACAATCGCAAATCCGGGAAAGGCTGTGATCCACCAGGCAGTGGTGATGAAGTTCTGCCCCTCGGCGATCATGATGCCCCATTCGGCGGTGGGCGGCTGAACGCCGAGGCCGAGATAGGAAATGGCGGCGCCGTTCAGCACCACCAGCACCACGTCCGACATGGAAAAGACGATCGAGCCAGTGATGGCATTGGGGAGGATGTGGCGGAACAGAACCCGCCCGTGGGAGTAGCCGAGGCTGCGGGCGGCCAGCACATAGTCGGCGGATATCAGGACCAGGACCTGGGCGCGAATCAGACGCGCATAGGAGACCCAGCCGACCAGTGCCATGGCGATGTAGAAGCTGCCGAGGCCGGGCTGCAGGATGGCGATGATCGCCAGCATCAGGACCAGGAAGGGAAAGGCCAGCACCACGTCGACGACCCGCATGGCGATGGCGTCGACGACGCCGCCGGCATAACCCGCGACGGCGCCGATGCTGGTGCCGATCAAAAACGGAAAGACGACACCGATGAGGCCTATCTGCAGATCGACACGGGCGCCCCAGATGACTCGGCTGAGGATATCGCGTCCAAAATTGTCGGTGCCGAAGGGATAGGCGAAGCTGGGTCCCTGCAGCTTGACGTCGAGATTCTGCGCGATCGGATCGAAAGGCGCGACAAGCGGCGCAAAGACGGCCAGCAGAAAAATCGCACCAACTATGCCGATGCCGAGATAGAGCGGCGCCGGATACTGCCCGAAATGCGGCAGCCAGGCCGGCCTGGCCGCGGCGGCGCTGCCGCGGACCAAGCTCACAGCTGCACCCGCGGATCGATGGCAACCGTGCAGATGTCAGCCAGGAAATTCACCAGCACCGTGGCGCAGGCGAAAACCATGGCCACCGACTGCACCACCATGTAGTCGCGGGTGAAGATGCCGCGCACCAGCAACTGGCCGAGACCCGGGATCGAAAAGACCGATTCGATCACCACTGTGCCGCCGATCAGCCAGCCGATGTTGACCGCCAGCAGATTGATCGCCGGGATGACGGCATTCGGGAGCACATGGCGCCAGAAGATGCGCCGCTCCGAAACGCCGCGTGCGCGCGCCGCCGTGGCATGGTCGGAAGCCAGTTCGGCAATCATGCTGGCGCGGAGATTGCGCGTGATGACTGCCGATAGCGCCAAGGCGACGGTGAAGCAGGGCAGCACCAGGTGATGCAGGCGCTCGGCCCAGTCGTCGCCATAACCGGCGACCGGAAAGAGATCCAGCTTCACCGAGAACAGGATGATCAGCATGATCGCCAGCCAAAAGGGCGGAAAACCGAGCCCGGCAGTGGAGAACAGGCGGATGGCATGATCGGCCGGCCGGCCGCGGTTGCCGGCCGCCAGCGCCGCCAGGGGAATGGCCAGGGCAAGCGCCAGCAGGACACTGCCACCTACCAGCAACAGTGTCGGCTCGATACGCTCGCCGACCAGACGTAGCACCGGAATCTTGTAGAGGATTGAATTGCCCAGCTCGCCGGCGCCGAGATTCTTGAGAAAATAAAGGTATTGCAGCAGGATCGGCTCATCCAGCCCGAACTGGGCGCGGATGCGCTCGATCGCTTCGGGGGTCGCCTTGGTGCCGAGGAGTACGCGCGCCGGATCGCCGGGAATGAGTCGCACCAGCACGAAGGTGATGATGCTGATGCCGAAGAGAACCGGCACCAGCTGCAGGGGCCGTGTCAGGACGAAACGATAGCGGTGCAGCGACATCCCTCAGGAACGCTCAGCCACGGTGGCGTTGCAGGAAGTCGATCAGGACCGGGTAATAGGCATGCGGTTCCTCGTAGAAGGGCATATGGCTGCTGTTGGGAAAGACATGCAGTTCCGCATTCTTGAGATGCAGTTTCATGCGCAGCGAACAGGCGGGCGTCAGCTCGTCATGCTGGCCGGTGACGATCAGCGCCGGCACCGGAATCCGCTGCAGGTCCGGAACCCGGTTCCAGTCCTTGAGATTGCCGGTATAAAGAAATTCGTTCGGGCCCTGCATCGTCACATAGGGGCCCATGTTCCAGTCATCCAGCGAGCGCTTGACCGGCGCCGGCCATTCCGACAGCCGGCAGACATGGCGATAGTTGAGGATGGTGACGGCCGCCTGGTATTCGGGATGCGAGAGGGTGCCCTCGGCCTCATGCCGCTGCATCATCGCCACGGTCTCGGAGCCCAGCGCCTCGCGCAGCCGCCCCAATTCCGCCACCAGATGCGGCATGTCGGCATTGGTATCCTCGAGAATCAGCGTTTTCAGGTTCTGTGGATGCGTCACGGCGTATTCGATCGACAGCCAGCCGCCCCAGGAATGCCCCAACAAATGAACCTTGCCGAGATTCAGGGCCGTGCGCACGGTTTCAACCTCGGCCACGTAGCGCGTGATGTTCCAGAGCGCCTCGTCCGTCGGCCGGTCGGAGGCACCGGTACCGAGCTGATCGAACGCCACCACCCGGTAACCCTGATCGATCAGACAGGAATGCGCTTCGCGCAGATAATCGCAGGGGAGGCCCGGACCGCCATTGAGGCACAGTACCGTCTCGGATCCCTTGCCGAAGCTGTAGGCGATGATCTTGTAACCATCGACCGTGATCTCGTGCCGTTCATCGGCCGCAATCTCGCGCCACATTTTCAACCCCGATCCTGCCTGATACGTCGCTCATTCATCGGCGGCGGCGTGATCGAATGCTAGTGCCTGCAAGACCACTAGATCAAGCCGCAATGCCGCTTATTTCTTGACCGATCGCCCGATCACCCCACCCAGCACCTCGTCGATGCGGTCGCGGGCGCGTTCGCATTCGGCACGCGTGCCGGCGAGGAACAGGCGGCCGCTGGCGCCGATCATCTGCACGTCGACGAGCGTGATGCCGGGCGCCACCTTCTCCGCCTCGTTGGCCGCCACGGAAGCAAACAGCGCCGGTTCCAGCTCATAGACCAGCAGCGACTTCCCCGGCAGCAGCATCGAGGCCTCGCGTGTGCGATTGAGGATGATGGCGTGCTGGTCGGAGACGTCCTCGATGATGTCGGCGTAGAGCGTGCGCGGTTTCAACTGGTCCTCGGCCTTGCGGCCGATGCCGTCGAGGATCGCCTTCCCGGCCTCGCTCAGATGCGCGAGATCGGTCGAGTGCAGTTCCAGGATACCGTATTGCCGCTCGGTGTAGAGCAGGCCCGGCTCCATGTCCGGCATCTGTTTCAGGGCAAGATCGCAGATGCGGTGAATCGCCAGCGCCGGCGCCACCTCGATGATGAGGCTGTGTTCGCCCTGCATCGGCGGATAGCCGCGAGCGCGGGTCGGCGTCGACATATAGGCCGCGAACTGGCGGCCCAGATCCTTCACCAGCAGATAGACGCGCAGTTCGGTCATG
>JAEUKV010000237.1 GCA_016794165.1 Rhodospirillaceae bacterium
GGTGCCGCAGGAGCCGCGGGCGCGACGGTACCCGAGTCGCCGCCCGTGGTGACCGGCGCGGCCGGATCGGCGATCGGGGCCTGGGGCTCCGTGGAGGCCGGGCTGGCGCCGACCAGGGGCTGGCGCGAGGTGTCGTTGCTGTCGACATAGGCCAGGAACAGGCTGGTGCAGAAGAAGCCCACCGCCAGCCATTTGGTCACCTTGGTCAGCAGATTGGACTGGGCGCGGCCGGACAGGAAGCCGGCCATCCCGCCGGATGCGCCGCCGCCAAGGCCGCCCATCCCACCCTCGTTCTTCTGGGTGAGAATGATGCCAATCAGAAAGATCGTGATGATGACGTGAATCGCCAAGACGACCGGGACCAAGGCTCCCAACATGAGCGCACTCGCAAGTTCTTGAAATGTCGTAATTCGGCGCGGGTTCTAGCTTTTTTCGACCAGCTTGGCCAGCGCCAATTTGGCACAGCACCATTTGGGCCGTGGCCCGGCCGGATCAAGGCCCCGTCAGGAAGCGGACTTTGCCGCCCCCTCGGCAATGCCCCAGAAATCCTCCGCCTTGAGGCTGGCGCCCCCTACCAGGGCCCCGTTGACCTCCGGCACCGCCATCAGCTCGGCGGCGTTTCCCGGCTTCACTGACCCGCCATAGAGAATGCGGACGACGGCCCCCAGGGGATCGCGCGCGGTGAGCAGGGCGCGGATATGCCGGTGCATGGCCGCCACGTCCGCGACCGTCGGGGTGCGGCCGGTGCCGATCGCCCAGACCGGCTCATAGGCAACCACGATGTCAGCGAACCCGATTCCGGAAGGAATTGATTCAACAATCTGATTTTCAACTATTTTCTCAGCATCCCCGGCGTTCCGCTGGGCCTCGGTTTCGCCCACGCAGACAAGGGCGGTGAGGCCGGCCGCGACCGCCGCCTTGGCCTTGGCAGCGACCAGGCCGCTGCTTTCGCCATGATCGGCCCGGCGCTCCGAATGGCCGAGGATGACGGCGCCCGCCCCGAGATCCCGGAGCATCGCGGCGGCGACATCCCCGGTATGGGCGCCGGCGGCGGCCGTGTGGCAATCCTGGCCGCCCAGGGAGAGGGACGACCCGGAAAGGGCATCGGCCACGACGGAGAGGTAGGGGAAGGGTGGACAGACCAGCAGGTCGACCGGCAGCTCTGACCCGGCCGCCCGGGCGACGAGGTCGGCCACGAGCTTCCGCGCCATGTCGCGACTGCCATTCATCTTCCAGTTGCCGGCCACCAGGGGCCGAATGCCGGGGGTACTCACGAACCGGTCTCCTTTGCCAGTTGCCATCCCAGCCGCCAGGGGGACGCCGGCACGGGATTCCGCCCGGAAAAGACCATAGGCAGCACCAGCCAGCAAGGGGTGGCGCCGGAAAATTGCCAGGCATGCCGGTCCACTTGCTCCCTTGGGGGCCCCTCCCTATGATGCGCCGCTCAAATTTGCCGTGTTCCCCGCAACCGGCCGCCGCAACGGGTTGGATTGAAATATGCTGAGTTCCATTCGTAAACAGACCCGTTCCTGGCTGATGAAGGCCCTGTTCGGCCTGCTCATCGCCGCCTTTGCCGTCTGGGGCATCGGCGACGTGTTCCGCACCAATCAGGCGGCCGCGCCGATCGTCAGGATCGGCGACGACTTCATCTACAGCCAGGCCGATTTCGACCGCGAGCTGCGCCTCTCGCTGCAGCGCCTGTCACAGGTCCAGGGCATGCAGGTCAGCCCCGCCCTCTTCGCCCAGTTCGGCGGTGCCCAGCGCCTGGTCGACCAGGCGGAGGACAAGGGCCTGCTGCAGGTGTACGGCGCCAAGCTCGGCTTCGATCTCCCGCTGCAGGCGGTGGTGCAATACATCGAGTCCGATCCTGACCTCGCCAATCAGGCCGGTCGTTTCGACCGTGCGCGCTTCGAGTATGTGCTGCGCCAGTCGGGACAGAGCGAAGAACAATATGTGGCGGATATCCGCGCACAGATGCGCGCCAGCTATATCCTCTCCGCCCTCACGGGTGCCATGACCGCGCCGCAGGTCCTTACCGACGCGGTGTTTCACTATTCGCAGGAACAGCGGACGGCAGAAACCGTGCTGGTCCCCACCGCCTCCATCACCGATGTCGGCATCCCTGACGAGACCGCCCTCGCCGCCTGGCACGAGGCGCAATCCGCACGCTACCAGGCGCCCGAGTTGCGCAGCGGCACCCTGGTGCAGATGGTGCCGTCGGACTTCATCGCCGATGTGGCTGTCTCGGAAGACGAGATCCAGGCCGAGTATCAGGCGCGGCTGGCGGAGTTCTCGACGCCGGAAACGCGCAGCGTGGAACAGGTCGTGGTGCAGGATCCCGAGATCGCCGCAAAGATCGTCGCCGCCGCAAGAAGCGGCACTGCCTTCGCGCAGGCCGTGCGCGACGCTACGCAGGGCGAGCCGGTGTCGTTGGGTCAGGTCACCAAGGAGCAATTGCCCGGCGACATTGCCGACGCGGTCTTCGCCCTCTCCGAGGGCAGCGTCTCCGATCCGCTGAGCAGTCCCTTCGGCGTCCATGTGGTTCATGTTCCGACGGTAACACCAGCCACGACCCGCACCCTGGGTGAGGTCGAGGGCGAACTGCGCAACGGCTTGGCACTTGGGCGCGCCGCCGATGCGATGGAATCGGTGCGCGCGCAGCTGGAAGACGAGCTGGCGGCCGGCGTCGCACTCACCGAGGCCGCGCAGAAATTGCAGTTGCGCACCGACACCTTCGCCGCGATCGACGCATCCGGCCAGGATCGCGCCGGTGCCAATCTCGGGCTGTCCCCCGAAGCCGTAGCGCTGATCTTCGAAACGGCACCGGGAGAGCCCGGTTACGTTTCCGCCTTGAGCGACGGGTCCTATGCCGTGGCACAGGTGGATGAAATCATCCCACCGGCCCTCAAGCCCCTTGCGGAGGTCCGCGACCAGGCGATTGCCGATTGGACCGCCGCGCAGCAGCGCGACCGTGCCAAGCAGGTGGCGGAGGAGATCGCCGAAAAGCTGAAAACCGGAGGGGCAGTCAAGGCAGAAGCCGAAGCGCGCGGCCTTGTGGCAAAGGAGACAAAGCCCTTCTACCGCGGCGAAGGTGACGCCGAGAACAACGTCACCCCGGCGCTTGCCGAGGCCCTGTTCAAGTTGAAGGTCGGCGAGATCAGCACGGGGGAGAGTGAATCGGGCGCCATCGTCGCCCGTCTCGCAACGATCGTGTCGGCCGACCCCGAGAGCCAACCGGACGAGGTCAAGCGCCTGTCCGAGCGCGTTTCCCAGACCCTTTCGGGCGATCTGCGCCAGCACTTTTACGATGCCTTGAAAGCCGAGCTGCCGGTCGAGCGCGATGACACAATCTGGCAGCGGGCAATCAAGTCATCCGAACCCTGAGATTGACCCGGACGGAACTCCCATCATGAAGGTCGAGCCGGATTTCGAGCGCTTCGCAGCGGCTCATGAAAGTGGCAAGGCGCAGCTTGTCTGGACGCGGCTGATCGCGGATCTGGAAACCACCATTTCGGTCATGCTGAAACTGGCCGACGGTCGCGCCAATTCCATCCTGCTGGAATCGGTCGAAGGTGGCGCCGTGCGCGGTCGCTACTCCATCATCGGCCTGAAGCCGGATCTGGTCTGGCGCTGTCGCGGCGGCAAGGCGGAAATCAATCGCAATGCCCGGTTCGAGCCGGACAAATTCGAACCGGAATCGCTGCCCGCCCTACAGTCGCTGCGCGCGCTGATCAAGGAAAGCCGCATTGAGGTTCCCGCCGGCCTGCCCCCCATGGCCTCGGGCCTGTTCGGCTATCTGGGTTACGACATGATTCGGCAGGTCGAAAGACTGCCGGAACTGAAACCCGACAATCTTGGTCTCCACGACAGCATCTTCCTGCGTCCGACGCTGATCGTCATCTTCGACAATGTCGAGGATTCGCTCAGCATCGTGACACCGGTCTGGAACCAGGACGGTCTCAACGCCCGCGCAGCCTATAACCAGGCGCTGGAGCGATTGAACGATGTGGTGGCCGATCTCGATCGCGCGTTGCCGCAACAGGGTGGCGCCATCGATACCGCCGCCATGCCCGAGCCGAAGTCGAACATGACCGAAGAACAGTTCGGCGCCATGGTTGCCAAGGCCAAGGACTACATCCTGGCGGGCGATATCTTCCAGGTGGTTCTCTCCCAGCGCTTCTCGCTCCCCTTCAAGCTGCCGCCATTCGCGCTCTATCGCTCGTTGCGGCGCCTCAATCCCTCGCCCTTCCTGTTCTTCCTTGACCTCGGCCATTTCACGATTATCGGATCGAGCCCCGAAATCCTGGTGCGGCTGCGCGACGAGAAGGTCACGATCCGACCGATCGCCGGTACGCGCCCGCGTGGCAAGAACCCGGAAGAAGACAAGGCCAACGCCGCGGACCTGCTCGCCGACCAGAAGGAATTGTCCGAGCACCTGATGCTGCTCGATTTGGGCCGGAACGATGTCGGCCGCGTCGCCCGGATCGGTTCGGTCAAGGTCACGGACAAGTTCAACATCGAGAACTACAGCCATGTCATGCACATCGTCTCGAATGTCGAAGGCCTGATCGACCCGAAATACGACGCCATGGACGCGCTGATGGCCGGCTTTCCCGCCGGCACCGTCTCGGGTGCACCCAAGGTTCGGGCGATGGAGATCATCGAGGAACTGGAGCCGGAACGGCGCGGTGTCTATGCCGGTGCGATCGGGTACTTCGCCGCGGACGGATCGATGGACACCTGCATCGCGCTCCGCACCACGGTGATCAAGGACGGTACCATGTATGTCCAGGCCGGCGCCGGGATCGTCGCCGATTCCGTATCCGAGAGCGAGTTCCAGGAATGTCAGCACAAGGCCCGCGCACTGATCCGCGCGGCGCAGGAAGCGATCCTCTTCGCACAGAGCGGCAGCCGCAATCGGTAGCCCATCGGGAGTCAGGATGCAGATCGAACTCGACATTCCCTTCGACCAGGTGAAGTCGCCGATCATCCGGAAATTCAAGACCTACTGGGACGACAGGCGCAGTTCGCGCAATATGCCCTCCTGGCACGACATCGACCCCACCGACCTCCGAGAAGTACTCCCGCACATGTTCGTCGTCAGCATAGAATACGACCCGTTCCGCGTTTTCTATCGCCTGGTCGGGACCATCGCCGTCTCCTTCCGTCACGAACTGACCGGGCGCTACCTTGACGAAGTTGAGTCGTTCACCGAGGCGGTGAGAGCGGAACTCGCCGACGAATACCGGCTGGTTTGCGATCGCAGGACGCCGACCTTCTCCCGCGACGTGCTGAGCACGCGCTTCGACAACACCGCAACTTTCTACGGCTCGATCTTCCCGCTGTCGAGCGACGGGCTCACGGTTGACCGATGCATCGCGGTGGAGGATTACGAAGGGCAAAACCCCGACGACATCGCCGCGTCGGATTCCGAACTGGGCTACGGACGCAAGAAACCCTAGGGGGCTGGCGGCGCTGGTTCGGCCGCTTCCGGAGGCAACTCGACTTCAAAGCACTGCTCGCGCGTGGATCGACCCCAGGTGCTGGCGTCCTGCTCCTCCTTGAGCGTGAAGCCGGCTTGCTCATAGAGGCGCCGTGCCGCGTCCAGACCGGCGAAGGTATAGAGATAGATGCGACGATAGTCGCGCTCGCGGCAAAAGCCCATGGCGCGGTCGAGCAACTGCTTGCCGAGCCCGGTCCGCTGCGCCTCTGGCGCCACGATGAACCAGCGCAAATGCGCCCCACGCCCGGCCGCGTCGCCGGCGTCGATGACGATCGAGCCAAGAAACCGGTCGTCGGCCCGTTTTGCCACCAGCAGCAGGTCGCGATCGGTTTTCATGTTGACCAGGAAACTGGCGAAGTCCGCCGCGACCTTTGCTTCGAAATTCTGATCGAATGACCAAGCCTGCGCGTAATAGCGCGCATGAGCGCCGACAATATCGGCCAGGATTCCCGGATAGTACCGATTCTCGAATCGCATGTGCGCTTCCTGTCTGTTCCGCTTCGTCTCAGCCGGCAACACCGTCGCGTTTCTTGACGATTGTGGTCAACGGCACGATCGCAAAGCCCCGTGCCGACACCTGTGCCAACCATCGCTTCAACGCGGCGATCGTGGCGGGATGTGGATGACCAATCGCCACGGCATAGCCGCGCTGGCGGGCGATCGCTTCCGCCGCCGCGAGCTGGCGCGCGACCGCCACTTCGCTCATATCGTCATCGAGGAAAACATCGCGGCTGATATGCGCGACACCCAGTTCCGCCGCCAGCGCGTCGCCGACGCTTGAACCGATGGTCTTGGAATCGAGAAACAGGAGCCCGCGCGCCTTGGCCAGTTCCAGGACCACCCGCATCCCCGCTTCATCCTGGGTGAAGCGGCTGCCCATGTGGTTGTTGAAGCCGACATATCCGTCAAGGCGCCCCAGCCCCCAATCCATCCGGCGACGGATTTCGTCGGCATCGAGCCCGACCGTCAGTGCATGTGGCCCCGGATTGACCGCCCCATTGAGCGGCTGCATGGGCATGTGCACCATGACTTCATGGCCGAGCTGGCTTGCTTCCAGCGCGAGGGCCGCCGCCTGATCTGCATAGGTCATGATCGACATCACGATTGGCGGCGGCAGGGACAGGGCTTCGCGCGCATGCTGTGGTGCCACACCGACATCGTCGAGGACGATGGCAATCATCGGCCGGTCGCCGGGATCGCGCACGGAGACAGCATTTCTTTGCCACTGCGGCAGGCCTTCGGGCATTTTTGGCGCAGGTATGACCAGGGAGGCTGGCAATACGGGAGCGGGCGGTGTCATCGAAGGCGGCGGCGATGCCTCCATCTCAGCCGATTGATGAATGCCTTCCTCGGCGACGGCACCCATCACGGGCAATACCGGATCGGGGGCTGGATCCACGACCGTACCGACAACAGTCACTTCGTCATAGCGCTGGATGGACCCATCGCTGACAGTTGCCATGTCAGATAGCTCCGCCGTCGCCGCGGCATTCTGTGCGGGCTCTTTCTTCTCGACCGGCTTTTGAACCGGCAGCGGGAGGTCGGCAGCGGACAGAGCAGCATCCGGCGGCGGCGGCAGCATGGTCAGGCCCAACCCTGCGCCAAAGCCGAGCGAAACGCCCACCAGAAACAGGGTCGGGCCCAGCGGCAGGATAGCAAGGCTGCGGCACAAGCTGCGCCACCAACCGAGCCCGGCGCGAGCGCGGGCACCAGTGCGCGCCCCGGCACGCGGCCCGGCCTTGGCGAGTTTTTTTCTCAATCCTGTTTTTCTGCTGGCCGCCATGTCACTCCTCGTCAACCTCATTAGCGGTACCCGGCATGGTCCGCAAGCTGAGGGAAGAGACCGCCAGCAACAATATCACACCTATTTCATAGGCGCCGAGATCAGCGTCGCGACCCGTGAGCAGCGGCAGGAACGCCACGATCATGGCGGCAACGCAGGCGATGGCGAGATTGGCCAGGATGAGGCGCCGGAATCGCGAAGCCAGCAGCAACAAGTCGACCACCAGCCGCGGATCCTGTCGGATGATGCGGATACCGGCCTCCCTGGCGTGACCGGCCGCCCTTGGGCCGAATGGCAGAACGACGTCGCCGGCCACCACCCCCGCCGGCGGTGCTTCGCTCGTTACGACCAGCAATGGCCCGCAACTCTGGCGCATCTCCGCCAGCACCCTCGGCAAATCCGCGGCCAGAGGCGCATACAGCCGCGACACTCTGATCTGCCTGGCCACGGCGGCAATCGCTGGATCGGTCGGATCCGCCAGCCAGGTCACCTCCAATCCGAGCCGGTCGAGATTCTTGACAGCATGGGCCGCCCCGGCCGCCGCGGGGGCGCCGAAGATGATAAAGCCGAGCAGCCTGGGGGCTCGGCCTGTTTCCGCAACCCAGCGAACTTGGCGACCTTCCGCCAGGACTTCCGCCGCCGCCGCGTCGAGCGGCGTACAGTCGACTCCGTGCCCCGCCACGAAGTCGCGTGTACCGAACACGGTCGGGATATCGCCCACCGTGGCTGCGATCCCTTCGCCGATCACCGCCCGATATTCGCTCGCCGGTTTCAGCCGCATGCGGTACCTAACCGCGAATTCCAGGAGCGCATGGCCCCAGGGATCGTGCCCGGCCTGTGCCACCGCGGCGGCGCGCCCGATCAGTTCGCTGCCGGCATCGCCCCCGGGGGTTTGCGCAGAGATGGCACGGTGACGTTCCGGAATCAGGATGCCGCGATGCGCAAAGAGCACGGCCCGAATCCGACTCAGCCGATCAAGCAAGGCCAGATCGCGAATCTCGATGCCATGGCGCCGGGCTGCCGCGATCAATTCGGCCGCGGGCGCCGCCAGAACGAGACCCAGGCCCAGCGGCGCCGTGAGGGCAACCAGTCGCAGGATCGTTGCCACCGGGTCACGTAGCGGCGGCCCCTGCATCAGGCGCCAGGCCAATGCAGCCATCGCCAGGAGGATCATCGCCTGCGTGGCGCGGCTGAGCACTGTCGCCAAGCCATCGATGGAGGTGTTTTCAATCCGGGCGGGCGGACTGGGGACGTCAGCAATGATTTCCAGCGCACCGTCGCCATTCCGGCTGCCGGCATGCACCGGATCGCCCGGCCCGACCAGGACGGGAAAGACGCCCGCGCGGCCGAGGGGATCCTGGATTTCGCTGGATCCGGCGCCAACCACGCCGTCGCAGGGAATGAGACCGCCCGGCGCCACCGTCAACCGTTCGCCGGCCGCGAGGCCCACGGGTGGCGAGGCACCATTGGCCGAGGGTAGCCCGAGGCTGCGGCGCAGGGCCAATTCGCCCAGCAGGGCAACCGCCAGCAGGCTGGCGCCGAAGGCGGCATCGCGCCAGACCAGCACTTGCGCCGCCGCAAGCACCTCGGCCGGCAACCCCGCCGTCTGCAGAAACCAGGCCTGCCACAGCGCCAGAGCGAAAGCCGCGCTGGCGCCGACAACCAGGAGCAGATCCGCGGTGACTCGCCCCGCCGACAGGTCAGCGAGCCCCTTGCGATAGATGCTGCCCCCCAAACCGAACTGGACGAACGCGGCGAGCAGCAACGGCAGTATTGTGAACGGCAGAAGCGGTGCGAGCGGCGAAGGCTCCCACCACGCGCCGGAAAGGGCCAGCGTCCCCAGGGGAAGCAGCAGGATCAACATGCGCAGCAAATCGCGCATCGCCATCTGCGGCCTAAGCCCCTGCCATTCCATGGCTTCCCCGAATCTTCCGTTCCCGCGGCGCGCCTGCTAAACTCCCGCTCCAACGCGGGTGGCGGACAACTAACATGTTCATATTAATTGATAATTACGACAGCTTCACCTACAACCTGTACCACTATCTGGGCGAGTTGGGGGCGGAGATCGAAGTCTATCGCAACGACCAGATCACGGTCGACGCGGTGCTGGCGAAGGCGCCGCAGGGCATCATCCTCTCGCCCGGCCCCTGCGACCCCGACAGGGCCGGCATCTGCCTCGACCTCATCAAGGCGGCCGCGGCGAAGAAAGTCCCGGTGCTGGGCGTGTGCCTCGGCCACCAGGCGATCGGCCAGGCCTTCGGCGGCAAGGTGGTCCGCGCGCCCAAGCCCATGCACGGCAAGATCTCCCATGTCCACCACCGCAACAAGAGCGTGTTCCTGGACCTGCCCAACGATTTCAACGCCACGCGCTATCATTCGCTGATCGTCGAGCGCGAGAGCTTCCCCGACGCGCTGGAGGTCACGGCCGAGACCGAGGACGGCATCATCATGGGCCTGGTCCACAAATCGCTGCCGATTGCCGGGGTGCAGTTCCATCCCGAAAGCATCGCCTCGGAGCACGGGCACAAGCTGCTCGGAAACTTCCTCACCGCCTGCGGCCTCAACAAGCTCAACGCCCGCGTGCTGCAGTGAGTGCCATCACCGACCTCAAGGGACCGATTGCCCAGGTGGCACAGGGCAAGTCCCTGTCGCAGGCCGAGGCCGAGGCCGCCTTCAACGTGATCATGACCGGCGAGGCGACCCCGACGCAGATCGGCGGCTTCCTGATGGCGCTCAGAGTGCGCGGCGAAACCGTGGACGAGATCACCGGCGCCGTCTCCGTGATGCGCGAGAAGATGACCCGCATCAAGGCACCCGAGGGCGCCATCGACGTCTGCGGCACCGGCGGCGACGGCGCGGGCACGCTCAACATCTCGACCGCGGTCGCCTTCGTCTGTGCTGGCTGCGGCGTGACGGTCGCCAAGCACGGCAACAAGGCCGCCTCGTCGAAAAGCGGTGCCGCCGACATCCTCACCGCGCTCGGCGTCAATATCGATGCCGACATGACCACGCTGGAACTGGCCCTGGCCGAAGTCGGCACCGCCTTCCTGTGGGCGCAGAAGCATCACAGCGCCATGCGCCATGTCGGCCCGAGCCGGGTCGAGCTCGGCACCCGCACGATTTTTAACCTGATGGGACCGATGTCCAACCCGGCTGGCGTCAAGCGCCAGCTGATCGGCGTCTTCTCGAAGCAGTGGCTGCTGCCCATGGCCAATGCGCTGAGATCGCTGGGCACCGAGCATGCCTGGCTGGTGCATGGCAGCGACGGCCTCGACGAGATCACCATCACCGGCCCCACTCATGTGGTGGAGCTGCGCGGCGGACAGATCCGCGAGTTCGAGATCGCGCCGGAACAGTTCGGCCTGAAGCGCGCCAAGCTCGCAGACATCAAGGGTGGCGATCCCGCCGCCAATGCAGAGGCCCTGCGCGCTTTGTTCGACGGCGCGCTCGGACCCTACCGCGAC
>JAEUKV010000260.1 GCA_016794165.1 Rhodospirillaceae bacterium
GAGGCGCCCTTCGGCTATGCCACACCCGATGGCAAGCTGACCGGCGAGGCGCCGGAGGTTGCCAAGGCGGTGCTGGCGAAAATGGGCATCGACCAAGTTGACGGTGTGCTCACGGAATTCGGCTCGCTGATTCCGGGATTAAAGGCCGGGCGTTTCGACATCATCGCCGCCGGCATGTTCATCAATCCCAAACGCTGCGCCGAGATCGCCTTTTCAGAGCCGTCCTATGGCATTGGCCAGGCAATGCTGGTCAAGGCCGGCAATCCGGCCGGCGTCGCCGACTACGCCACTTTTGCCGGCAACAAGGACCTCAAGCTCGCGGTCATGGCGGGGGCGGTCGAGGCCGGCTATGCCAAGGATGCCGGCGTGCCGGAAGACCAGTTGGTCGTCCTGCCCGATCAGTCCAGCCTGCTCGCCGCCGTGCAATCAGGCCGCGCCGATGGCGCAGCGCTCACGGCACTTTCCATCGCCGACATGGCGGCCAAGGGCGATGGGGTGGAATCGACCACACCCTTTGGCGAAGTGGCCGGCAAGTCGGTCAAGGGCCATGGCGGCTTCGGCTTCCGCAAGGAGGACACGGACCTCTACGAGGCCTTTAACAGCGAACTCAAGAACTTCCTAGGTTCCGACGAACATATCGCGCTGGTGACGCCCATCGGTTTCGGCAAGGACTACCTGCCGAACAAGACGATGGAGCAACTCTGCAAGGGTGAGTAATCTGCGGCGGTGGGCTGACGCCGGTCGCCACCCCACCGCCGATTGCCCTTCCTGAGCCGGGGGAAACCGCGCCATGGGCCTATACTCGCTGAGCGCGATGCTGCTGGCGGCGGTGGTCGCCATCGCCATCATGGCCGTGAGCGAAACTTTCGCAATCTTCGTACCCGGCCTGCTGCAAGGTGCGTGGCTGACGCTGCAGATCGCCCTGCTGGGCTGTGTCCTTGCCGTGACGATGGCGGTTCTGGCTGCCCTGGCGCGGCTCTACGGGCCGCTTCCCCTGCGGTGGCTGGCAAATACCTATGTCGAGGTCTTTCGCGGCACCTCCGCCCTGGTACAGCTCTTCTGGCTGTTCTTCGTGCTGCCGCATTTCGGCCTGACCCTGGAACCCTTCACCGTCGCGGTCGTCGGTCTCGGCCTCAATGTCGGCGCCTACGGCGCCGAAGTCGTGCGCGGTGCCATCCTGGGGATCGTGCCGGGCCAGTGGGAGGCGACGGTGGCGCTCAACATGACGCGCTGGCAGGCGCTGCGGCGGGTGATCCTGCCGCAGGCCTTCGTTGCCATGATCCCGCCCTGGGGAAACCTCTTCATCGAATTGCTGAAATCGACCGCGCTGGTCTCGCTGATCACGCTGGGCGATCTCGCCTTCCGCGCGCAGCAGATGAACCAGACGACGATGAAGACGATTCCCATCTTCACCCTGGTTCTGCTGATGTATCTGGTGATGTCGCTTGCCATCACCATCTGCATGCGTCTGCTGGAACGGCGTGCCACCCGGGGTCTCGCCCGTGGACGGAGCGCCTGAGCATGTGGGACTGGGAATATGCCATCTCGATCATGCCCGCTCTCGGCAAGGCGGCATTGGTCACCATTCAGGCAACCGGAATCGGCTTTCTTCTTGCCCTGGTGCTGGGCCTGATCCTGGCCCTGCTGCGCATGAGCGGCCCCAGGATGGGCTGGGCGGTCTCGGCGCTGATCGAGTTCATCCGCTCGACGCCACTGCTGATCCAGATCTTCTTCCTTTATTTCGTCTTCCCGTCCTTCGGCATCGTGCTTGATGCCTTCACTGCCGGCGTCATCGCCCTGGGGCTGCACTATGGCTGCTACTGCGCCGAGGTTTACCGGGCCGGGCTGGAGGCCGTGCCGCGCGGGCAGTGGGAGGCCAGCATCGCGCTCAACCTAGGCACCTATGCGACCTTCAAGGATGTCATCCTGCCGCAGGCGATCCCGCCGATCGTTCCGGCGCTTGGCAATTATCTGGTGGCCCTGTTCAAGGAGACGCCGTTGCTCTCGGCCATCGCGGTACTGGAGCTGATGCAGACCGCCAAGATGATGGGGTCCGAGACCTTCCGCTACACCGAGCCCATGACCCTGGTCGGAATTATCTTCCTGTTGATGAGCCTGGTTTCGGCGGCCGGGATCCGCTGGCTGGAACGCCGCCTGAACAGAAGGAGCGCGCGATGAACACCGCCAACGATGCGACGGAACAGCCGATGGTGCGGTTCGATGGCGTGACCAAGAGCTACGGCGCGCTCACCGTGCTCGATGATCTCCGGTTGGACATCGGCCGCGGCGAGAAGGTGGCGATCATCGGGCCGTCCGGTTCCGGCAAGACCACGGTGTTGCGCATGCTGATGACGCTTGAGCGGATCAATGATGGCGTCATCTGGGTGGACGGCGAACCGATGACGCATATGGAGAAGGGTGGTCGGTTGGTTCCGGCGGATCCGCGTCACCTGCGGCGGGTGCGGGCCAAGGTCGGCATGGTGTTCCAGCACTTCAACCTGTTTCCGCATATGACGGCGTTGGGCAATTGTATCGAAGCGCCGATCACCGTCCTCGGCCTGTCGCGCCGCGAAGCCGAAGAGCGCGCGGCCGAGCTGCTGGATCTGGTCGGCCTCGCCGACAAGAAGGAACATTATCCGGCCCAGCTCTCTGGCGGGCAGCAGCAGCGCGTGGCGATCGCCCGGGCCCTGGCCATGCGCCCCAAGGTCATGCTGTTCGACGAGGTCACCTCGGCCCTCGATCCGGAGCTCTGCGGTGAGGTGCTGCAGGTAATTCGCAAGCTCGGCAGCGAACATGACTTGACCATGCTGATGGTCACGCATCAGATGGGTTTTGCCAAGGAATTTGCGGATCGGGTGTGCTTCTTCTACCAGGGCAAGATCTGCGAGCAGGGAAATCCACAGGACATGTTCGCAGCACCGCAGAACGAACGGACCAGGCAGTTCCTGCGCGCGGTGATGGATTCCGTATGACCGGCACTGACGACAACATCGAACGCCCGCTGACCATGGCGCGGGAGCGATTCGAGCGGATCTACAAGAAGATTCGCGACCGCATCTGCCTTCTTGAGTACGCTCCCGGTGCGCGCCTTGCGGAAGAGGAGCTCGCCAAGGAATTCCTGGTCTCGCGGACGCCGATTCGGCGCGTCCTGTCGCGACTGGAGAGTGAGGGCCTGCTGGAAAGCCGCCATGGAGTCGGCACCTTTGTGACCGACGTCGATATCGACTCCCTGGCCCAAGTCTACCAGTTGCGGATGGAACTGGCGGAACTGATGGGGAAGCTCGATCCCCTGCCGCGCCGGCCGGCGGATCTGGAGCGCATGCGCGCACTGCTGGTGCGGTGCGACGACTTGCTGCAGCGACCGGACGCCAAGGACTACGGCCGGCTCAACATGGATTTCTTCCAGGAACTGGTCGCCATGATCGGCAACGCGCCCCTGCGGGAAATCTCGGAGCGGCTCTATTACATGACGACACGCATCTGGCTGAAGTCCGTGCCGAATCTCAATCTGAGGGATGAGATTGTCGTCTTCCGCCGCGAGATGGCGGACATCCTGGCAGCGATGGAGGTGGGCGATCTCGAGGCCGTTGGATTCATCCGCCGCAGCCACATCTCCATGAGCGTCAAGCGCATGAAACAGTATCCTGAAGGAGTGTCGCAATCTTGAGTGTCTCGGATCGGGAGCAGGACCAGAGGCCCAGCCCGATTTCGGCCACGGTCGATTTCGAGCGTGACGGTGTGCAGCATGGATTCCTGAGGTTGCCCCACAGCCGCGATGATTCCGCCTGGGGTGCCATCATGATTCCGATAACGGTGGCGCGGAATGGCGATGGTCCCACCGCATTGCTGACCGGCGCCAATCACGGCGACGAGTATGAAGGGCCGGTTGCTCTGATGGATCTCGCAGCTAGTATCGACCCGGCACAGATCAGTGGCCGGGTCATTGTCGTGCCGGCCATGAACTATCCCGCCTTCCGCAGTGCGACGCGTACCTCGCCGATTGACAGGGGCAATCTCAACCGCCTGTTCCCCGGCCGTCCCGATGGGACCGTGACCGAAAAGATCGCCGACTACTTCCAGCGCACCCTGCTGCCGATGGCCGACCTCGTGCTCGACATTCACGCTGGCGGCAAGACGCTGGATTTTCTGCCGTTCTGCTGTGCCCACCGGCTGCCGGATGCGAAACAGGAAGCAGCCTGCGTCGCGGCGATGCGGGCGTTCAACGCCCCCTATTCCATGATGCTGCTCGAGATCGACAATGCCGGCATGTACGACACCGCCGCCGAGGCGATGGGTCGTACCTTCATCTCGACCGAACTGGGAGGTGGCGGCACCGCCACGGCCAGGAGCATAGCCATCGCGCGGCGCGGCGTCGCCAATGTCCTGCGGCATGCCGGTATCCTTGGTGGTGGCATTGAGCGGGGCCGGACGATTCAGCTCGATATGCCGAGCGGCGATTGCTTTACCGTCAGCGAGGTGGACGGCCTGGTCGAACCTTGCCTCGATCTCGGCGAAACCGTGCGCGCGGGCGCCGCGATCGCCCGGGTCTGGCCGCTGGACCGCACCGGGATGCGTCCGGTCGAGTACCGTGCTTCGTTGGATGGCGTCCTCGCCGGCCGGCACTTTCCGGGGCTGGTCAAGGCGGGCGATTGCCTGGCCGTCACGGCATCGGTGCTCCGGGAATCCTAGGGAGCGCGGCGCAGCGATGGCGCTGCGGGCGCCTAGCGAAGATTGTCTTCGCGGGAGAACCGGTGCAGCAGGTCGGGGTCCGCGATATGAACCTTGCGCCCGCGGATCGCGACGCCGAGACCGCCGAGCTGGGCAATCGAACGGGATAGGTTCTCCGGCGTGGTCCCCAGCCAGCTTGCCAGTACCCGCCGATCGAAAGGCAGGGCGACCTGGGCTGGCGCGGTCTGGGCGGCGGGTGCAAGCGATAGCAGATATCCGGCAAGGCGCTGCGACACCGATCGCAGTTTTAGATCCTTGAGCTCACGCACCAGGAGGCGCCAGTGGCGTGCCAGCATGAGGGCACTTTCCTGGGCGAAGCCGGCATGGTTGGCGAGCAGGTCCCGGATCGCCTGGGCCGGCAGGAAGGCAATACGCGCCGCCTCGATGACCCGGGCAGACATCATATAGGGAAGTGTCAGGAGTACAGCCGGCGCGATCAAAGCGTCGTTCGCGCCGAATACGGTGATGATCGCCTCACGATGCGCAGGCGCATCTGCCGCCTGATCGGCAGGGGCCGTGCCGACAACGGCAACCGCGCCGCGCAGGATGACGTGGAGGAAGCCCGGCATCTCGCCCTGCTCGAACAGAGTGGCGCCGGTGGGTAGCGCATGGACGAAACCGGCCTGGGTAAGTTCCTCGAGCTGGGCCAGCGAGAGACCGGCAAACAGGGGAATTTTCGACAGGGCGACAAGATCGTCATTGTGCATCGGGCATGGCGTCCTGCAATTCGGCCAATGGGCAGCCGAGGGAAATCTGTGGGCCGGTCAGGCCGGTCATTCCTGCGCGGGGACTGATTCTCCGACCGGATTTCTTCGTCCAATAAACCGGTACTCCATGGATCAGCATAATACACATCAATCAGAAATTTAACATTCATCAAGCAATTTACTGGCAGCGGTCAAGAACGGGAAAAATCGGCGACTTCGCTACCGTCAGGGCCCGCCGCGCCCCGAAATAATTGACCCAGATCAAACACGGTCTCATGTCGCAGTGCAACGCTGACAGCACGCAACCTGACAATGAGTGCCAGCAATGACATCTGCGACTTCCGACCAACCCGTCGATGGCGGCACGGCCCCCGGTCTTACCCGCGCGGTCACCCTTAGTACCTTCGCCTTTACAGTCTGCTTCGCCATCTGGACCATTTTTTCGATCATCGGCGTGCAGATCAAACAGGATCTCGGCCTCAACGATTCGGAGTTCGGCTTCATGGTCGGACTGCCGATCCTGGTCGGTTCCCTGGTCCGGCTGGCGCTGGGCATCTGGACCGAGCAGATCGGCGGCAGGCGCGTCCTGGTCCTGGTCATGCTCTCTTCGGCGGTTGCGACCTGGCTGCTATCCTATGCCACGACCTATCTTGGTTTTTTGGTCGCTGCCCTGGGCGTCGGCATTGCCGGCGGTTCCTTTGCGGTGGGGGTTGCCTATGTCGCCGACTTCGCTCCCCAAGCGCGCAAGGGGACCATGCTCGGCATCTTCGGGATGGGCAATATTGGCGCCGCCGTGACCAAGTTCGTTGCCCCCTTTGTGATGGTCGCCTTTGGCTGGACCATGGTGGCACAGATCTGGGCCGTGGTGATGGTCGTCTCCGCGGTCCTTTTCTACATGCTGGCGGAGGACGAGCCCAGCCTGCGGGAGCGGCGCCGCACCGGCGCGCGCAGCCAGACCTTTGTCGAGCAGTTGACGCCGCTGCTGCAACTCCAGGTCTGGCGCTTCTCCCTCTACTATTTCTTCGTCTTCGGGGCGTTCGTGGCGCTCGCCCTGTGGCTGCCGCGCTACTACACGGGTGCGTACGGTCTCGATATTCGAGTCGCCGGCATGCTGGGTGCTGCCTATTCGATTCCGGGTTCCCTGTTCCGAGTTCTCGGTGGATATCTGTCCGACCGATACGGCGCCAGGCGGGTCATGTACTGGACCTTCAGCGTCAGCGTCGCCTGTTGCTTCGTATTGAGCTATCCGGCGACCGACTATGTGATCCACGGCATCCGCGGCGACATACCGTTCAGCTTCGGCATCGGTCTCGTGCCCTTCACCATCCTCACCTTCGTGCTTGGTTTCTTCATGTCGCTGGGCAAGGCGGCTGTTTACAAGCACATCCCGGTCTATTTCCCGAAAAACGTCGGTTCGGTGGGCGGTGTCGTCGGCATGATCGGCGGCCTGGGTGGCTTCCTGCTGCCCTTCGCCTTCGGCATCATGAACGATCTCACCGGTGTCTGGACCAGCTGTTTCATGCTGCTGTTCGCACTGGTCGCGGTGGCACTGGTCTGGATGCATTTTGCCATCCGGCGCATGGAGCGGCGACAGATCCCGGCATTGCGGGAGCCGCAATATCTGCCGGAACTGTCCGGCAGCCCAAAACAATCCTGAGCAAGAGCGAGGAATCGACCCATGTCCATGAACGCTAGCGAAAGCTCAAGAGCCGCGTCCGGCCGTATCCTGACCGACTGGCGCCCGGAGGATCCCACCTTCTGGCAGCAGAGTGGGCGCGCGATTGCCAACCGCAATCTGTGGATTTCGATTCCCTGTCTGTTGCTGGCCTTCGCCGTCTGGATGGTCTGGTCGGTGGTGGTGGCGCGGCTGCCGGCAATCGGTTTTGAATTCACAACCGGAGAGCTGTTCTGGCTGGCGGCGCTGCCGGGTCTCTCCGGCGCGACGCTGCGGATCTTCTACAGCTTCGTCATCCCGATCTTCGGCGGGCGGCGCTGGACGGCCATCTCCACAGCCTCGCTGCTGCTGCCGGCATTGGGCATCGGCTTTGCGGTCCAAAACCCCGATACACCGTATTCGGTCTTTGCGATCCTGGCGCTGTTGTGTGGCTTCGGTGGCGGCAACTTTGCGTCCTCCATGTCGAACATCAACTACTTCTTTCCCAAGGCGCAGAAGGGCAATGCTCTGGCATTGAACGCGGGGCTGGGCAATCTCGGCGTCTCGGTGGTGCAGTTCGTGGTGCCCGTCGTGATTACCATGGGCCTCTTCGGCGCCATGGGCGGCCAGGCGCAGACGATTGAGGACGGCAGCCGGTTGTGGCTGCAGAATGCGGGATTCGTCTGGGTGCCGTTCCTGCTGATCTGCACAGTCGCAGCATGGTTCGGCATGAACGATCTC
This sequence comes from Rhodospirillaceae bacterium, assembly GCA_016794165.1. GTDB lineage: Bacteria > Pseudomonadota > Alphaproteobacteria > Dongiales > Dongiaceae > Dongia. The sequence goes on from JAEUKV010000260.1 coordinate 7,831, forward strand.
GCCGACGCCAGGGCCAATCTCGGCGATCAGCTGACGATCCTCAAGCGCACGCACAACTGGGTGATGTCGATCCTCTATGTCGGCACCTTCGGCAGTTTCATCGGCTATGCCGCCGGCTTTCCCCTGCTGATCAAGACCCAGTTTCCTGAAGTGAACGCCCTGTCCTATGCGTTTCTCGGGCCGCTGGTTGGTGCGTTGTCGCGCTCCGGTACCGGATGGATTTCGGACAAGTTCGGCGGTGGACGCGTGACGCTCTGGGTGTTCATCGGCATGATCGTCGCTGTCGTCGGTGTCCTGCAATTCCTGCCGCTGGGTGGAAATGCCGGAAATTTCTGGGGTTTCTTCGTCTGTTTCATGGCGCTGTTCTTCCTGACCGGCGTCGGCAACGCGTCGACCTTCCAGATGATCCCGATCATCATGCGCAAGGAAATCCCGCGCCTGATGCCGCAGCTTGATGCTGCCGCGGCCTTGAAGACGGCCGAGCGCGAGAGCGGCGCCATTATCGCCTTTACCAGTGCGATGGCGGCCTACGGTGCCTTCTATATTCCCAAATCCTACGGCACCTCGATCGACCTGACCGGCGGCCCGGCCGCAGCCCTCTGGAGCTTTGCCGGCTTCTATGCGCTCTGCGTGGTGCTGACCTGGATCTTCTACACCCGGCGTGGCGCGGCGACACCCTGCTGACCAACTTGCCGGCCGGCTGCGGCCGGCCGACATCTCTGATTGTGGGAGACTGATATGAGCCACTTTCTCGACCGCCTGATGTTCTTCAAGCAACGCCAGGAAGGGTTTGCCGAAGGTCACGGTGTGGTCACGACCGAGGACCGGCAGTGGGAGAACGCCTATCGCCAGCGCTGGGCGCATGATCGGGTGGTGCGCTCGACCCACGGCGTCAACTGTACTGGCTCTTGCTCCTGGAAGATCTATGTCAAGGGCGGCATCGTCACCTGGGAAACGCAGCAGACGGACTATCCGCGCACCAGGCCCGACCTTCCCAATCACGAGCCCCGCGGCTGTTCGCGTGGTGCCAGCTATTCCTGGTATCTCTACAGTGCCAACCGGTTGAAGTATCCGATGGTGCGGGGGCGGCTGATTCGTCTCTGGCGCGCGGCCAAGGCCAAGCATCGCGACCCGGTTGCCGCCTGGGAATCGATCGTAACGGATCCGGCGGCCAGCCACGACTACAAGTCGATCCGTGGCCTCGGTGGTTTTGTGCGCGTCGATTGGGAGGAAGCCAACGAGATCATCGCGGCGGCCAATGTCTATACGGCGAAGACATGGGGCCCGGACCGGGTGATCGGCTTCTCGCCGATCCCGGCCATGTCGATGGTCTCCTACGCCGCCGGCACGCGCTATCTCAGTCTGATCGGCGGCGTTGCTCTCAGCTTTTATGACTGGTATTGCGATCTGCCGCCATCCAGCCCGCAAACCTGGGGCGAGCAGACCGACGTGCCGGAATCGGCCGATTGGTATAATTCAGGCTTCATCATGCTTTGGGGGTCGAACGTGCCGCAGACGCGCACGCCGGACGCCCATTTCTTCACCGAGGCGCGCTACAAGGGTACCAAGGCCGTTGTCGTCTCGCCCGACTACAGCGAGGCCTCGAAATTCGCCGATCTCTGGCTGCACCCCAAGCAGGGCACCGACGCGGCCCTTGCCATGGCCATGGGCCACGTCATTCTCAAGGAATGGCATGCGACCGGAAAGAGCGACTATTTCAACGACTATTGCCGCAAGTATAGCGACATGCCGATGCTGGTGCGCCTGGCCGCCCGGGACGGCCGCCTGGTACCCGATCGCTTCCTGCGTGCCTCCGACATGGCCGGCGGGCTCGGCGAAGCCAACAATCCGGATTGGAAGACGCTGCTGATCGACGAGAAGAGCGATCGCATCGTGGCGCCCAACGGCTCGATCGGCTTTCGCTGGGGGCAGCAGGGGAAATGGAATCTCGAGGAAAAGGACGGCACGACCGGCGCGGAAATCCAGCCGCGTCTCAGCCTGATCGACCAGTGTGACGGCATCGAATCAGTGGCCTTCCCCTATTTCGGCGGTGCCCGTCACGAGCATTTCCAGCACACTGACCATGACGACATTCTCCTGCGCCATGTGCCGGTGAAGAAGATCCGGACGGAAGCCGGCGAGGTCATGGTTGCCACCGTCTTTGATCTGCTTCTGGCGAATTACGGCGTCGACCGCGGCCTGGGCGGCGGCAATGTGGCGGCCAGCTTTGACGACGACCAGCCCTACAGCCCAGCTTGGCAGGAGCGCATCACCGGCGTCCCGCGCGCCCATGTCATCGCCACGGCCCGGGAGTTCGCAGAGAACGCCCACAAGACCAAGGGTCGCTCCATGGTGATCCTGGGGGCCGGCATCAATCACTGGTACCACTGCGACATGATCTATCGCGGCATCATCAATCTGTTGGTGATGTGCGGTTGCGTGGGGCAGCCGGGTGGCGGCTGGTCGCATTATGTCGGCCAGGAGAAGTTGCGCCCGCAGACGGGCTGGACGCCGCTGGCCTTCGCCCTCGACTGGCACCGGCCCCCGCGGCAGATGAACTCGACCTCGTTCTTCTATGCCCATACCGACCAGTGGCGCTACGAGAAGCTCAGGGTCGACGGCATCCTCTCGCCGCTTGCCGATCCCGAGATGGCAAAGAGCGCGCTGGCCGGCAGCCTCATTGACTACAATGTCCGCGCCGAGCGCATGGGATGGCTGCCCTCGGCGCCGCAGCTGATGCAAAATCCCCTGCAGGTAACGCGCGATGCGGCGGCGGCCGGGCAGGAGCCGATTCCCTACGCGGTCGCGCAATTGAAGGGCGGCAAGCTCGACCTCGCCTGCACCAATCCGGACGACCCGCGCGCCTATCCGCGCAACATGTTCGTCTGGCGCTCCAACCTGCTGGGCTCCAGCGGCAAGGGCCACGAGTATTTCCTCAAGCATTTGCTCGGCGCCAATCACGGCGTGCAGGGTAAGGATCTCGGCGAGATGGGCCAGCAGAAGCCGGTCGAGGTGCCCTGGCAGGACAAGGCGCCGGAAGGCAAGCTCGACCTGCTGGTGACGCTGGACTTCCGCATGTCGACCACCTGTCTCTATTCCGACATCGTGCTGCCGACCGCGACCTGGTATGAGAAGCACGACCTCAACACCTCCGACATGCATCCCTTTATCCATCCGCTCTCGGCCGCGGTCGACCCAGCCTGGCAGTCGCGCAGCGACTGGCACATCTTCAAGGGCATCGCCGCGAAATTCTCGGAGCTCGTGGTGGGGCATCTCGGCGTCGAGAAGGATCTGGTCACGACGCCGATCATGCACGATACGCCGGCCGAACTGGCGCAGGCATTTTCGCCCTGCGATTGGGCTAAGGGTGAATGCGAACCGGTTCCGGGCAAGACCATGCCGGCGATGACGGTCGTCGAACGCGACTATCCCAATACCTATCGCAAGTATACGTCGGTCGGGCCGTTGATGACCAAGATCGGCAATGGCGGCAAGGGAATCGCCTGGAACACCAGCCATGAGGTTGAATTCCTGGCACAACTTAACGGTACCGTGCTGGAAGAGGGTGTCAGCAAGGGATTGCCGCGGATCAACAGCGACATCGACGCGGCCGAGGTGATCCTGACCCTGGCGCCCGAGACCAACGGAGAGGTCTCGGTCAAGGCTTGGGCGGCGCTCAGCAAGATCACCGGCCGCGACCACACCCACCTCGCGTTGCCGCGGCAGGACGACAAGCTCCGCTTCCGCGACCTGCAGGCACAACCACGCAAGATCATCTCGTCGCCCACCTGGAGCGGCATCGAATCCGAGCATGTGACCTACAATGCCGGTTACACCAATGTGCACGAACTCATCCCCTGGCGAACGCTGACCGGTCGTCAGCAGCTCTACCAGGACCATGCCTGGATGCTGGCTTTCGGGGAGGGCCTTTGCGTCTACAAGCCGCCGGTGGATACCAAGACCATTCATCCGATGCTGGGCAAGCATTCCAATGGCAACAAGGAAATCGCCCTCAACTTCATCACGCCACACCAGAAGTGGGGCATTCACTCCACCTATACCGACAATCTCATCATGCTGACCCTGTCGCGCGGTGGACCGATTGTGTGGCTGAGCGAGATCGATGCCGCCAAGGTCGACATCGAAGACAATGACTGGATCGAGGCGTTCAATGTCAACGGCGCCCTGGTCGCCCGCGCAGTGGTGAGCCAGCGAGTGCCCGAAGGCATGGTGCTCATGTACCACGCCCAGGAGAAAATCGTGAACGTGCCCGGCAGCGAGATCACGGGAGCGCGCGGCGGCATTCACAACTCGGTCACGCGCGCCTGCCTGAAGCCGACGCACATGATAGGTGGCTACGCCCAGCAAAGCTGGGGCTTCAACTACTACGGCACCATCGGCACCAACCGCGACGAGTTCGTCATTGTCCGCAAGATGGACAAGGTCGACTGGCTGGATCAACCGGCGGATCCCGCCAGGGCCGCGGAATAGGAAGGGCAAAGCCATGAAAATCCGTGCTCAAATCGCCATGGTGCTCAACCTCGACAAATGCATCGGGTGCCATACCTGCTCCGTTACCTGCAAGAATGTCTGGACCAGCCGCGAAGGCGTCGAGTACGCCTGGTTCAACAACGTCGAGACCAAACCCGGCATCGGTTATCCCAAGGAGTGGGAAAACCAGGACAAATGGCAAGGTGGCTGGCGGCGCAAGTCCAACGGAAAGATCGAGCCGCGCATCGGTGGCAAATGGCGGATCCTGGCAAAGATCTTCGCCAATCCGCACCTGCCCGAGATCGATGACTACTACGAGCCGTTCACCTTCGACTACGAGCATCTGCAGTCGGCGCCGGAAATGAAGGCGGTGCCGGTGGCGCGGCCGCGCTCGCTGATCAGCGGCCAGCGCATGGAGAAGATCGAGTGGGGCCCCAATTGGGAGGAGATCCTCGGCACCGAGTTCCGCAAGCGCAGCGTCGACAAGAATTTCGACAATGTCCAGAAGGAGATCTACGGGCAGTTCGAAAACACCTTCATGTTCTACCTGCCGCGCCTGTGCGAGCATTGCCTCAATCCGGCCTGTGTTGCGGCCTGTCCTTCCGGTTCGATTTACAAGCGCGAAGAGGACGGCATCGTCCTTGTGGATCAGGACAAGTGCCGCGGCTGGCGGATGTGCGTCTCGGCCTGTCCCTACAAGAAGATTTATTACAATTGGCAGAGCGGCAAGGCGGAGAAGTGCACCTTCTGTTATCCACGCATCGAAGTTGGTGAGCCCACTGTCTGTTCGGAGACCTGCGTCGGGCGCATCCGCTATCTCGGGGTGCTCCTCTACGACGCGGATCGTATCGAGCAGGCGGCCAGTGTCGCATCGGAAACCGACCTCTATGGCGCGCAGCTTGACATTTTCCTTAACCCGAACGATCCGGCGGTGATTGAACAGGCCCGCAAGGATGGCGTGCCGGAAGCCTGGCTTGCGGCAGCCCAGGCCTCGCCAACCTACAAGATGGCGATCGAATGGAAGATCGCCTTCCCGCTGCATCCCGAGTTCCGTACCCTGCCGATGGTCTGGTACATCCCGCCGCTGTCGCCAATCCAATCAGCGGCGGAATCTGGCAAGATCGGTTTCGACGGTGATCTGCCGGATCTTTCCAAGCTGCGCATCCCGATGAAATACCTCGCCAACCTGCTGACCGCCGGCGACGAGCAACCGGTCGAGAAGGCGCTGCAGCGGATGATGGCCATGCGCATCTTCATGCGTGGCAGACATGTCGACGGAATCGACAACACCGCCGTGCTTGAGCGGGTAGGACTGACAGTCGCGCAGATCGACGACATGTACCGCTATATGGCGATTGCCAATTACGAAGACCGCTACGTCATCCCGACAACGCATCGCGAGTATGCCGAGAACACCTTCGACCTCAAGGGCAGCTGCGGCTTCACCTTCGGCAATGGGTGTTCCGACGGCAGCAGCACCGCCAGCCTGTTCGGGAACAAGGCAAAAGTCGTGGCCGAGAAGGAGACCGTGAAATGACCAGGCGCGCACGGACATTCCAGGCAATTGGCTGGCTGCTGACCTATCCCGAGGCGCCGTTGCTGGCGGCTGCTCCGGAGATTCTCGAGGTGATGGAGGAGGAGCGCCTGCTCACCGCCGCCAGGCTGGCATCTCTCCGCCGCTTCGTGGAGGATCTGCGCGCCGAGGACCTGATCGAGGCACAGGAGCGATATGTCGCTCAGTTCGACCGTTCACGCCAGATCTCTCTGCATCTCTTCGAGCACGTCCATGGCGAATCCCGAGATCGTGGCATGGCAATGGTCAATCTGCGGGAAATCTATCTGGCGGCCGGGCTTGCGCCGGATTCGACGGAACTGCCGGATTTCCTGCCGATGTATCTCGAATATCTCTCGCGCCTGCCACAGAGCGAGGCGCGTGGCGGGCTGGGCGATGTGGCGCCGATCCTCCAGGTGCTCCACAAGCGGCTGGCACAGCGCGACAGTCGCTATGCCGACCTTGTCGGGGCCCTGCTGGACATTGCCGGGGTGAAACCACTGGAATTGGACAAGGGCAGCGATGTGGAACCGGCCGACGATACGCCAGAGGCGATCGATCGCGCCTGGGAGGAAACGGCGGTTGCCTTTGGGCCGGAGAATGACCCCCAGAAGGGGGGCGATTGCGGTCGCGCCAGCGCAATGATGGAGCGAATCAACCAGCTGGATCGTGGCGCCGGGCCCGGCGCAGGGACCAGGACGGAAGTCGGGGAGGCGCGGAAATGAGCGACTATTTCTACCAGCTGGCCTTCGGGGTCTATCCTTACGTCTGCCTCAGCGTCTTCCTGCTGGGCAGCCTGATCCGCTTCGACCGCGAGCAGTATTCCTGGCGCTCCGGCTCCAGCCAGATGCTGCGTGCCCGGCAATTGCGCTGGGGCTCGAACCTCTTTCATATCGGCATCCTGCTCCTGTTTCTGGGGCACGCGGCGGGATTGCTGACGCCGCACCAGGTCTACGAGGTGTTCATGACCGCGGCCCAGAAGCAGGCGCTCGCCATGATCGCAGGCGGGGTGTTCGGCACGATCTGCTTCATCGGCCTGACCCTGCTCATTCACCGGCGGCTGACAGATCCACGCATCCGCGCCACCAGTTCGTCAATGGACATTGCCATCGTGCTCATCATCTGGCTGCAGCTCGTCCTCGGCCTGGTCTCGATCTACTATTCGGGCCAGCACATGGATGGCGGCGTGATGGTGGTGCTGGCCGATTATTGCCAGCGTCTGCTCACCTTCCGGGCACTCGACGTCGGCGCCATCGCCAGCGTCTCCTGGGTCTATCAGGCCCATCTCCTGCTCGGATTCACCTTGTTCCTGGTGTTTCCGTTCAGCCGCCTGGTGCATATCTGGAGCGCCCCGATATTCTTCGTCCTGCGGCCCTATCAGGTCGTGCGTCGCCGCGCGTCGAAGCGGGTGTCGTGATGCAGGCCGCCCAGCTGGCACCTGCCCCGGCAGCGATCGAGGTCAACGGCGTCGAGATCCCGGAGACGGCGATCGCGCGGGAACTGCAGCATCATCCGGCGGAATCCCTTGCCGCCGCGCGACGGAAGGCGGTCGAGGCGCTGGTCATTCGGGAACTCCTGGTCCAGGAGGCACGCCGGCGCGGCTTCGCCACCGAGGAAGCCGATCTTCCCGACGACCCCGCCATCGCCGCCCTGCTGGAGGCCGAAGTGATCTGCCCGGAGGCTGACGCAGACACATGCCGGCGTTACTTCGACAACAATCCCACGCTGTTTCGCTCGCCGGATCTGTTCGAGGCGCGCCACATCCTGATCGCGGCGGCACCCGAGGACGAGGATGCGCGGGGGACGGCGAAGCAGCAGGCCGCGGCGATCATCGCCCGGCTGCAGGCCGAGCCGCATCTCTTTACGGAAATGGCGCGGCAATACTCTGCCTGCCCCTCGAAATCGGACGGCGGCAATCTCGGGCAGCTGGCGCGGGGCGACACGGTACCGGAGTTCGAGACCTATCTCTTCAGCCTCCATCCGGGAGAACTGTGTCCGGTGCCGATCGAAACCCGCTATGGGGTGCATGTGATCCAGCTGGACCGGAAAGCCCTCGGCGTGCCGCTCGGCTTCGACGACGTCCACGATCGAATCGCTGAGTATCTCAAGGCACGGTCGTTTCATACCGCCGTCCGGCAATATCTGCTGCTGCTGGCCGGGCAGGCGGAAATCAAGGGTTTCGAGATGGAAGCCGCCCATTCCCCGCTCGTGCAGTGAGTTGAATTGGAGTCTTTGTGTGAACGCCCCGACGGATATCGAAGACCCGGCGCGATCATCGGGTAGAAGTGGTTTCGCGCTGTTCCAGTATGGTTTCAGGCCGTTCTTCCTCTTCGGCAGCCTCTATCCGGCTGTCTCGCTGGTGGTATGGGTCACCATCTGGCGCGGCAGTGCCGCTTGGCAGCCGGCCATGCCGGCCAATATCTGGCACGGACATGAAATGCTGTTCGGCTTTGCCGCGGCAGCACTGGCCGGTTTCATGCTGACGGCGGTCCCGAACTGGACCGGTGCCGCGGCATTGAAGGGGCTGCGCCTTGTCGGTCTTTTCGGCTTGTGGCTGGCAGGTCGAGTGGCGGCCTTCCTGCCGGAGCCGACTCTCTTCATGGTCCTTGATCTGATGTTCCTGCCGGTCCTCGCTCTGGTGCTGGGACCCGCCGTGATCGCGCGAAACGGCCGCCGCAATGGCATCCTGATTGCCGTCCTGCTGTTGCTTGCCCTGCTCAACGCCGCCGTTCACTTTGATGGCTTCGGCCTGGACGCGTTTAATGCCAGTGCGGCCCTCGAGGTCGCCGTTGCGGTCTTCGCCATGCTGATCTGCATCATCGGTGGCCGCATCGTCCCGGCCTTCACATTGGGTGGCATGCGGCTGGCGGGGACGCCGGTCGAGATCGTTCCCAATCGTGCCGTCGATTTGGCGGCAATCCTCAGCCTCGCGCTGTTCCTGCTTGCTTCGCTGTTCTCCGCACCGACCTCACTTGTCGGTGGCCTGGCCCTGGCAGCAGCCGTTGCAAACCTTGTGCGCTTCTGGCGCTGGCAGGGCTGGCGGTGCTGGCGCGTGCCACTGGTATGGTCGCTGCACCTGGGTTACGCCTGGCTGGTCGTGGGCCTGGCGATTCTCGGTGCGACCAAGCTGCTCGATCTCGCCATCGGCACGGTCGGCCTGCATGCGCTCACCGCTGGCGCCTTCGGAACCATGATCCTCGCGGTGATGGCGCGCGCGTCGCTCGGTCACACCGGGCGCCCGCTGCTAGCCGATCGCGCGATCACCGGGGCCTTTCTGCTCGTCACCGTTGGCGCTTCGCTGCGTGTCGCGGCACCCCTGGGAGGTTCCTTTGAACGCGCCCTGATCGAGAGTGCCGCCCTGTTCTGGGCGGCCGCCTTCCTCACCTTCTTCTTCCGCTATCTTCCGGTACTGCTCTGGTCGCGACCGGACGGCAGGCCCGGCTGAATTCTGCGACATGGCCGGAACGTTCCGGCCGGGCCATGCGCGATCAATGCTGGACGGCCAAGCGACGCTATGACAAATTCTGCCCACTGGCAAAGTGATCGATATTTATCAGTGGGTTAGTGGTTCATGTCGCATGTGGTGCTGAACGGTCGGGCGGTCGCGGAAGCGATGCTCGAGCAGTTGCGGGAGCAAGTGGCCAATCTGCGCGGCGCCGGCTGGGCGCCCCGGCTCTGCTCGATTTCAGTCGGCGATGTCAGCGCGGTGCAGCTCTATGTGCGCAACCAAAAGCGCACCGCCGAGAAGGCCGAGATCCAGTTCGAGGAAAGCTCGTTTCCCGCCACCATCCAGCAGGAACAGCTGCTGGCCATCATCCACGGCATGAACGCCGATCCACGCGTCACGGGCATCATCCTGCAACGCCCGGTCCCGCCGCATCTCTCGATCAAGCAGTTGCAGGCGGCGATCCATCCCCTCAAGGATGTCGAGGGCATGCATCCGGCCTCGATCGGCAACATCGTCTACAATGAGCTGGAGCTCGGTCCCTGCACGGCCATGGCCTCGGTGGAATTGCTGAAGCAGACCGGCCTTGGCCTCGCCGGACTTGAGGTCGTGGTTGTCGGCCACTCCGAAATCGTCGGAAAGCCGATCGCCTTCCTGCTGATGGCGGAGGGTGCCACGGTCACGGTCTGTCATCACATGACGCGCAATCTCGCGGTGCATTCGCGCCGGGCCGACGCGCTGTTCGTAGCCGTCGGCAGGCCCGGCCTCATATCCGCGGAGATGGTGAAACCGGGTGCAGCGGTGATCGACATCGGCATCAATCAGGTCATGTTGCCCGACGGATCGGCCAGGGTGGTGGGCGATGTCGATTTCGAGTCCGTGGCCGGGATTGCCGGCTGGATCACGCCGGTGCCGGGTGGTGTCGGCCCGGTTACCGTCGCGGTGTTGATGCGCAACGCCGTGATCGGTGCCACGCGCCAGAAGAAGCATTACGAGAGCCTGTTTGGCCCCGGTCAGGTGGTCGGCTAGGCCGGCCGTTACGCCGCCGCCAGCGCCTTGTTGCCGGCGCGCGGCCTGATCTGCAGGTCCAGCTGCTTGCCGCTATGCATCAGGCCGAGCAGCGGCAGGCAGCTGCCGTCCGGCATGGGCGTGGTCTGAGCGACGTTATCCTTGGCGACGTGCGCCTTGAGCCCCCCGGCGTCGCCCGCCTGGCCCAGGCGAATCGTCTCCGGCCCAACCGGCTGCAGCAGTTCGCCACCATAGAGGAATTCGCAGGGCAGCATCGCCGCCAGGAACTTGAACTTCCCGTCCTGCACGCCACCCTTAAGCAGGGAGCAGGCATAGCCGGTGTTGTTCCGATGGAGCGCGAGCGGGGCCGTCTCCCCGGTACTGACATGAAAGACGCCAAGCAACTTGCCGCCATCCAGCTTCAGGGTCAGCTCATGACGGGCAAGATCGATCGCGTTGAGACTGAAGCGCCGGTTGTTGAAAGCGACAACACCGGCATCCCTGGCCAGGGTGAATAAGGTTTCCGCCGTCACCACTTCGGCATCGGCGAAGTGCTCCGGGTCCACCGGGGGCGGCAGATGGGCGGCACCCGCCTCGCGCCAGGGCCCGGTCGCGAGCGCGGTGAGCCTTTCCGCAGCGACATCCGCCAGCATGCCGGTAGCGATCGGGCGGCTGTAATGGCCCTGATCGGCATAGAAGGCGGGGTTGGTCACGACCTCGCGGCCGAAGCGGCGCAAGAGTTCCCGGGGAACGTCGATGCAGGCAGTGCCGTAATATTCCGCGAGGTAATGAATGCCGGCATCGATCGAGGGGACGCTGTTGATCCAGGACCCGTTGCGGGCGCCAAGGACGAGCGTGCAAATGCGCAGCGCCGGATTTCGCGCCAGGGCATGCCGCAAGATGCCCTCATGCAGCCGGGCCCAATGGCGGAACTGGCGCCTCTCGTCACCATAGATGAACGCATCGTTGAGGGCATATTCCATGATCAACAGGTCGGACTGCTCGATGGCCTCGCTGGTCTTGAGCCCGTAGAGGCCGTAGGCACTGGTGGTTCCGCCAACCGAAAGATCCGCGACGATGTCGATATGCACGCCGCGCATGGCGCTCATCTCCACCAATTGCGGCAGATAGCCAGGCTGCATGACCGTGTTTGAGCCACCGATGACGGTGGTGCGCAGACGACGTACCATGGTCATGCCGCCATCAGGCTGGCCTGATGACCCTCGGTCATCGTCAGACCGGCCTCTGTCAGGTGGCGATGAAAGTTGCGCAGACGGGTTCGGTACACGTCCAGGAAGGCCGCAATGCGCTGTTCCGACAGGAACTCGGCCATGAAGGCCTCGATCCCCATGGTGCAGGCCTTGTCGACCGTCGTGTGCGGCACGCCGAAGAACTCGCTCAGTTCCTTCACGCGGAGATCCTTGAACAGGATCGCCGTCGGCAGGCCGACCTGCAGCGCCGCAACGCCGCCATGAAACCGGTCGCCGATGAAGACGTCGTGCCAGCCATAACATTGCCGCCAGGCGTCGACGCTGTCGAAATAGAAGTATTTGTCGAACGGCGCCGCCACACCAATGGCCTCGTCGACCACCGGCGCGATCACCGATTGCACCAGCTGATTGCGCGCGTCGTCGAAGAAATTGCGCCCCTGCAGCTCATCCTTCAGCTGGAAGATCTCGTCCTGGAAGACATAGGAACATTTCTGTCCGGTGAAAAACTTTGCCAGCTGTCGGCCGCGAACCGATTTCTTCTGCAGGTAGCCGGCGGTCACGAATCGTTGCTGCTCGGGTTTGCCCTGCGGGGCCCGGATGCCGAGAATATTCTCCGGATAGAGCATCATGCTGGGGCAGCCCAGGGCGACGGGGTTCCGGAATCCCATCTTCTTGAGCCAGGTTTCCGTATGGGTGCCGCGGACGCCGAATACCAGCGCCTTCTCGTCGATCCAGCGCAGCAGGTCGACGGTGGCTGGCTCCAGGCCCGACATGTCCGCAAGCTCGTTCTGCATGCCCATGCCGAGCACCACCACCGGAATCCGGATCTGTTCCAGCACCTTGACCAGGGAAGTGTGGTTGAGATTGGGACGGATTTCGTTGGCCATCGGCAGCACCAGGGCGTCGAAATTGTTGTTGAGCAGATCCATCGCCTCTTTCGACCCCTTATAGGCGTCATAGAGCACGTGAACGCTCAGCATGCAGCTGTGATTGCGATCGTAGTCGAAGATGCGACAGGCGCCCTCGCCGATCAGCATGTTGCCCTTGTTCGAGGTCAGGTAGAAATTGCGCGACAGCGTGCTGAAGGTCGTGCTGTTGGATCGCGGCAGTCCCTCGGAGAAGGGAAGGCCGGGATGGTAGCGATAGCGCGTATCGGCCGGCTGGCGCCCAAAGCAGAGTCGTTTCATTCCACCAATCCTCCCTTGAAATCCTTGTCTTGATCGATATTGCCGCGTAGCAGTTGGCGGGTCAGTGCGGTGGGGCGTCCGCAGCGAACCAGGCTGAAACCGGGATCGGCACTCCAGTCGTAATAGAACCCGGCCGGTATGCGCTCGGCATTGGCCGGTTGTGCGAGATAGGCCAGCAGCGGTTGCATAAGTTCGATGCGGGCCGCATCTTCCGGTGCACAATCGGCCACCGGCAGGGCGGCGCCGAACTCGGTCAGCCAGCAGGTCTTGCCGGCAAAGTAGGCGCGGCCACAGCCATCGAGTTGCTCTGCGATCATGCCTGGCCGATCGGTCATTTCGCGGACGTTGCGCAGGGGCTCGTAGAGATGCACGCCGACATGATCGATGGCATCGAAGAGACCACGGGCTGCCATGGCTTTGTATACCAAAGCAGGGGCGATATAGGTGGCGCCCACGCGGCGAATGAAGGCGACGTTGATGTCGGCCAGCCCCGCCGACACAATTCCGATATCCGCCAGGCGCGGATCGCTTTCCAGGCGGGTTCTGGTCAGCGCGATGACCGCGGCATAGCGGTCGAGTCCGGCCTCAAACGCCGCCCTGTCGGCACCGTGCCAGGCTGCCTCATCCAAAACAACCGCCCCGCCATCGCGCAGCGGCAGATCGCCATTGTAGCCGGACCAGTTGAACTCGTTGCCGATCTCCAGGGCGGTCACCGGGAGATGGTATTGGATGATGCGATCCAGCAGCTTTTCCAGCCGCGCTGCGTAGCGGTCGAGGTCTATCTGGGTGAGGCCGTGGGCGGGGAAGAAGTGCGGGTTGCGCGGGCGCGGCGCCGCCCCTTCCGCGGCAACGGCTCCGTCGATTAGGGGGATTGTGATCAGGATCCGGAGTCCCGCCGCCTTGGCGCGATCAAGCGCCAGGAACATCCCGCCCAGCGGATCCTTGAACCCGATGCGCACATGCTCGAAGCCGGCATCGGCAATATCCTGCAGCGTTCTCTCGATGTCGGCCGGCTTGTCCCAGGCGATGTTGGCGGCGGCGACACCCGTGACGAACGAGCGCCTTTCGGCTCCAAACGTCGTCTCGGTGGCGAGGCCGGCGCCGATCAACAGGAGGAATGCTGCCAGCCCGCACAGGAAGATCCGGTTGCCGCCGCTCATGGGACCGGACTCGAGGTTACGGTTCGGCGTAGCTCGGCTTCCTCCGACCTGAAGGGAAACCAAGCCTCAAGCCGATCCATGAGCGGCGACAGGTTTTCGGCCCAACCGCTGGCGGCGACGTTCGCCGCGCCACGCGCGCTGAGCCGATCGAGAAGGTGAGGTTCGCTCAACAGACGTTCGAGCGCCTTCACCAGAATCTGGGCAACGGCCGCATCATCCTCCGCGTCGATCAGCAGGCCGTCGATCTCATGCGTGACCAACTCGCCGACGGCGCCGACCGCCGTCACGACCGGCACGCAACCGACGCGCTGCGCCTCAAGGATGGTCAGTGGGGCACCCTCCCAGCGCGATGTCAGAATGAGGACATCTGCCGCAGCGAAGGCGTCGGTCAGTGCCTCCGCGGCATAAACCGGTGGCTCCAGCGCAATGCCAAGTCCGGCAAAGCGCTCCGCCCAGGAACCATTCGATGCATCGTTCAGTACTTCTGCCCCGATCAGGCGGAAGTCGATCGGCAGGTTGCGGCGCTTCGCCATGGCGGCCGCCGCGTAGAGACGCTCGATGCCCTTTTGCGAATCGAGCCGCCCGATGAACAGGGTGCGCAGCCGCTGCGGGACAGCGCGCCGGTTGCGGCTGCGCAAGATCTTGCGCAACTCCGACTCGCGCATGTCGTAGCTCGGGGCGTTGCGGATATGCATCAGCTTGGCCGCAGGAACCCCCATGCCGTGAAACCAGTCGACCATCTGCCGCGAGCAGGTGAGGATGAGATCGAAGATGTGTTCGTAGGCGAGGGCCACATAGGGGTGTCCGGCAACGCGTCCCGAACGGGTGCGATCCAGTACATGAACATGGCTCAGTATCTTGACGCCCCGCCGCCTCAATTCGCCGAGCACCGCGTTCACCGGCGCCACCTGGCAGTTGATCACCACGTCGAGGCCACCGAGCAGACCCAGCAACCGATCAAGCTTGGCGCCCTCGTCCTGAGCCATCATCAAGTCATGGCCAGCGAAATGATGCGGCCCACCCCACAGGGCATAGTCATCCATCAGGAAGTTGATGCTGGCAAAACCGGCGGGATCGAACAGCACTTCGCATTGTGGCTTGCCCAGCACATAGAGATGGGTTTCATAGCCTTGGCGGGAGAGTGCCTTGGCCATGGCATAGGCCACTTTCTCGACACCGCCGAAGGATGCGATCGGCAACAGGAAGCCGATCCGCGGCGGCTGATCCAGCCGCGCGATCCGGGGTGTCACCGGCACCGCCCCCAGCGCCTCGCGCAGCAGCCGGTAGTGCGTCGTGACTGGTGGGAAGTAGCCGCCGCGCCAAGTCCAGCGCACCGGCCGCGTGTGGCGATAGCTCGAATCGCGAAATCCGGCCAGCGTCGAGAGCAGGCTATTGCTGGCGGAAAGCACCGTTCGATCGAGGTCGATGGCCTTGAACGGACCGCGCACGATCAGTTCGATCACATCCGGCGACGGTCGCTGGCTGCGAATCGACCCGATCCATTCGTCGGAGATATCCTCGACGCAGGCCTTGAACAGATCGATCGAGCACATCCAGGCCTGAGGCCGTCTGGCGAGGAAGTCCGGCGTTCCAGCCTCGCCGAGTCTCAACTCGATACGAGTCGGATCGTGCTCCAGTCGTATGGCGACCAGATGGTGCTTTTCGCTCAACCGCTCGGCATGCCACAGGACATTGTGCAGAACGCCGATCTTGCGCATGGCTTCAAAATGCACCGGCGCGGCCCAGATCATGAAGGGTGGCACGCCATAGGCGTCCGGCTCTGCCAGGGCGGCCCAGTACCGGTCAATATATGCCTCCAGGTCTATCCTGGGATGGGGTGCGAGCGGGTCGGTGAAAAGCGAGACGGCATAGGTGCCTGTCGCAATCGCCGCGTAACGCGGGGACTCTTCGTGTTCCCACCGCGACATTGTGTCGGGCGCGAACAGCACCCGGTGCTTTTCGCGGATGTAGGACATGATAGCGGCTTTGGTACGATGCGAGTCCCGCAACATGCTCTCGGCACGCTGGCGATAGTCGAACCCGAAGAAGGGGCAATTGGCGCCCGTGAACCCATGGGCGATGCATTGCAGCCAGAACTCCCAATCCTCGAACCCCGCGCGCATGGATTCGTCGAAGCGGATGCCGGCGTCGAACACGCGCCGCGCGACCATGGAACCTGCTTCGCAAATGTTGTCGAAGGCAATGTGCAGCAGGCGGGAATAGGGCGCGTGGTAGGCACCGTTCCAGCCGATTCCGAACTTGTCGATATTGGGATAAACCCAGCCGATCTCCGGGCGCGCTTGCAGAAAATCATACACGTCCTGCATGGCCGGCGGCGTGATGCGGTTGTCGGCGTCGAGAAAGTAGATCGCTTCAAGATTGGGGAACTGCTCGAGGGCGAACTCGATGCCGTAGTTGCGGGCGGAGCTCAGGCCACCATTGGGTTTCTTGAGGTAGAAGACATTGGCATGGGCAACGGCATAGGCGGTGCCGATGGTTTCGGTTTCCGCAAATGGACAGCCGTCGTTGACGATGACAATGGCGATCTTGAAGGTGGCAACCTGGGCCAGTGCCGATTCCAGCGCTTCGGTCAACAGGATCGAGTGTTTGTAGACGGGAATGACAATCGCGAGCGCGGGTGCGAAATCGTCATTGTCGGCCGACGTTGGCAAATGCACTGGCGCGTGGCGGGACTTCCCGCCACTCTCGCCACCAATCCGCGTCGCATCCAGTCTTGCCATGAGAAGTCAGCCCTGGACCAGTGCGTGGATGTTGAGAAAGCGCGCCCAGGCAAAGTCGTGATTGCCGGGATCCGCCATGCGTGTGGCGAGATAGAGATCGCTTGGGCCAGCCAGCGCATGTGAAAAATAGATGCTGCCAAATCGCGGTTGCTTGGCGGGCACGCGAACCCAGCCAGAGCATCCCTCGCTCTCCCCTGGCTCAGCAATGCCGCTCAATAAGTCAATCACCCGCGCTTCATGCGGACTTGCCACAATCGCAAATTCGACATCGTGCGACTGGGCATTCTCGACCAGAAGGTTCGCCGAGAGCCTGAGGCAGCCTGTCGGGCAGCCTTGGTCGATCCTGGCAATCGTGGTGCCGAAGGCCGGGGGATGGCACGATATGGCCCGCTCATTGTCCAGATAGGTAACGCCATCGAAGCGGCCCGCATCGGCGTCAAGATGTACCTGCGCCGTCTGGCCGAGCTGGCTCGGCGTCAGCGAGATCTCGCGCAAGCCATGGCCGTCCGCGCCCTTGTCGCCTTGCGCCGAGAATCCGTTGCCCTTCGGCGCGGCCACGCCCGGCAGGCCCACGAACACCTGGAGGGCGAGCGACGCGCTGGTCAGTGATTGCCTGAGGTCATGATCCTGAAGTCGGAAGAGTTCCAGCGGCTGTGCCGTGCCGAGCGACAGGGTGGGCAGGTTGCTCCGCGATCCCTCCACCGCGATCACCACCTGGAGCGTTCGGCGCATGCCTGTGACGGCGTTGCGTAGGGATAGGGTCATCCACCCGGCCTCGATCTCGGCAGCCGGAACCGACCAGGTTTCTATCTGACGGCCATCCTCGATCGAGGAGAGGGTGACAACCAGTGTCGCATCACTGCGGGGCGCCGCCTTCGAGACATGGAATCCGACCGCGCTGACCCCCACGCTTGCCACCGGCAGGATTTGCGAAATCCGACCATTCATCGCCATCGCCAGAACATTCGGCTCAGCATCGTCCCGCGAGGGCTCATTGATGAAGGCGCAGTCAAATGGCTGCAAGCCGTGGCGATCGATATAGCTTTCGAGCGCAGCGAACTGATTCTGCATTTCTTCGTTGATTTTCCGGGAATCCGCCAGTTGCCGGGCGAGATCCGTCGTTGTCGCAGCAAGTGTATCGATCACGCCGCGGAGGCTGCCGAGAAGCACTGCAGAGAACCCGAGCGCGTCGCCCGGGTTGAGAAAATGGGGAGTTGGTACATCTCCGGACATGCGACGGCGAAGCCACTCCGTTGCGCGGATCACCAGTTCGGCTTCGGATTTGTCGAATGCGACAACGCCGGCGAGGAGAGACGGCGGTTCCATCAGGCGATAATCCTGCCCGGTGACGGTCCGGATCAGGAGATGATCGTCGGCAACGCGCTTGACCTTCAGCAGGTCATAGCTGTTGCCCGCCGTAGCCTTGGTCGCATCGTCGGCTTGGCCGCTATAGAGAACGACCGGCTTGCGGCTATAGAATCGCTTCACTCGCTCTGCGTCGTCAAGCGGCATTGGCCGGCGGGCCTGCTTGCGAGCGTCCTGGGTTCGAGCCATGGCGGTACCGATCACATCCAACCCCTTTGCAGTTTCATCAGCAGATGCGCGACGAGATCTCACGCGACGACGGCGCGCAATGGCGGTGGCCTGCCGGCGACTTCCAGATCCGCCAGGAAGGCCTTCAGATAGCGGCCATAGAAGTTGGGCGGCGCTGCCGCTGCCAAACGAGCAAAGGCATCGCTGTCGATGAAGCCCTGCGCCAAGGCGATTTCCTCCAGGCAGGCGATTTTCATGCCCTGGCGCGTCTCCAGTGTGCAGACGAATTGCCCGGCGGCGATCAGGGAGTCGGGCGTACCGGTGTCCAGCCAGGCGAAGCCACGCCCAAGGCGCTCCACCGAGAGCTCGCCGGCCCTGAGATAGAGCGCATTGAGATCGCTGATCTCGAGTTCCCCCCGGGCGGACGGCTTCAACTCGCGCACCAGTTCAGGGGCGCGGCGATCGTAGAAATAGAGGCCGGTCACCGCCCAGTTGGACTTCGGCGCGCGCGGTTTTTCCACGATCGCCAATGGCTGTCCCGAAGGATCGAGCTCGATCACGCCGTAACGCTCCGGGTCTTCGACCCGGCAGGCAAATATATGTGCGCCGCGCCTGATTCCGGCGGCGTGGGTCAGGCGCTCGCTCAGCCCATTGCCGAAGAAGAGGTTGTCACCCAGGATGAGCGCGCTTGGCGCGTTTCCGACAAAGTCCCGACCGATGACATAGGCCTGGGCGATACCGTTTGGCTCGCGCTGGGCGGCGTATTGAATGTTCAGTCCCCAGCGGGCACCGTCGCCGAGGAGGTCGACATAGCGCTCCATGTCCTTGGGGGTGGTAATCAAAAGAATGTCGCGCACACCGGCAAGCATCAGGGTTGCGATCGGGTAGTAGATCATCGGCTTGTCGTAGATCGGCAGCAGTTGCTTGGTGACCGCGGCCGTCATCGGATAGAGGCGCGAGCCGCTGCCGCCGGCAAGAACGATGCCCTTCATGCCACCATCCTCGCGGAAATGGCGGGTCGGTGCCTGTTCCGGGCCAATGCTGCAAGTGCTGCCCGCCAATCCGGCGTCGGGTAACCGAGGCGCGCGGCCAGCCCGCTGTCGAGGGCACTCATTGCCGGGCGCCGTGCCAGGGCTGGATACTCGCAACTGGCGATCGCCTGGAGCTGAGGCAGGCCAGCAAGATGTCCGGCACCGTGGAATGCCTGGAGGATGGCGGCGGCGAAATCGTGCCAGTTCGTGGCCGGAGAACCGGCAAAGTGCAGCAGTCGTGGCAGCGGCTTGCCCGCCACGAGATCCAGCGCCAGATCGCGCAGGGTCGCCGCCAGGACGGCGGCCGGTGTCGGTGATCCGACTTGGTCGTTGACCACCCGCAGGATCGGTGACGCCGCGGCGCGTGCCAGAATCGTCTTCATGAAATTACGTCCCTGCCAGCCGAACAACCAGGCGCTGCGCACCACCACAACATCTGCCGGGCTGTCCAGCAGGGCGATGTCGCCGGCGAGTTTCGTCCGCCCATAGTGGGAGAGCGCCCGGGGTACGGTGGATTCGGGATAAGGCGCCCCAGCGCTGCCATCGAAGACATAGTCGCTGGAAACATGCAGCAAGGGTACGTCAAGGCGCAGCGCCAGATTGCCGAGACGCAATGGCAGCTCCGCGTTCAGCAGATGCGCCAGTTCCGGCTCGGTCTCCGCCGCATCCACCGCGGTATAGGCGGCCGTGTTGACGATCGCCAATGGCCGCAGGGCGGAAAGCTGATTGTGCGCCAGGGTCGGCGAGAACAGATCGATTTCGCCGCGGCCGAGAAAGTGCGGCAGGCAGTCTCGGGGCCAGGTAAGTGCGGCCAGTTCCCGTGCCAGCTGTCCATGACGGCCGATTACCACGATACTGCGAGTGCGAGTCATCTAGGCGGCCCACTCGACTGGACTGAGATCGCGCAGGCGTGGCCAGGCGGCATCCTTTTCCGAGACGAGCACCTCGGCGGCGGTAAACGGCCAGTTGATGCCAAGATCCGGATCGTTCCAGGCGATGCCGCCTTCGGCGCCAGGAGCGTAGGGCGACGATACCTTGTAATGCACCAGCGTTTCGGGCTGCAGCGAGCAGAAGCCATGGGCGAAGCCAACCGGTACATAGAGCTGCTGGTTCGACGACGCCGAGAGGTGAATTTGTGTCGCCCGGCCATAGTCGGGCGAGTGCAGGCGAAGGTCGACCACGACGTCGAGGATGGCGCCTGAGAGAACCGTGATGAGTTTGGCCTGTGCAAAGGGCGGTCGCTGGAAGTGCAGGCCTCGCACCGCCGCGGGTGCCGCCGTCAGCGAGACATTGTCCTGGCAGAATGGCGGCAACGCGTCGTTAGCGGCACCGTCGGCATCGTGCTGGCGATGCAACTCCATGAACCAGCCGCGGGCGTCACCGTGGCGGCGCGCATCCAACAGCCGCAAGCCGGTCGGCAGATAGGTGGGTGGCACGGGATCATACGGCAAGGCGGACCTCCATTCTGTCTCGGCCTTCCATCGGCGCGGCATGCCAGGCCCAGGCGCTGTCGACGATTTTATTCAGATCTGACTCCCGCGCCGTCCAGCCCAGCATCTCGCGCGCCAGGTGTGGATCGGCATAGAGGGCGGCAGGATCGCCCGCCCGCCTGGGCGCAATCTTCCGGGGTACCGGGCACCCAGCCCGCAGACCGACGGCCGCGAGCACCTCCAGCACCGAGTAGGGGCGTCCGGTACCGAGATTGATGGCACTGAACCCGTCTTGCGCCGCGGATCGCTCCAGGGCCAGGACATGAGCGGTCGCCAAATCGTTCACATGAACATAGTCGCGCAGGCAGGTGCCGTCCGGCGTTGCATAGTCGTCTCCGAAGATGCCGATCGGCCCACGCTGCCCCAGTGCCGCCCCTATCACCAGGGGAATGAGATGAGTTTCCGGCTGGTGCGCCTCGCCGATACCATCCTCGGCCGCCGCACCGGCCGCGTTGAAATAGCGCAGTGCGGTGGCATTCAAGCCATGAGCGCTGACGAAATCCCGCAGGATCGTCTCCACCATGAGCTTGCTGCGGCCGTAGGTATTGATCGGAACCTGTGGCGCGGTCTCGGCGATCGGGCAATGTTCCACCTGGCCATAGGTGGCGCAGGTGCTGGAGAAGATGAAGCGATTGACACCGCCCTGCTGCATTGCCTGTAGCAGCGTAATCGTCCCCGCGACGTTGTTGTCATAGTAGCGCGCCGGCTGGGTTCCCGACTCTCCCACCAGCGACAGTGCGGCGAAGTGCATCACCGCGACCGGACGATATTTCGCGATGACGTCTACAAGAAGTCGATGGTCTGCGATATCGCCAACGATCAGCGGCCCCCAGCGAACGGCCCAGCGATGACCGGTGGAAAGGTTGTCGATGGTGATGGGCTTGTATCCGCACTTGGCCAGCATGCGGCAGGCATGACTGCCGACATATCCGGCACCACCGGTAACGAGTACATGGCGCATCGTGCTTCCCAATTCCATCGTTGCCTCATTGCTGTGCTGCCTGATAGTGACGGCGACGTTATCAAACAGAAATCCGCAAAGCACTAGTTACTTATTGGCGATAATATTCATAAACTGCAGTTAAATAACGGCCAACTAATGCTTGCCACTTCACGCATCATGCGCCTTCAATGTGACGTCGCAATTTCAATGCCGCGTTTGCAGATCCCGCTGCCGACATCGGAGCAACAGCCGTGAATGTCCTCTTCGTGCATCGCGATTTCCCCGGCCAGTTCGGCGCAATTGCTGAGCGATTCTCCCGGTCGTCCCATCATCGTGTTGCTTTCATAAGTTCTGCGAGCAATGTCGATGCCGGCAGAATTCTCCACCGATCGGCTCGCCCGCGGCGCCGGCCGGCGCCGACCACGCATCACTACCTGCACGGTTTCGAGGCAGACGTGCTGCTTGGGCAGGCAGTGTACGAGGCCGGCTGGAAGCTGCGGCAGGAAGGGTTCGTGCCGGATGTGATTCTGGCGCATTGTGGCTGGGGCGTGACACTCTATCTGCGCGAGGCATTTCCCAAGGCACGATTGATAGGCTATTTCGAGTGGTACTACTCTCCCCATAACAGCGATGCCGACTATCTTGACCCTGCGGGGATGACGGCAGACAAGGCCTGCCGCATCCGAACCCGCAACGCGCCAATCCTGATGGCGCTGGAAGACGTTGATTTTGGCCTGGTTCCGACCGATTTCCAGCGCAGCAGATTTCCCCGGAGCTATCACCACAAGCTCCAAACCCTGCATGATGGTGTCGATACCGAATTTTTCTCACCGCCGTGCCAGGTCGAGCGCGCCGGCCGGTTTTTCGACTTCGCAACCATTCCGCAGGTCATCACCTATGCGACCCGTGGGCTCGAACCATATCGCGGGTTCCCGGAATTCATGCAAGCAACCAGCGCGCTACTTGAGCGTGACAAAACTGTACATGTCGCCGTCGCCGGCGAAGACAAGGTGTTCTACTCGCGCGCACTGCCCAATGGAGAAACCTATCGCGAAAAGATGACGCGCGAACTGGTCAACCTCGATCCGGCGCGGGTGCACTTCCTCGGAACCCTGCCGCGCGAGGACTACCGGAAACTGCTGCAGTTGTCCTCCGTGCATGTCTATCTGACAGTGCCCTTCGTGCCATCGTGGTCGCTCGTCGAGGCGATGGCGTGCGGGTGCAACATCGTCGCATCCGACACCGAACCGGTGCGCGAGGTCCTTGGTGGGGAAGCAGCGGCACGATTGGTCGATCACCGCGATATCGCGCAATTGGAAAAAGTGATGCGCTGCGCATTGACTGAGCAGGAGGCAGCGCAGGGTTTTCGCAGCGCTGCCAGAAACCGAGCAAAATCAGCCTATTCCAGCGCTGATTTGCTGCCCATATGGGAGGCAGCCTTGAGCGGGGAGCCGATGACGGCGGCCACAAACCGTTCCACTGAGGTATAAGTTTTCGAAAGTTATACGCGAGGAATTAAGGTCATAGTTATATAACAATACAAATATTGCACCGCCGCGTAATCCTTGCTCAAGTAATCGCGGTTTCGGCACCACGACCAGCAATCTCAAGTAACGAGGAGAGACACGATGGCGACAATTCCGGGCGGTGACTTCGCCGACCGTCTTGTCGGCACCAGCCGAGGAGATTACATCCTGGGCGGTGGCGGTGACGACGCAATCGCGGGCGGTGGCGGAAGAGATTACATCGACGGCGGTGCCGGCGACGATTGGATCAACGGCGGCGCCGGACACGACACCATCTATGGCGGTGACGGTTCCGACCACATTCTCGGTGGATCCGGCAGAGACACCATTCATGGCGGCAATGACGCCGACTACATAAATGGCGGATCCGGCGACGACGTCATCAGCGGCGATGCTGGCGACGATTGGATCAACGGCGGGTCCGGTGACGACACCATTTTCGGCGGCGACGGCAATGACGACCTGACCGGCGGCAATGGCGATGACAGACTCTCTGGCGGCGACGGCAACGATGCGTTGCGTGGCGGCAACGGAGACGACGTCCTTCACGGTGGGGACGGCGATGACAATGTCAACGGCGGCAATGGCGACGATATCCTCAAGGGGGGCGCTGGAAACGACCGCCTTGAGGGCGGCAAGGGCGATGACCGACTTTCCGGCGGAGATGGCAATGACGCGCTTTCCGGTGGCAAGGGTGACGACATTCTTGATGGCGGCGCGGGAAACGACTTCCTGCGCGGCGGCGACGGCGACGACACATTCGTGTTCCGTGGTGGCGGCGGGCACGATGTCATCATGGATTTCGAGGAAGGCGACGACATTGTTCAGATCGCCAAGAACATCAACGGTCTCGACATCACGACGGCGGACGACGTCGCGCCTCATGTCAGTGATGTCGGCGGCAACGCTGTCATCGACTTTGGCGGTGGCGATCAGATCACCCTGGTGGGTGTCTCGGCGGCCGATGTGCAGGCCAATCCGAGCGCCTTCTTTGTGATCAGCTGATGAGGTGCGTGGCGCCGCGCCCGCGAGGGATGCGGCGCCACCCTTTCGGCCGCAAGACCCTGTCCCAAATCGACCATCCTGGTTCCGGAGCGTGATGCTCGTTCACCCCATAGACCGGCATGCCGACAGATCCGGATCGTCCGGCGCGCACACGCCTGCATCTGAGGCAGGTTCCGATGCGCTCTGCTTCCGGTTGCCTGGTGGACTGGTCGCGGTCCAGCACGGCACCCTCCCGGTTTCCCTGCGACCGATGCGCCACGGTCGCCTATTGCCGGCGCCGGTCGTGAAGGTGGTCTTGCCCCAGACAGCCGGCACCGATCGCCAGTTGATCGTGTGGCGATTGGCGGATGGCCCCGCCGGGACGGAGACCGTCGACCTCGTCGACCCATCTGGTTTGACAGTCATCCGGATTGACCCTTCGCGCGCCCAACCCATGGATCCGGGGATCCTCGCTGATGGCCTTGATGACCTCGGGCGCCAGCGGCTGGTCCGCCAGGTCGTGGTGGTGTGGCGCGATCTCTTTCAACTGCGGCACGATTCCGATTATGCCAGGTTCTGTCGCCGCCTGCTTGAGTTGGTGACGCCGCCACTCCCGGAACTCGCCGCAGAAGCTGCTGTCACCCGGCACCTGTCGCTGGTGAGTGGCGATCTGCCGCGCGATCTGGGGGAGGTGAGCGACATCGCGGTGATCGGTGATCAAGGCATCGACACGGCCCGCTACCGCCCATTGCAGACCCGGCGCGGCCGCAGCTTCCTGTTGCTGGAGAGATCGTCGCTGACCGCCGGCGGCCTTGTCGTCGTGGTCGGCGCGCAGGGCTTTGCCGTCTTGCGGCCGCCGGTGTTGCCGGCAATGCCGTTCTTGAGCTGGCTCCGGCGCCACAGGGACCTTGCCGTTTCAATGCGCGCCTTCGTCATGCGTTCGCTGGAAGAGGCGCGGGAGAACGATGGCTCGACCGCGGCATTGCTGCGCGAGCTTGACCTTTTCCAGCCGGCGCCACGGCGCAATCTGACCGCCCGCAGATCCCCGGTCACCGCCGCGGTCGAACTGCTGGTCGCCGATGGCGAGGGTGGTGTCTTTGTCAAGGGTTGGGTCCGGGATCCCCACCAATTGGTCGTCGGGGCGTCGTTGCGCTTCGGCGATGCCGAGGCACTGCCACTGGCCGGCAGCTGGTTCCGCTTTCCGCGCCCCGACATCGACAAGGCCTATGCCGGGCGTGCCGCCGCCTATGGATTTGTGGCCCATGTTCCGGAAGCCGGCACCATGCGTGGCGAGGCCAAGGTCGGTCTGGAACTGGGTTCGGGGGGCATGCTGGAACTGCTGGCCCGCCCGACCAGCGGCAGTGCCGCGGACCTGCGCGATGCCGTGCTGGGCGGGATTCCGCCGGAGCGACTGACGACCGAGGTGATCGCCCGCATCGTGGCCCCGGCGGCGGTACCCTTGCACCGACGCCATCTCGCCACCAGGCGCGCGCCGGATCTTGTCCAGTTGGGTGCGCCGGTGGCGGCGCCACGTTACAGCATCATCGTTCCGCTCTATCGGAACCTGGACTATTTGCGCTTCCAGGTCGGCGCCTTCGCGATCGATCCGGAAATGGCGCGGGCGGAGTTGATCTTCGTGCTGGATTCCCCCGAGCAGCGCGCCGATCTTGTGCACTTCCTCAGCGGCCTCAGCCAACTCTACGGCATTGCCATGACGATCCTCGTCATGTCGGGAAATTTCGGCTATGCCGCGGCGAACAATGCCGGCGCTGCCGTCGCGCGCGGTGACTATCTGGTGTTGCTGAACTCCGATGTCGTGCCGGAGGAATCGGGCTGGCTGGCACGCCTCGCGGCGCCGCTTCGGCGCCGGCCGCGGGTACTCGCCAGCGGTGCCCGCCTGCTGTTCGACGACCAATCGCTGCAACATGCGGGCATGCGCTTTGCCCGCGATGCCGGCGGTCATTGGCTCAACCTGCATTATCACAAGGGTGCCCCGCGCGAATTCCTGCCGGCGTTGAAGGCTCGTGCCGTGCCGGCGGTGACCGGGGCGGCGCTGCTGGTCCGGCGCCAGGCCTTTCTCGACGTGGGCGGGTTCACCGAGGACTACATCATCGGTGACTATGAGGATTCAGATCTCTGCCTGAAACTGCACGCCCTCGGCGGCGAGATCCGCTACTGCCCGGACGCGGTGCTCTATCACTTCGAGCGCAAGTCGATCAATCGGCATGCCGGCTACCAGCGCAGCGTGGCCGGGCTCTACAATCGCTGGCTAGCAGGGCAGCGCTGGGATGGCGCCATGCGGAAACTGATGGAACGTTTCGAGCCGCTTCGGAAAGGGGTGGCCGGATGAGCGCCCTTATCGCCCTCGGAAATGATGCTCGGGAGGACCTGGCATTGGAAGAGCTGCTGCGCCTCACCAGGCGCAACCGCTTCCTGCCGATCCCGCCGCAGGAACGCAATTTCGTCGGCGACGGAGATTTTCTCGCCATCGGCTGCGAGTTCCTGCGTCACTTCGTGGAGTTGGGCGGCCTGCGGCCACAACACCGGGTGATTGAAATCGGCTGCGGCCTTGGCCGGATGGCCTTGCCGCTGACTCAGTTCCTCGAACCGCCGGCGGGTCGCTACAGCGGCTTTGACGTGGTGGCCGAGGGAATTGCCTGGGCGCGGGAGAATATCGCCAGCCGATACGAGAACTTCGACTTCCGGCATCTCGACTTTCGCAACCAGCTCTACAATCCGCAAGGCAACCTCGGCGCGGATACCGGTGCCCTGCCGTTTGAAGCCGCGCGTGCGGATTTCATCCTGATGACTTCGGTGGTGACGCATCTAGACGCTCTGGACACGGCCTTCTATCTGCGTGAATCAGCGCGCCTGCTGCGTCCCCAGGGGCGCCTTTTCGTGACGGCCTTCGTGCTTGATGCCGTCAACCGACAGCTGGTTTCGCAACGGAAGTCGCGACCGGCTTTCGAGCTTGGCGATGGGCCGGCGCATTTTTCCGACCGGGCCCATCCGATGGCCGCCGTCGCCTTCGATTTCGACTGGCTTCTGGCGACCGCCGCCGCCGCCGGGCTCCATCTTGCCCGGCCCGTCGCCTTCGGTCACTGGAGTGGCCGTCAGGCCGAGAACTTTCAGGACATCTGCGTGTTCAGCCGCAGCATCGCGCCCGGTCGGGAGGCCACATCGCAATGAAGCCCCTGAAGGTCCTTCATCTCTGCCACAATCATCCCTCGCTTCATCCAGGTGGAACCGAGATATTTGCCGGCGACCTGCATCGTCAGCTCGCTCGTACGGACGGAGTCGAGAGCCTGTTCATCGGCTGTGTCGACAGGAATCACCGCCAGCAGCGCCCGGGCACGGTCTTTCAGGGCATCGGTCGCCAGCGCGACGAAATGCTGATGTGGACCGGCCACTTTGATCACTTTTACCTGTCGCAGATCGATCTCCATGGCATTGTGCCCGAGCTTTCGGAACTGCTGCGCGAAGTCAGGCCCGATGTCGTTCACTTCCACCATCTCCTGCTGATGGGTGTCGAGATCCTGTTCCTGGTGCGGCGTGTCCTGCCCAATGCCGGAATCATCCTGTCGCTCCATGACTACTATTCCATTTGCGCCCATGACGGGCAGATGGTGACGACCGGCGAGCGCAGGCTTTGCAACGCGGCGACTCCGGATGCCTGTCATCGCTGCTTTCCGCAAATCGAGACCGAGCAGTTCGTTCTGCGCGAGCGCCATCTGAAGACGCATCTTTCCGTGGTCGATCGATTCCTGGCGCCGAGCGAGTTCCTGCGTCGGCGCCACATTGCCTGGGGCCTGGCACCGGACCGGATCCAGGTCATGCGCAATGCGCGACCGTTTACCGCCATGGCGCCGCATCGTGCCGTACCCCGCGGCGGCGCGCGCAATCGCTTCGGCTATTTCGGAAATCTCAGTCCGAACAAGGGTGTCCTGGTTCTGCTTGAGGCGGCGCGTCTGCTGCAGGCGCGGCGACCGGGAAGTTTCCGGCTGGACATCTTCGGTGGCGCGCCGTTCCAGAGCGAAGCCTTCAAGGCCGATCTCAACCTCGCCCTTGAACGGGCGGGCGATGCCGTGCGTTGGCACGGTGCCTACCGCGCGGAGGATCTGGCCGGACTGATGGCTGATGTCGACTGGGTGGTGACACCCTCGCAGTGGTGGGAGAACGCGCCGCTGGTGATCGATGAGGCGTTCGGGCATCGCCGGCCGGTGATCGCCAGCGACATCGGCGGCATGGCCGAGGCCGTGGACCATGAGCGCAATGGCCTGACCTTCCGGGTCGGCGACGCCATGGCTCTGGCGGAGTCGCTCGAACGGGCCGTCACGGAACCGCAATTGTGGAAGCGACTCGTCGCCGGCATCAGGCCCCGCCGCACGCTCGAAACATGTGTCGAGGAGCATCTCGCGCTCTATCGCGATCTGGTGGCAGGTCGCGCTGAGCCACGTCGGCGCAATCCGACAACAAGGCATGCTGCGCGCAATACCCCGACCCATGGCGCCCAGCTCTAGGTGGAGACGGCAGGCGGCATGAACAAGGATGTACAGATGACGGCCAATGCTGAGACAACGTCAACCATCGACACCGTGGCCCGGCAACAGGACAGCGCGCCCAGCCTGCAGGGCTATATCGATGCGATCGAGCCGGACCGGATCTATGGCTGGGCCTGGAACAGCGGCGATCCGTCCGAGCGTCTCGCGGTGGAGATTCGCCAAGGCGAACAACTGATCGTGCGGCTGGAGGCCAATCATCCGCGCCCCGATCTGGTTGCCAACGGCATCGGTGACGGACGCTATGCCTTCGTCGCCGACATTCCCGCAATCGGCGAGATCAATCGGGCGTCACCGATCACGGTCCTGGCGATCGCCGCGGACGGCATCAGTTCGCTGGAACTCAAGCGTCAATCGGGCGCCCCGGCCAATACCGACAGCGCCGCGGTCCTGGGCGAAATTCGCGCGCGCGATCAGCGCCTGCAGGGCCAGTTGCGGCAGCTGGTCAGCGTTGCCAAGGAGCGCGGCGGCCTCGATCAGGGACTGCATGAGCGGATGAACGAGGTCCTTGGGCGGCTTGATCTGGCGCTTCCGGAGGTCGATCGGCGCATCGGTACGCTCGAAGTGTTCGAACTGCGCTTCGATACCCTGTTGCAGCGGTTCGAGACGCGGCTGAAGATCGTGGAGGCGAGATCACGGACGCGCCAACCGCTCCTGCTGTGGCTCTGGGCCGGTCTTGCCACGACCGCCACGCTCGGCTTCGTTGCCTATCATTTCCTGCGGGTTGCCTGATCATGGCAACAGTGAAGACAGCGGTCCTCAACAGCGCGTTCCAGGACGCCATGCGCGCCCTGCGCGGTGGTTTTCTGTTCGTGGCGGTATTGACCTGTGTCATCTGCCTTTGCCAGCTGATCGTGCCGCTCTTCATGATCCAGGTCTATGACCGCGTGCTGGGCAGTCGCAGCCTCGACACGCTCGCCATGCTGATCGTGGTGGCGGCAGGCGGTCTGATGTTGCTGGGCGCCCTCGATTACATCCGCAACCGCGTCTATCACGTGCTGGGAGATCGCATGGCGAGACGGTTGAACGGTCCCACGCTGCAGGCGGCGGTGGACGGTTCCCTGGAAGGCCGTAACGCCCATCCGGGCCAGGCCCTGCGCGATCTCAACGACCTGCGTCAGTTCATGACCGGATCAGCAGTCAATGTGCCGTTCGAGGCGATGTTCACGCCGCTCTTCCTTGCCGTCATGTTTCTCATGCATCCGGTCTACGGTTATATGGCCGTGTTCGCCGCCCTGCTGCTGATCTCGCTCAGCGTCCTGATGGAGGTGGTGGCGCGGCGGCCGCTGGCCGAGGCGAACGAGGCGGCGGTCAGGAGCATGGGGGAGACCTCGGCCGCCCTGCGCAATGCCGAAGTGATCCAGGCGATGGGCATGCTCCCGGCCATAGCGCGGCGCTGGGAGCGCAACCAGTACCGGGTTCTGGCCAATCTGGACGAGGGCAACCGCCGCAGTCGCGCGCTCTCTTCGACGTCGAAGACCGCCCGCTATCTGCTGCAGATCGCCATGCTGTCGATCGGCGCGATCCTGGTCATCCAGCGCGAGGCAACGCCGGGAACCATGGTGGCGGCCTCGATCATCATGGGCCGCATGCTGCTGCCGTTCGACCAGCTGATCGAAGGCTGGCGGCAATGGGTGGCCGCCCGCGGTGCCTACCGTCGCCTGAATGACCTGATCGGGCGGAGCGCGACCCGCAAGTCCGGCATGGCATTGCAGAATCCGGAAGGGCGGCTGGTCGTCGACCGACTCGGCTTCATTCCGCCGGGTTCTGACCGGCCCGTGTTGCGCAACATCAGCTTCAACCTCGAGCCGGGCGAAGTGCTGGGCGTCATCGGTCCCTCCGCGGCCGGCAAGTCGACCCTGGCGCGGTTGCTGGTCGGGGTCTGGCGGCCGACCCAAGGGGCCGTCTATCTCGACGGCCAGAACGTGGTGAACTGGGATCGGGTGTCCTTCGGTCAGGCGGTCGGCTACCTGCCGCAATCGGTCTCGCTGCTGGAGGGGACTATTCGCGACAATATCGCTCATATGGCGGAATCCGACCCGGCCGACGTGGTCGCGGCGGCACGCCGGGCGGATGTGCACGAGACCATCGGCACCCTGCCGCATGGCTACGACACTGAGATCGGCGAGCAGGGTTATGCGCTCAGCGGCGGTCAGCGACAGCGCATCGGGCTGGCGCGCGCGCTTTACGGCGCTCCGGTCTTCATGGTGCTGGACGAACCCAATGCGAATCTCGATCAGACCGGCGAGCAGGCCTTGATGAACGCCCTCGGCGCCGCCAAGGCCGACGGTACCACGATCATTCTCATCACCCATCGACCGTCGATCGTCGGTGTCTGCGACAAGCTGCTGGTGCTGCGGGATGGCGCCATGGCGCAGTTCGGCCCACGGGTTGATGTGCTGCGCTCGGTCACCGCGGCGACCAGGCAGGATGGCAGTTTGCCCGCTTCCGCCGGGAGCGGTGGCGTGGCGAGGCTGGTGAAGTCATGAGTGTGATCCCCTTTGACGACAATGCGCTGCCGCTGCCGGAACCCAGTCTGCGCCGCTATGTCGTCGCCGGTCTGGGCGCGATCGCGCTCGGCGTCGGTGGTTTCCTGCTGTGGGGATTTCTGGCTTCTCTCGACCGCGCGGCCATCGCCGATGGGACCATCGTCGTCGACAGCAACCGCAAGACAGTCCAGCATCTGGAAGGTGGCATCGTGAAGGAACTGCTGGTCCGCGAGGGCGACGCGGTCGAGGCCGGCGACGTGCTGCTGCGGCTCGACCCCGTGCAGATCCGATCCAGCCTCAATCAGTTGCAGACCGAACATGTCGGCCGCATCGCGCGGCTGGCCCGTCTTAGGGCCGAACAGGATGGCGCCAAGGACGTGACCTTTCCCCCCGATGTCCTCGCTGAGGCCGATGATCCGGCAATCGCCACCCTGCTGGCTTCGCAGCGATCCCTGTTCCAGGCGCGCATGTCCGCCTACGAGGAAGGCATCGGCATGCGCTTCCGCAAAATTGCGGAGATCGAGAACCAGATCGAGGGATTCAAGAGCCAGATCGCTGCCAGCCGCGAGATGCGCGAAATCGCGGAGAAGCAGCTGGTAACCGTACGCGATCTCTACGCCAAGGGACTGGCGCAGATCCCCCGCCTGCGCGGACTTGAGAGCGACGTGGCGGAACTGGGCGGCAAGATCGGCGAATTGCGGTCCAATATCGCCAGCGCCAACGAATCCATCGCCGGCCTCAATATCGAGATCGAGAACCTGCGCTCGACCAGGGCCAGTGAAGTGGCGGCGGAGTTGCAGCAGGTGCTGGCGGAAGGCAGCGATTATGAGGGCCGCCATGCCGGGCTTACCGACGTTCTCGGGCGCCTCGATCTGCGGGCGCCGCAGGCGGGGCGGGTGGTCAATCTCCAGGTATTCGGACCGGGCGCCGTGCTGCAGCCGGGGCAGCCGGTGCTCGACATCGTGCCGCAGGACGAGCCGCTGCAGGTCGAGGCCAAGGTCAAGACCGACGATATCGATTCCGTCCGTGTCGGGCTTTCGGCCGATGTCAGGCTGCTTGCCTACAAGCAGCGCCGTGTCCCGCCGATCAAGGGCACGGTGATCAATGTCTCGGCGGACCGGTTCGTCGAGGAACAGTCCGGCGTTGCCTATTACAACGTGCGCGTCGAGCTGGATCTCGCTTCGATTCCTCCCGAACTGGATGTGGCGCCCTATCCCGGCATGCCGGCAGAGGTTCTCATCGCCACCGGTCCCCGGCGGGCGATCGACTATTTCACCTCGCCCATCACCGACAGCTGGAACCGCGCCTTCCGCGAGGAATGACGCGGCATTTTGCCACTGCTTCCATCATGACCGCGCCGGGTGGCATGATCCCTGGGTCATTTTTTGTCCGAGAGGGGATGCCATGGGCCGCTGGGAACGTCATCGTTGGGAGCGACTGGGTCGCCTGCTTTGCTGCTTCTGCCTGTTGACAGCCGGCTGCGCCGCGGAGACCGACATGGTGGATTTTGCCGATCTCAAGCGGTCGGACTCGCCCAATGACGCTCTGGCTTGTCCGCCCAATGCCTGCA
>JAEUKV010000282.1 GCA_016794165.1 Rhodospirillaceae bacterium
CATTTCCATGAAGGGCATCGATATTGTGGTGCAGGGTTCGGTCGGCGCCATGAGCGCCTTCATGGCGCAGTCGGGCTGCCTGGTCGTGTGCGGCGATGCCGGTGCCAGTCTCGGCGATTCGATTTATGAGGCCCGGCTCTATGTGCAGGGCAGTGTCGAGAGCCTTGGCTCCGATTGCATCGAGAAGAAGATGACGCCGCACCATCTCGCCAAGCTGGGGCGCCTGCTGAAGCAGGCCGGCATCGACGCCGACCCGAAGAAATTCAAGCGCTATGGCTCGAAGCGGAGCCTCTATAATTTCCACGTCGACAATGTCGATGCCTATTGAGGGACATGGAAAAACATGAGCGACAACAGCCCCTTTCATACGCCGCCGCGTTTCTCCGCGACCTTCGATCTCGATTCGATCGGACAGATCCAGCGGGCGGCGGCGACCGGTATCTATGACATTCGCGGCGGCGGCGCCAAGCGCAAGGTCCCGCATTTCGACGATCTGCTGTTCCTGGGCGCCTCGATCTCGCGCTATCCGCTGGAAGGCTACCGGGAAAAGTGCGGCACCAATGTCGTGCTGGGCACCCGTTTCGCCAAGAAGCCGATCGAGATCAAGACCCCCGTCACCATTGCCGGCATGAGCTTCGGCGCGCTCTCCGGTGCTGCCAAGGAGGCCCTCGGCCGTGGTGCTACCGCGATGGGCACCAGCACCACCACCGGCGATGGCGGCATGACCCAGGAGGAGCGCGGTCATTCCAACATCCTGGTCTACCAATTGCTGCCCTCGCGCTACGGCATGAACCCAAATGATCTCCGCAAGGCGGACGCCATCGAAGTGGTCGTCGGCCAGGGCGCCAAGCCCGGCGGCGGCGGCCTGCTGCGGGGGCAGAAGATCACCGAGCGCGTGGCCAAGATGCGCAACCTGCCCATCGGTATCGATCAGCGCTCGGCCTGCCGCCATCCGGACTGGACCGGACCCGACGACCTTGCCATCAAGATCACAGAGCTGCGCGAGATCACCAATTGGGAGAAGCCGATCTATGTGAAGGTCGGTGCCACACGTCCCTATTACGACACGGCCCTGGCGGTCAAATCGGGCGCCGACGTGGTGGTGCTGGACGGCATGCAGGGCGGCACCGCGGCGACTCAGGAGGTGTTTATCGAGCATATCGGTCTGCCGATCCTCGCGGCCATCCGCCCGGCCGTGCAGGCGCTGCAGGACCTCGACATGCACCGCAAGGTGCAACTGATCGTCTCCGGCGGCATCCGCAACGGTGCCGATGTGGCGAAATGCCTGGCGCTGGGTGCCGACGCGGTGGCGATCGGCACGGCGGCACTGATTGCGCTCGGCGACAATTCGCCCAATCTCGAGGCCGAATACAAGAAGCTGGGCTCGACCGCCGGCGCCTATGACGACTGGCACGAAGGCCGCGATCCGGCCGGCATCACGACGCAGGATCCGGTCCTGGCGGCGCGGCTCGATCCGGTCAAGGCCGGCAAGCGCCTTGCCAATTATCTCGCCGTCCTTACCATGGAAACACAGATCATCGCCCGTGCCTGCGGCAAGAGCCATGTGCACAATCTGGAGCCGGACGATCTGGTGGCGCTCACGGTTGAGGCCGCGGCGATGGCGCGGGTGCCGCTCGCCGGTACCAACTGGATTCCGGGCCCGGGCGGCTATTGAACGCGCAGCACAAAGCGCGATTGAAGAACACCGAGAAACCTTGAGGCTTCAACATAGGGGGATATCCATGGCTACCGACCTCGCCAAGGTCGCCAAAGAGCGCAAGATCAAGTATTTCCTGATCTCCTATACGGATCTGTTCGGCGCGCTGCGCGCCAAGCTGGTGCCCAGTGCGGCAATCGCCGGCATGCAGCGCGACGGTGCCGGATTTGCCGGTTTCGCGACCTGGCTGGACATGACGCCGGCGCATCCGGATCTCTTCGCGCGGCCGGACCCCGACAGCCTGATCCAGCTGCCGTGGAAGCCGGAGGTGGGCTGGCTGGCGTCCGATCTGTGGATGGACGGCAAGCCGGTCGCCGATTCCCCCCGCAATCTCCTCAAGCGCAAGATCGCCGAAGCCGGCAAGAAGGGCCTGCGCGCCAAGGCCGGCGTCGAATGCGAATTCTTCCTGATCACGCCGGACGGCAAGGCCATCACCGACACCGCCGACACGGCGGACAAGCCCTGCTACGACCAGCTCGCCCTGATGCGCCGCTACGACGTCATCACCGAGATCTGCGATGCGATGCTGACATTGGGCTGGAAGCCCTATCAGAACGACCATGAGGACGCGAACGGCCAGTTCGAGATGAACTGGGAATATGACGACGTGCTGGTGACGGCCGACCGCCACGTGTTTTTCAAGTACATGGCAAAGTCGATTGCCGAGAAGCACGGCCTGCGGGCGACCTTCATGCCCAAGCCGTTCAGCAACCTGACCGGCAATGGCGCGCATGCACATATCTCGTTCTGGGACATGGCCGGCAAGAAGAACCTGTTCGGCGACCCCAAGGGCGAATTGGGGCTCTCCAAGCTCGCCTATCAGGTCCTCGGCGGTATCCAGCACAATGCCGACGCGATGTGCGCTTTCTTCAACCCGACGGTGAATTCCTACAAGCGCATCAACGCGCCGCGGACCACGTCGGGCGCAACCTGGGCACCCAATACGATCACCTGGACCGGTAACAATCGTACCCACATGATCCGCGTGCCCGACGCCGGGCGCTTTGAGCTGCGTCTGGCCGATGGCGCCACCAATCCCTATCTGCTGCAGGCGGGCATCGTTTCGGCCGGTCTCGACGGGATTGCCAACAACCGCGATCCCGGCAAGCGCCTCGACATCAACATGTATACCGAAGGCCATACGGTGAAGGGCGGCAAGAAGCTGCCGCTCAACCTGCTCGACGCCCTGCGGCTCGCTTCTGGCAGCAAGGTGCTGCGCGAGCAGTTCGGCGATTCCTTCGTCGACGCCTATGTCCGGATGAAGACCGAGGAATGGAACGCCTATACTCGGCACCTCACCGAATGGGAGCGGCACAACACGCTCGATTGCTGAGCGGCTGGTTGCCGGCTGCAACCAATATAGACCTCCTGAAAGCAGGGAAGGACGGCAGGGCCGCACTTCCCTGCTTTTTTGCTTCTGCGGCACGCGATTGGCCTGGCATTGGTTTGGATTTGCTTGCGCAAATGGTGGCAACCATCTGGTCGAATCAGCTCGGACATGCTATAAAATTGCGTAATAAACACACGCTGCAGTGCATACAAACATGCTGCGCTGCGTTATTTCCGACCATGTGAGCGGACTTGCTCCGGGGTCGTGAGGGGGATCATTCAAAGGCGCCGGTTATCGCTGGATGAATACGCTCCGTGAGCAGCGGCCGACGTTTCGGAAGATCAAGATTGCCAACAATGACCGGCCCAAGCCGGCAGTGTCGCCAGGAGGGAACGCACAATATCCAGCTTTGGGTAGCTCTGTCTGCATTGCCGTCCGGACGAGTCCGTTCCGGTAATCGGTTGGTGTGCCAACTCCTCTGGTGAATCGATCGACGCGCTGTCGTTA
Organism: Rhodospirillaceae bacterium; assembly: GCA_016794165.1. GTDB lineage: Bacteria > Pseudomonadota > Alphaproteobacteria > Dongiales > Dongiaceae > Dongia. The sequence goes on from JAEUKV010000282.1 coordinate 3,555, forward strand.
TCGGCGCGTTGTTCGTGTTTCTTAACCTTGTGTTGGGGAGGGGATTGGAATGGACAACGACGTTACCGCTCTAACGATCATCTTCACCGAGTTCTATTACTGGGTGACGGTGGTCTTCATGTTCCTCATCCATGTTGGATTCTGCATGTATGAGGTCGGCGCATCGCGGCGCAAGAACCACATGCATACGCTGATGAAGAACACCATGGTGATCCCGCTGGTCACTGTGACCTTCTTCTTCTTTGGCTGGTGGATCTATTTTGCCTTTCCGAACGGGCCGGGGATCATAGAAGGCGGTCTCATCTCTGCGCCCTGGGCTGAGCCATGGGGTGAATTGATGGGCAGCCATATGGGCGGGACACCGGCCGATTCCGCCACTTTCACTCCGGATGACACGGCCTTTTGGGCGCGCATCAACGGCGTGTTCTGGGCGGCCTTTCTGCTCTTCTCCTGGACGGCCGCCTCGATCATCTCGGGTGCCGTTATCGAGCGGGTGCGTTCGGGTGCCTTCTGGATCATCGCGGTACTGATCGGCTCCTTCACCTGGATCATCGACGCGGCCTGGGGCTGGCATCCTGACGGCTGGATGGTACGGGTTCTTGGCTATCATGATGCCTATGCCTCAGGTGTCATCCACGCCATCGCCGGTGGTGCCGCGCTCGCCGTGCTGATCCATCTCGGGCCACGTATCGGCAAGTTCCGCGCGGACGGCACACCGCGCAACATCGTGCCCCACAACCCCTGGCTCATCACCGTGGGCCTGTTCCTGATCTATACCGGGTTCTGGGGCTTCTATGTCGCCTGCAACATCCCGATCATCGATGTGCAGAACGGGGACGGCGTGTTCTTGTCGGCCACCAACATCTACCTCACGCCGACGACGCTTTCCGCCATCACCTTCAACTTCCTGATGTCGCTGGCCGGCGGTCTTATGGGCGGGTTCCTGATCTCCCGTGGCGATGCGTTCTGGACCTATTCCGGGGGTCTCTGCGGTGTCATCGGGGCCTCGGCCGGTAACGATCTCTATCATCCGCTGCAGGCCATGATCATCGGCGCCATCGTGCCGATGATCTGTTACAAGCTGCACTATTGGGTGGAACGCCGCTTCAAGATCGACGATGCCGTGGGCGCGGTTGCCGTCCATGGCTATGGCGGATTCCTTGGTGTGGTCATCGCCGGCTTCATGCTCTGGGGCTATCCGGCCTCTCAAAAATGGGATGCCGTGATCACACCTTGGGGTAATTTCGCCGGTGCGATCATCATGTTCTTCGTGCTGGGTTTCGTGCCTGCCTATATCGCGGCCGGCATCCTGAAGGCGTTCAACAAGCTGCGCGTACCCCTTGAGATCGAGTTGGTTGGGTTGGATCTCTCCGAATACGCCGCTCGTTACGAGGAAGAGGATGACATCATCCGGGCCGAACTCGAAGCCGCCCGTGCGGCTGGCGTCCTTCGGTAACAGAGAAAAGAAGGAGTATGGAAATGTCGACCGGTAGTTTTGAGAACTGGCAGGGAAATATGCTCGATATTGGACCACTCTATCCTTTCGTCGGTTCCGAAGGATTGATGTTCATCGTCTGCGTGGCGTTCTGGATTTTCTGGCACGTGGCGCAGTGGCGCATGGAAGACAGCAACTTCTCCGACGACATGAAGGTCCTCAAGCAGGGCGACAACCTGCAGCGGGCCCTCAAGGGGGAAAAGATCCTGCGCAGCATGTAGTCGGGTGCCTTGGCGCCTGATGCGAGAGAGCGGTGGCCGTCGGTCGCCGCTCTTTTTTTGCCCCACCATCTTGTCCGCCGTCTTCTCGCCGGCCAGTCGCGGATCCAAGGCATTCCTCGCGTTAAACTATCAAGCCATTGATAAATATCAATAAATATCGAAATTGCGTTTATCTGCGGGAAAGCAGTTTCATCCTAGTGGAATTTGTTTACCTATGATAATGATGATTCCGCGTGCCGACGATACCCCAAGAAGCCGAGCAACGGCCATGGTATCCGAGCGATTCTGGGAGGGGAAAACGCCAATGACAAACAACATGCAATCTCGCATCGACGCCATGTTCAGCCGCGATCGGTTGTGGGCCTGGGCTTTCGTCGTAGCGCTGTGGGCAACGCTACTCTTCGTCTTTTTCTCGGTCAGCGGCTACATCGAAGACAGCAATGCCCGAATCGTCCTGGCGATCGCCGGGCTGCTGGTGGGGATCTTCAATACTGCGGCCATCGCGGCGATGATCTCGCATTACAGTCACGACAAGAACTTCATCTACGAACTCGATATCAAGCATCTCGACGCCAATCGGTAGGACTGCCGCTACGGACAGCAAGATCCGGGCAGCCAAGAGCCGATCTATCAGGGGAGGATGGCAGTGGCGAAGCAATATCAACCACCAGTTCAAAGCGGGATCGGGCAGGCATTCGATGCCGTGTTCATTCTGGTGCTGACGTTTCTGGCACTATGGATCCCGCTCGAACTCAATCTGGCCGGTGCCGAAAAGGGCGACTGGCTGCCTGGAACGGTGACGGTCGCACAGGCCGAGGATGGCAGCACCGTTCTCACCAACGAAGCCGGCCTGGTGAAGCGGATCGACGCGGAAGGAACGATCACCTTCGAGAATTTGACCTGGGAAGCGCTCGGTCAGAACGCCGTCATGCAGGCACAATGGGAGAAACTCGGCCTCGGTCTTGAGGACGCAGCAACCAGCATCACCCTGCGTTACGACTATTCGTTCTCATGGGGCGGATTGCTGGCGACGCTGGCAGCCATTCTCGCCTATTTCGTCTTCCTGGTGTTCCAATCCAACAAGGAATACCGCGAGGTGATCGCCGAGAAGTTCGGCAACGGCGCCTGACAGGTAGGGGAAAACTCATGCTCGATTTTCTGCAATTCCGTGGCCCGTGGGACGTGATCCAGGCCGGTGCGTGGCTGGTCTCGCTGCTGCTTCTCGGCTGGATGCTGTGGGACGCCATTCGCGTCAGCCAGCAATACGGCGAAGACGTTCTCACAAGTTCACAAGAAGGTGTCGACGAGCTTGCCATGCAGCAAGACGGACAACGGAAGTCATAGGGGCCAGCCATGTCGGATATCACTGCGGGCGGCGCCAAGCCGTCATCGATCAATCTTGCCAAGGTGCTCGGTCCGATCCACGTGTGGGCGCTCGGCGTCGGGATCGTTCTGGTCGGCGAGTTCATGGGATGGAATCTGTCGGTCGAAAAGGGCGGTGCGCTCGGCTCGATCATCGCCTGCTGGATTGTGGGTCTGCTCTATACCTGCGTCGCCATGATCGATTCCGAGGTAACCTCGACGGTTGCCGCGGCCGGCGGTCAGTATACCCAGGCCAAGCATACGACCGGGCCGCTCATGGCCTTCAATGTCGGCCTCTACCTCGTCCTGGCCTATACCATGCTTGAGGCAGCCGACGTGTTCGTGTTCGGCGATCTGGTGCGTATCGCGGCGGAAGGTCTCGGTGCCGAGCCCGGTTCGGTCGACGCCCGACCCTTCGTGCTGCTGGCCGTGGCCGTGCTGGCCTGGCTCAACTATCGCGGCGTGTTCATGGCGCTCAGCATCAACTTCCTGATTACCGCGGTCGCCTTTGCCTCGATCGTCGTGCTGTTCGTTGCCTACCAGTTCGGCGTGGGTACTGCCGAGCCGCTCCATCACCAGGAGCTTGGCATGGGCGGTCTGCCCTATGGCTGGATGGGGGTGCTGGCCGCGTTCCAGTTCGCGATTTGGTACTACCTCGGCATCGAAGGTACCTGCCAGGCGGCGGAAGAGGTGCGCTCCTGCGGTCGTTCGCTGCCCTTGGGGACCATGACTGGCATGATTACCCTGCTGATCGCCGCGGCGCTCACCTGGTATGTTTGCGCGGGTTCGCTGCCGTGGGAATATCTCGGCACCGCGCTGGCACCGCTCTACGACACCTCGCGCATGTCGGGCAGCACCTTCCTGGTCGTGCTGTTGTGGATCGGTACCGTCTTCTCGGCGCTGGCTTCGGCCAACGGCTGCATCAACGACGCCTCGCGCGCCTGGTTCTCGATGGGGCGTGATCGCTATCTGCCGCAATTCTTTGCGGCAGTGCATCCGCGGTATCGCACGCCCTATCGTGCGATCATCTTCCTGATCCCGATCGCGGCCTCGTTTGGCTTCTTGCAGTTGCTGGGCCCGGTCATCACCTTCTCGATCCTCTCCGGTCTGCTCGGCTATACCTTCATGCCGATCAACATGTTCCGCTTCCGCTCGAAGTGGCCGCTGGAGACGATCAAACGCGGCTATGTCCATCCCTTCCACCCGATCCCGTCGCTGGTTCTGGTGACCCTCTGCGCCGCGACCTTTGTCGCCGTCTATCTGGGTTTCGGAACTCAGCTGCTCGCGATGATGGTGTTCTATGTGGTGGCATCGGTCTGGTTCGTCTTCTTCCGGTACAAGTATGTCCGGCGCGGCGACCAGTTCACCATGGCCTGGCCGCGGCCGCGCGGTTATTGATCATCCGCGCTGTTTCGATGGATAATGGGCTGCTTGACGGCCGGCGGGGCGACCCGCCGGCCGTTGCCTTGTTGCAAGCCGCGGTGCCATGACTTCGACTCCCTCATTCCTCATGCTGTTCGTGTTGGCTGGCCTGGTGCTGGTCGTCCTGATCGCCCTCTACCGCCGCGAACGCCAGCAGCGGCGCCGGCAGCGATCCCAGGTTTTCGCGCCGGCCTATGACCTGTTCGACTCCTACCGGGTGGAGCAGAGCGGTGTCGAGTTTCCGGTCCTGAGCGGCCGGTATCGCGGTCACGCCTTCCTGATCGACACCGTCATCGACACCATGACCTTCCGCAAATTGCCGGTTCTCTGGCTGCGCGTATCGCTGCTGACGCCGATCGAAGGTATTGCCACCACGGACATCATGGTCCGGGTGCAGAACACGGAGTTCTACGGCCCCGGGAACGACCTGCCGTTTCAACTCTCGGTGCCATCCGACTGGCCGCCGGGGAGCGTGGTCAAGACCGCGGACCCGGCGCAGGCGCCCGCCATCGATCTGCTGCGGCGGCATCTCGATTTTTTTGCGGCGGATCAGGCCAAGGAAATTCTCGTGACGCCCAAGGGCGTGCGTCTGGTCGGGCTGCTCGACCAGGGGCGGCGCCCGGAATACCTGGTCATGCGCGCCGCCGATTTTCGTGAGTCGCAGGTGTCGGCGATCCTGCTGCGCGATATCATGGATCGCTGTATCGCCCTGGCAGAGGACCTTGGCACGGTATCGAAGGCAACATCTCGCGTGCAAGGGAATCAGGCATGACCGACAAGCCGTTGAAGGCCCCGTTCCATCCCCTGCTGGTCCTGGCGGTGGCCGTGCTGCTGCCCGGCGTGGGGCAACTCCTCAACAATCAGCCGACGCGCGGCCTGCTCTTCTTGTTCACCAGCATCGCCCTCGGCTATGTCACGGCGCACTACGCGGCCGACGACGTCTCCATCCTGGGTCGCTATGCCGGCGGCTTCTTTGTTTATGCCATCGCCGTGATGGATGCCTATCGCTGGGCCAAGGTGCGCTGGGAGATCTTTCACACCCCGCAATCTGCCCGCGACGATCAGCCCAAACGGTAGATCGAGGTATAGTGGAGATGCGAGACGAGGCGGTAGCCGAGTGGCCGCAGGAAGCGAAAAATCTGGCTTTCGGTAACGCGCTCAAGATCCAGATCGAGGTCTTCGACCGCGAGCAAGGACGGATGAAAGCGCGCCCAGTCGTTTGAGCGCAGCACGTCCAGGTCGGCGCCTTCGCAATCGATGTTGATGAAGTCGACCTGGCGTCCGGCCGGAACGTGCCGGTCGAGGATGCCAGCCAGGGTGACCCGTTCGACGACGATGTCGCCCAGATGGCGCTTGCGCGGGTTGGCGAGGGTTTTGGCAAAACTGGCCGCGTCGGTCGTGTTCATCGAGCGGTCGTTGAAGAGATGCAGGGTCACTTTCCCCGGCGCCGTCCCGACGGCGACCTGCAGCGCCAGGTCCTCGGGCCTCTCGCGCCGGAAGGCGGCGATGGCATCCGGGTCTGGATCGACCGCAATCCCGCGCCAGCCGCGAAGATAGAGCGCATAGGTGTTCGAATAGTCGATCGGGGCATGGGCGCCCACGTCGACATAGAAGCCGGCCGGCCGTTTGGCGAGGAATTTGAGGATCAACCGATCCTCGCCGAAGGATGAAAAACTCTCGATCGGGAAGGCCACCCCGGTACCCCCTTTCCTGGACTTGATTGTCCATCCAGAGGAATTACTAGCATCTTCGGTGCCGCAGCGCAGCGGAGATGCGGCCGGGACAAAGCGGCCAGCGCGAGGCATGATTCAGTCAACCGGCGAATCACGGATAGAGGAAACTGCCATGGTGGACCAACCGAAAGTAGACAATCGGCTGCAGATGCAGGCACCGAGCTATGTGCTCCCCATCGAGGATACCGATTTCCTGGTCAATCGGGATGAACTGCGCGGCCTGAGATTTGCCGTCGAGTACTACAAGGCCGAGTTGATCCTGCGGGATTGGGGGGTGCATTCGACGGTCATCGTCTTCGGGTCGGCCCGAATTCCCTCACCGGAGAAGTCGGCGGCCGACCTTGCCGCCGCCGAATCGGCCGAGGAGCGGGCGCGGCTGGAGAAGGCCGCCAGCTGGGTCAAGTACTATGAGGAGGCGCGCAGCTTCGGCCGCCTCGTGTCAGAGGAGGGCGGCGCCCTCAAACCCGCCGATGGGCGACGCGAGAACGTGATCGCGACCGGCGGCGGGCCGGGCATCATGGAAGCAGCCAATCGTGGCGCCCTGGAAGCCGGTGCACCCTCCATCGGCTTCAACATCACGCTGCCGGGCGAACAGGAGCCCAATGCCTATTCGACCCCCGATCTCACTTTTCGCTTCCACTATTTTGCGATGCGCAAGATGCATCTCGCCATGCGTGCCGGCGCCCTCGCGGTGTTTCCGGGCGGGTTCGGGACAATGGATGAATTGTTCGAGATCCTCACCCTGCAGCAGACCCGGAAGGTCACCGCCACGCCGGTGGTGCTGGTCGGCAGGGAGTACTGGAACCGGGTGATCAATTTCGAGGCGCTCACCGAAAGCGGTCTGATCGATCCGGCCGATCTCGGGATCTTCGATATCGTCGATAGTGGCGCGGAGGCCTGGGCGGCCCTCAAGGCGCGCGGCCTGAAACCCGCCAGCGGAAAACGCCAGCGGCCTCGATCCGATCTCAGTGACGACGCTTGAACGGAGCCGGGCGCGGCGCCGAGCTGCCGGGGGCGCGCTCATCCTTAAAGCGAAAGGTGATGCGGCCCTTGGTGAGGTCATAGGGCGTCATCTCGACCGTGACGCGGTCGCCTTCCAGAATGCGGATGCGATTCTTGCGCATCTTGCCGGAGGTATAGGCCAGCGTCTGATGGCCGTTGTCGAGCTGGACGACGTAGCGGAGGTCGGGCAGCATTTCGGTTACGGTACCATCAAAGGTGATGACGTCTTCCTTGGACATACAGGGTCGCTTTCTAACATTGGGCCGATGGCCGTGACGGATTGAGCGGTCTGGGCTTCAGCCGGAGCCTGCGCATCACCCCGGCAAAGGGGTTGATCGCGCCACAATTCCACCCGAACGCAATGAGATTGCGCATTGCCATAGAGCAGCCACGGCCATGGTGCAAGCATCTTGGCTGCAGAGCGCCACTGCGCGGCAGGCGAGTCTCTTCTTAACTATTTGATACTAATTGGAAAACGTGGAATAGGCAACTAGGTGTCGGTAAAGCTGTTCACCACCGCGCGATCGTATCCCTTGCTGGCCAGCATCAGCTGCTGGGAATAGGGTTCGCGCAGCGCGCCGGCGGCCAGGTCGCCCTGGCTCGCCACTTCGACGAGCGCCCCCTGCCTCATCACCGCCAGCCGGTCGCACATATGCGCAACAACCCCGAGGTCATGGCTGACCAAGAGGTAGGTCACGCCCAGATCCCGGCGGATGTCATCGAGCAGGTTGAGGATCTCCGCCTGGATGGAGACATCGAGTGCCGACGTCGGCTCGTCGAGCAGAATGAGGCGCGGCGAGAGGATCAACGCCCTGGCGATGGCCACCCGCTGGCGCTGCCCGCCCGAGAGCTGGTGCGGATAGCGGAAGCGAAAGCTGGGACCCAGCTGCACCTGATCCAGGGCAGCACGGACCCGCGCCTCGGCATCGTCGAGGCCGTGAATGATCAGCGGCTCGCTGAGGATCCGGTCGACCGTGTGCTTGGGGTGCAGGGATCCGAACGGGTCCTGAAAGACCATCTGGACCAGGCGATAGAAATCGCGGCTGCGCTTGCGACCGACGGGATGGCCGTCGATACGGATCGACCCGCCCCAATGATCGATCAGGCCGGCCACCGCGCGCAGGATGGTCGACTTGCCCGATCCGGATTCGCCCACCAGCCCGAAACTCTCCCCCGGTAAAACACGCAGGCTGACCCCGTCCACCGCGACTACCCGCTGGCCGGCCTCGCCAAAGATGACGGAAAGATCCTGGATCTCTATCATGAGCCGGTATCCGCCGGCGCCGCCCCAGGTGCTGCCGCGGGTGCTTCGGCCCAGGCGGGGTCGCGCTGCAGGGTGGCCAGGCGCCTGGTCGGCCGGTCGATTTCCGGCGAACAGGCGAGCAGTCCCTGGGTATAGGGGTGCGTCGCCGCGCGCAGGTCGCGAGCCATCCGCGTTTCCACGACACGGCCGCCATACATGATGAGGACCCGGTCGCAGAAGGTCCTGACCAGATTGAGATCGTGGCTGATGAAGATCAGGCCCATGTCGCGCGTCTTCACCAGATCGTCGAGGATGGCGAGGACCTGCAGGCGCACCGTAACGTCGAGCGCCGAGGTAGGCTCGTCGGCGATCAGCAGTTCCGGTTCCGCCATCAGCATCATGGCGATCATGGCGCGCTGGCCCATGCCGCCCGAGAGTTCGTGCGGCCAGGCATTGAACACACGCAGCGGGTCGCGGATCTTGACCGCTTCCAGCATCTCGAGTGCGCGCGAGCGGACGCTGCCGGGTGCCAGGCTGCGCTGCCCGGCCTCGATCAGCTGATCGCCGATGGTCATCACGGGATTGAGCGAGTATTTTGGGTCCTGCATGACCATGGCGATGCGGCGGCCGCGGATCTGCCGCCAGCCGGCGGCATCCAGCCCCAGGAGGCTGGTGTCGTGGAAGGCCAGGCGTTTGGCGGAGATGCGCCCCTGTGTGAGGCCGAGGATGGCGCGGCCGGTCTGGGTCTTGCCGGAACCGGATTCACCGACGATCGCCAACTTCTCGCGCCTCATGCGGAAGCTGACATCCTTGACGGCGTGGAACTCGCCCTTGGGCGTGTCGAAGCGGATATTGAGGTCCTCGACGTCGAGGATGATGCCGCTCTTTTCCTGCATGGCCGTTCCTCAGCTGCCCCGCGGATCAAGAACGTCGCGCAGGCTGTCGCCGATCAGATTGAAGCCGAGGCTGACGATGCAGATGGCGATGCCGGGATAGGTGCAGACCCACCATTGATCGAGGATCTGCTCGCGCCCTTCCGAGACCATGGCACCCCATTCCGGCTGCGGCGGGGCGACGCCAAGACCCAAGAATCCCAGCCCGGCGGCAATCAGGATGATACCGGCCATGTCGAGCGAGACGCGGACGATCAGGGAAGGGATGCACATCGGCATGATATGGCCGATCAGCAGGCGAAGGGGGCCGGCCCCGGTCATGCGGGCGGCGGCCAGATAGTCGCTATTGCGGACCGCCAGGGTCTCGGCGCGGGCAATGCGGGCATAGGGCGGCCAGGCCGTCAGCGCGATAGCGAGGACCGCATTCTCCAGGCCCGGCCCCAGGGCCGCGGCGAAGGCCAGCGCCAGGATCAGCTTGGGGAAAGCCAGGAAGGCGTCGGTGAGGCGCATGAGGACGGATTCCACCCAGCCACCCAGGAAGCCGGCCGTGGTCCCGATCAGGAGGCCGATGGGCGCCGCCGTTACCGCGACCAGACCGATGATGAAGAGCGTCGTGCGGGCGCCGTAGATGATGCGGCTGAAGATGTCGCGCCCCTGCTGATCGGTGCCCAGCCAGAACTCCCCACTGGGCGGCAGCAGGCGGTCGCCCAATTCGCCCGAGATCGGGTTGTGCGGCGCGATCCAGGGGGCAAAGAGGGCGCAGAGGACAAGAACGATGAGGATCGCCAGGCCGAGCATGCCGAGCGGGTTGCGGGCAAAGGTCAGCCAGCCAAGATAAAAACGCCCCAGCCGCGCCTGCCAGCGGGAATCCGGGGTGTCGCTCAATAGCCAGTCGCGCCAGGAGATGGTCGTCATGTCGTGCCCTCCCGTCATCACTTGGCGCGCGGATCGAGCACACGATAGGCCAGATCCGTCAGCATGTTGATGATGATGAAAATGGCGCCGACCACGATCGTGCCGCCCATGACTGCCGGCATGTCCTGGCCGAAGATCGAATCGGTGATGTAGAGGCCAAGGCCGCGCCAGGCAAAGACGGTCTCGGTCAGCACCGAGCCTTCGAGCAGATTGCCATAGGATAGCGCCACCACGGTGATAAGCGGCACCATGATATTGCCCATGGCGTGCTTCCAGATGATCCGGGCCTCGCTGACGCCCTTGACGCGGGCGGTGAGGATGTACTCCTGGCTCAGTTGCCCCAGCATCAGCGAGCGGGTCATGCGGCTGATATAGGCGAGGCTGAAATAGCCGAGCAAGGCGGCCGGCAGGATCAGGTGACCGACCGCGTTCCAGAAGAGATCGGTCTCGCCGGCCAATAGCGTATCGACGGTCATGAGGCCGGTAACTGGGGTAATGAAGTCCTCATAGCCGAAATCAAGGCGCCCCGGACCGGGCAGCCAGTCAAGCTCGGCGTAGAACACGAGGAGGCCCATGAGTCCCAGCCAGAAGATCGGCACCGAATAGCCGACCAGGCCGAAAAAGCGGACGACATGGTCGATCCAGCTGTCCTTGTTGACCGCCGCCCACACGCCCAGCGGAATACCGAAGGCGACACCGATCAGCGTGCCGATGGTGGCTAGTTCCAGGGTCGCCGGAAAAACGTTGGCCAGTTCCTCGATGATCGGCTGGCCGGTGCGGATCGACTGGCCGAGATCGCCCTGCAGCACGTTGGTGAAGTAGATCCAGAACTGTACCAGGATCGGCTTGTTGAGGCCGAGTTGCTCGCGCACCCGTTCGACGTATTCATCGCTTGCGTGGTCGCCGACGATGGCCAGGACTGGGTCCGCCGGCAGCAATCGGCTGATGATGAAGGTCACCAGCAACAGGCCGAACAAGGTAAAGGCGACCGAGGCAAGGGTGCGCAGGATCGCCTTCAGGCGGAGATTGAGCTTCATGAGCGCAATTGAACGATGGACTCCTGAGAACGCCGCCCGGCCGAACCGGGCGGCGTTCGAGGAGTCCTATTCCTTGACCACGTTGCTGTAGAGGTTGAGGTCGAAGGTCGGGCCGATCACGAAGCCCTTGACGTTCTTCAGGATGGCAGCGTTCTCGACCTGCTGGAACAGGATGATATAGGGGCTGTCCTCCATCGCCTTGCGCTGCAGGTCGACATACATCTGTGCGCGCTTGGCGCCGTCTTTTTCGTCGCGGGCGGCGAGCACGGCGGTTTCGTTCTCTGGCAGCTGCCACTGATTGCGCTTGGCGAGCGGCGCCATCAGGAAACCTTCGGCATTCGAATGCGGATCCTGATAGTCGGAGCCCCACTGGCCGATATAGATGTCGTGCTCGCTGGCACGATACTTGGTGAGCGTGGTTTTATTGTCCGCGATCTTGATGATGATGTTGACGCCAGCCTTGGCCATCGTGTTCTGGATCGACGCGGCGAGGGCGCGGGTCTCGCTCTTGTTGGTCGTGTCCATGGTCACGTTGAAGCCGTCAGGCAGGCCGGCCGCGGCGAGCAGTTCCTTGGCCTTGTCAAGATTGAACGAGAAGGGGGTCTCTTCCAGGGCGCCCAGCTGGCCGCGCGGCAGAAAACTCTGGTGCTTGATGCCGACGCTCTTGAAGGAGGATTCCGCAAGGCCGTCATAATCCACCAAGTACTTCATCGCCTGGCGCACTTCCTGTTTGCCGAGGTTGGGATTCTTGGTGTTGAGGCCCATATACCAGACGGTCGCCTTCGGCGTCGCCGCGATGGTGATGTTGGGGTCCTGCGAGACGGCGGTGATCTGATCACCGAGCAGGTTGCGGGCGATATCGACATCGCCTTTCTGCAGCAGCAATTGCTGGGTGGCGCTTTCGGTCACGTTGCGAGCCAACACGCGCTTGATCTTCGGCGCCCCGCCCCAATAGCCCTCATTGGCTTCGAGAATCAGCGATTCATTGGGCTTCCAGCCCTTGAGGAAAAAGGGGCCCGAGCCCGCGAAATTGGTGCGCAGCCAGTTGTAGCCGAGGTCGTCGCCC
>JAEUKV010000297.1 GCA_016794165.1 Rhodospirillaceae bacterium
GGCGGCACCGGCATGATCACCCATGAATTCAAGGGCGGCACCGGCACGGCCTCGCGCCGCCTCGGGTCCGAGGATGGCGGCTGGACTGTGGGGGCGCTGGTGCAATCGAATTACGGCCGGCGCTCGCTGCTGCGCTGCGGCCACGCGCCGGTGGGCCTCGAGATCACGAATGACATCGTCGCTTCCGCCCATGCCGAACGCAAGGAGGAACAGGGATCGATCATCGTGATCCTGGCGACCGATGCGCCGCTGCTCCCCATTCAGTGCCAGCGCCTGGCGCGCCGTGCGACGACGGGCCTCGCCTGGGTGGGCGGTATCGGGTCCAACGGCTCGGGCGACATCTTCCTCGCCTTCTCCACCGGCAATCGCGTGCCGCTCAAATCGAAGATGGCGGATGTGAAGATGCTGGGTATGGAGGAGTGCACCGCCCTATTTCAGGCCGCGGCGGAAGCGACCGAGGAGGCGATCTGGAACGCGCTTTGCGCCGCCGAGACCATGACCGGCTACAAGGGCCGCACCGCCCATGCCGTACCCCATGATCTTCTCAAGCAAGCCGTGGCGCGATATGGGCGCCGTGATTGAGGCTCTGGTCAGGTCGCTGGACCTGCTGCCACACCCGGAAGGGGGTTACTACCGCGAGACCTACCGCGCCGTTGAATCGATTGCCGCGGCTGCGCTGCCGGATCGCTTCACCGGCGATCGCGCCCATGCCACGGCGATCTATTATCTGCTTGCCGCCGGCGATCGCTCCAAACTGCACCGCATCCCTGCCGACGAAGTCTGGCATTTCTATGCGGGCGATCCGCTGCTGATCGTTGCCATTGCACCCGATGGCGGCCTCAGCGAGACCGTTCTCGGCCGCGATTTCGCGCAAGGCCAGGTGCCGCAGCATGTAGTTCCCGCCGGCCACTGGTTCGGCGCCATCCCGGCGGCCGGCAGCGCCTATGCCCTGACCGGCTGCACCGTCGCCCCCGGTTTCGATTTCGCCGACTTTGAGCTGGGCGCGCGGGATGCGCTGCTCACGACCTTCCCGCGGCACCGCGACTGGATCGAGAAACTGACCGATTAATCGCCGTCGTCGAACGAGTTAGGCAGATCGGCACCGAGACCGCGCACGGCGGCTTCGAGATCGGCCGTGAACTGCGCGCGGTTGCCGGGCCAGGCAACCGGTTCCCCCACGACCGCGTCGACCACCACCGGCACCAGCACGATCTCGCCGCGCGGCAGGGCCTTGCCGGCGCCGTGCAGGAAGACTGGAATGACCGGCACGTCGGGAAAGCGCTCCTTGAGGCGGGCAATCCCGCCCTTGAACTTGCCCATCACCTCGGCGCTGCCACGCGAGCCTTCGGGAAAGACGATCAGGATTTCGCCCCGCGCCAGGGCGGCACTGCTTTCCGCCAGCGGATCCTCGCCGCGCGCGGCATTGCCGCGCTCCAGCGGCAGGATGTTGAGCAGGGTGAGGCTGAACCAGGCGAGCAGGCGGTTCTTGAGGAAATAATCCGCCGCCGCCACCGGCCGCACCTTGTCAATGAGACGGAGCGGCATCAGCGACAGCAGCACCAGCGTATCGAGATGGCTGTTGTGATTGGCCGCCACGATCGCAGGGCCGGATTTCGGGAGGTACTCCCGCCCGCGCAGGGTAATACCCAGCATCAGCAGGGCCACCGGCCGCAGCACCAGCAGAGCGAACAGGCGGCGCAGAAATCCGTCCATGGTCAGTAATGCAGGTAGTAGATCATGTGGAAGAAGAGCGGCGCGGTGAAGGTGAGGCTGTCGACCCGGTCGAGTACCCCGCCATGGCCCGGCAGCAGCGAGCCGCTGTCCTTCAGTTTGAGGTCGCGCTTCACCGCGGAGACGGTGACGTCGCCGGCAAAGCCGGCCAGCGCCAGGACGCAGCCGACGATCAGCGCCTGCCACCACAGGAGCGGGGTGAGATAGGGCGCCGCCAGCACCGCCACCAGCGTCGTGATGACGACGCCACCCAGCAGGCCTTCGACGGTCTTGTTGGGGCTGACCTTGGGCACCACCTTGCGGCGTCCCAGCAGCTTGCCGCTGCAATACTGGCCGACATCGTTGATCTCGGTAAGCAGCAGCAGATAGAGCAGCAGCCCATCGCCCCCCGCCAACGGATTGACCTCGTGCGGCAGGGCCAGCAAGTAGGCGGCGTGACTGAGCGAAAAGACCGTCACCATCAGGCCCCAGTGCAGCGTGCCCGCGGCCTTGATGAAGCCCTGCGTCTCGCCCGCGATCACCATGCGCAAGGGCAGTGCCAGGAACATGTAGACCGGGATGAAGATGATGAAGACGCCGTACCAGCCGACCGAAACCCAATAGTACTGAATGGGGATGGCGAGATAGGCCCAGAGCAGCACCCGGTGATCGGCCCGCCGGGTCGGTATCAGGGTCACGAATTCCTTGAAGGCGAGGAAGCTGATCAGGCCAAAGAGCGCGACCGGGACCCAGGAGGGCAGCGCCACGGATAGGGCGATCAGCAGCACGATCACCCACCAGGTGCGGGTGCGCAGCCACAGTTCCTGCTTGCGCTTGCGCTGCGGCCAGGCGATGGCCGTGGCGATCACCAGCAGGCCCAGCACCGCCGCCACCGCCATGGCGGCATTGGGCGTGATCTCGAGGAAGCTCATCGCGGCGTTTCGGCAAGGGCCTGACGCGCCCGATTGAGGATGGTGACGATCCCCAGCAGGATCAGTGCCATCATCGCCCAGTCGAGCCAACCCGGCGGCAATACGCCGATACCGATGCCCAGGCCGAGGATGCCGAACACCACCGCCCGGTCGCTCTTGCCCATCGGCCCGTCATAGCGGCGGCTGGCGCCGATCACCTGGCCGAGGATGCC
>JAEUKV010000001.1 GCA_016794165.1 Rhodospirillaceae bacterium
TCGAGCAGGGTGGCACCGATGGTCTTGCCCGCACTCTGGATCATCGGATCGATGGTGGCTGGGATGCCGCCCAGTGCATTGGCCACCCAGTCGGGATAGGTATAACCCTTGGGCGCCGAGAGCATCGGCCGCGCCACGATCAGCCGCACTGTCGGGCAATGCCAGGTGTAGTCCGGGTAATCGTCCGAGGTGATGTATTTCTGCCATTCCGGCATCTGCTTCCTGAGTTCGCGCTCGCAATCCTGTGGCGAGATGAGGGTTTCGGTGGCCGACAGGAACGGCCTCGCCATCGGTTCCAGGCCCAGATTCTTCTGCATCTCCTGGGCGACCGCGATGGCGTCCTCGCCCCATTGCGGCGCACCCACCAGGGCCAGATTGTCGAAGGTCGCCTGCGCCAGCACATGATTGGCAAGACCCGGCCGGCTCTTCGAGACCCAGGTCTTTTTCCACTTGCAGAAGGTGGCGCGCGCGGCGGCCTCGGCGTTGTTGTCCATGACGCTGCTGATGATCTCGGCCTGCTCGACCGAATCCGTGCGCAGCATGTAGTCGATCTGCGCGATCTGCGGCGTCAGGTTGTCGGCCGTGGCCTGGCCCGCGGTCAGGATCGCCTCGTTGAAGCTCCAAAGCCCGGTGAAGGGCAGCATGGAGCGCCTGAGGCTCTCGTTAAACGTATAAAAGTGGATGAGCGCGTCGCTGGCGCCGGGCGCCCGCGCCGCCAGGTGATTCTGCGGAATCGGCGAATACTTGTCCGAGGCGATCCAGTTCTGCGGCTCGTCGCAGGTGAAGGTATAAATATAATTATACCCCACGCCGCAATGACTGTCCCAGATCGTGGTGTTGACCATAGGCAGCATATAGGCGGGATGGAAGCTCACCGCCGCGTCGAGATCGTCATAGTAACCCTTGGCGGCGTGAACCGGCTTCGAGGCGCGCAGTTTTTCCGCCGGTTCGCCGAAGAATTTGAGGGTGCCCTTGATGCCGAATTTCTCCATGGCCGCCTTGACCGCAAGAGCGCCGGCGAGGGCACTGATCCCCAGGGCGGAATGCGGATCGGTATGCCCCGCCGCGTATTTCGAGAGATTGCCGCGCGGCTGCTGGCGCGTCGTCGCGGCCTGGCAATTGCCGGGCACGGCATCGTATTCGGCATAGGTGGCAATGGTGGGACCGTCGCCGTTGGTCCAGCGCGCCATGAAGGCCGTCGGCATGCCGCCCGACCCGGCTTCGACCTCGAAGCCCTCGGCGCGCAGTTTGTCGACATACCAGGCGGCGGATTTGTACTCGCGGAAGGCGGGTTCGGCGAAATGCCAGATCACCTGGTGCCAGTCGGAAAGCTGGCTGGCATGATCCGCCACCCAGTCGAGGACAAATTTCTTCTGCTGGTCGATGGCGGTCATAGCAAATCCCCTCCGCGTGATCTGGCGGGCGGATGCTAGCGCAGCGGCGGGTCGGCTTCTATGCCGATCTGCCGTTCCCGGCGTAGAGATAGGTCGAGAGCAGCACCCAGCGCCGCGCCGCTGCGTCGCGACCCGGTTTTGCCTGCAGCGGCGTCGTGTAGTGCCAGAACGGCAGCCGGTAAATGGTAAGCGTGCCGAGGCCATGGACCGGCACCATCTCGGTGAAATGCCCGCCCTTGGCATAGACCATGTATTGATGCGCGACCGCCGGCGAAGACAGTGAGAGATGCAGGTCGAGATAGCCCTGTGCCGCGCGCTTGTTTTCCGGGTGATGATCGTTGTGCGGGCCGGCATAGTCCCCGGGCCCGTAGCAGAGCGCCTGCTGGCCGTTCCGGCGGTCGAGTCTGCGGCCGGCGATCCGCTCGGCGAAGACGGCGAGGCTTTCCGAACGCAGGAGGTCGATCACCCCCATGGCCTCGGCGGCGCGATAGGCGGCGCTGCGTTTCCGTTCGAGATAGGCGGTCCGCACCCGCACGGTCTTCGGCAGCCATTCCTCGTAATCCCGCTCCATTTCCCAGATCGTTTCGGGCGGAATGGGCGTGGCCATGGGCGAGAGCAGCGGCAGCAACCGCGCCTCCAGCGCCTTGCGCAAGGCGTCGGCGCGACCCTTTGCGATCATCCCGTCGAGGGCGAGAAAGCGGCGGCGGGGATCGGCCAGCGCGCCGCAGGCGTCGCCACTGCCGTCGAGAAGGCGGCGGCCGGCCGGTGTCAGCAGATCCTCGAACTCGCGCGGGACGGCGCCCGCGGCACTCACATCGCCTCCAACTCGTCGATGAAGCCCGAGACGACGTCGAGCCCCTTGGACCAGAAGGCGGGGTCGGCGGCATTGAGACCGAAGGGGGCCAGCAATTCCTTGTGCCGCTTGCTGCCACCGGCCCGCAGCATCTCCAGATACTTCTCGGCGAAGCCGTCGCCGGCGTTGCGGTAGACCGCGTAGAGCGAGTTCACCAGGCAATCGCCGAAGGCATAGGCATAGACATAGAACGGCACATGGATGAAATGCGGGATGTAGGACCAGTAGACCCCGTACTCGCTGTCCTTCGGCAGCTTGATGCCCCCACCCAGGGCCTCGCGCTGTGTCTCCAGCCAGATCTCCGCGATGCGTTCCGGCATCAGCTCGCCGGAACGGCGTTCATCATGCAGCCGGGTTTCGAAATTGTGCATGGCGACCTGCCGCACCACCGTGTTCAGCATGTCCTCGACCTTGCCGGCCAGCAGGATGCGCTTCTTGGCCGGGTCGCTTTCGCGCGCCAGCAGCGACTGGAAGGTCAGCATTTCGCCGAATACCGAGGCCGTTTCCGCCAAGGTGAGCGGCGTGTCGGCCAGCAGCGCGCCCTGCGGTCCCGCCAGAACCTGATGCACGCCGTGACCCAGCTCATGCGCCAGCGTCATCACATCGCGGGTGCGGCCGTTATAGTTGAGCAGCAGATAGGGATGCGCCGACGGCACGGTGGGATGTGCGAAGGCACCCGGATCCTTGCCGGGCCGCGAGGGCGCATCGATCCAGTTCCGGTCGAAAAACCGGCGCCCGACATCGGCCAGCTCCGGCGAGAATTCGTGATAGGCCTCGAGCACCGTGCGCTGGGCTTCCGGCCACGGAATCAGGCGGTCGTCGTCGCGCGGCAGCGGCGCGTTGCGATCCCAGAAATCGAGCGCCTCCACGCCCATCCATTTGGCCTTCAGCTTGTAATAGCGATGGCTGAGCCGCGGATGGGCGGCCTTGACCGCGCTCACCAGCGCCTCCACCACCTCGTCCTCGACCTGGTTGGCGAGGTTGCGCGAAGACACCGGGCGCGGGAATTTGCGCCACTTGTCCTCGATCTCCTTGTCCTTGGCGAGGGTGTTCGTCACCAGGGTGAAGATGCGCTGCTGTTCCTTCAACCCCTTGGCGAAGCCCATGGCGGCGGCCTTGCGCTTCTTGCCGTCGCGATCGGTGAGCAGGTTCAGCACCTCGTTGCTGGTGAGCTTGTCGCCCTCGCCCTCCACCGCGAAGCGCATGTCGGCCATGGTCTCGTCGAACAGGCGGTTCCAGGCATGGCGCCCGGCAATCGCCTTTTCATGCAGCAGCCGTTCCGCCTCGTCCGACAATTGGTGCGGGCGGAAGGCGCGAACGCTGTCCAGCCAGGGCCGGTAGCGGCGCAACGGGGCGTGCTCGAGCTGTCTCTCCAGCACCGCATCCTCGATACGATTGAGTTCCAGGGTGAAGAACAGGGTCTCCACCGAAATGTCGTTGAGACGCTCGGAGATGTTCTGGTGGAACCGCGCCAGTTCCGGATCGGTCATGTTGCCGGCATAGGCCAGCTGTGCATAGGACCCGATGCGGCCCGCCAGATCCTGCATCTGCTCATAGCCCTGCAGCGCCGCCAGCATCTCGGGGCCGGTCAAGGCGGCCAGTTTGCCTTCGTAGCTGCGCCGGAATTCTCCGGCCTGGGTCGCCAGCGCCTTGAGATCGCGTTCGATTTCCGGCGCATCCGGGCGGGCATAGAGATCGGCAAGGTTCCAGTTTGGCAAAACGCCCAAAGCAGCCTTGGGGTCGGCTTTCGCAGGTGCGGCAGTCATATTTCTCGCTTTCGCATGCTTGATTGCGACATGGTGCCCTTATATGGGGATTTGTGGGGACACGCCAAGCGCCCATCGGCCATACCCAGGCCGGGCGCGGGGGAATGGACAATCATGGACTACGATCGACTACCGAGCCTGACGGCATTGTTCTTCGATCAGGCGTCGGCCCAGGGCGACCGGCCGCTGACCTTTCATCGGCAGGGGGGCCGCTGGCAGAGTGCGTCCTGGCGCGAGACCGCCCAACGCGTCCGCGCCCTCGCCCGCGGCCTCGTGGCGCTCGGCGTTCAACCCGGCGACCGCATCGCTCTCATCGCCGAGAACCGGCCGGAATGGCTGATCGCCGACCTTGCCATCATGACGGCGGGCGGCATCACGGTGCCGGCCTTTGCCACCAACACCAGCGAAGACCACCGCCATATCCTCACCCACAGCGGGGCCAAGGGCATGATCGCGGCGGGCGGCACCATCGCCAAGCGGCTGTTGCCCGCGGCCCTCCAGGCCGGCGACATCCAGTTCCATATCGCCATCGACCCGCCCGAGAAGGCCCTGCAGATGCCGTTCCGTCAGATCGGCTGGGACGAGGCATTGGCGCTTTCCGACGACGACGCCGAGCTTGACCGCCGCCTGGCGGAACAGGGACGACGCGACACTTGCTGCATCATCTACACCTCCGGCACCGGTGGCGTGCCGAAGGGCGTCATGCTCAGTCATGGCTCGATCCTGTGCAACATCAAGGGCGCCTATCGCCTGCTGCTGCAGGTGGGCCTCGGGCAGGACCGGTTTCTATCCTTCCTGCCGCTCTCGCATTCCTATGAACACACCGCCGGCCAGTTCCTGCCGATCTCCATCGGCGCCGAGATCTGGTATGCCGAAAGCATCGAGCGGCTGGTCGACAACATGGCCGAAGCGCGACCGACCATCATGACCGCTGTGCCGCGCCTCTATGAGGCGATGCATGCGAAGATCCTGCGCGGCCTCGACAAGGCGCCGAAACTGCGGCAGCGCCTGTTCTGGCTGGCCTATCGCCTGGGCCGCAAGGCCTATGAGGAGCCGGGCTCGCTCACCCTGGGCGAACGGGTTCTCAATCTGTTGTGCGATGTGCTGGTGCGGGCGAAGGTGCGGCGACGCTTCGGCGGTCGCCTCAAGGCCTTTGTCTCCGGGGGCGCCGCGCTCAATTACGAGATCGGCGTCTTCTTCCTCGCCCTTGGCGTTCGACTGCTGCAGGGCTATGGCCAGACCGAGGCGTCGCCCGTCATCAGCGCCAATTTGCCGGCCCGGATCAAGATCGACACCGTGGGGCCGATCTTTGAAGGCCTCGATGCCAGGATCGCCGACGATGGCGAGATCCTGGTGCGCGGCGAGGCGGTCATGAGCGGCTATTGGCGCGATCCCGAAGCCACCGCGCGGACCGTGATCGACGGCTGGCTGCACACCGGGGACATCGGCGAGTTCGACACCGACGGCTACCTCAAGATCACCGACCGCAAGAAGGATATCATCGTGCTTTCGGGCGGTGACAATGTTTCCCCCGCGAGGGTCGAGGGTTTCCTGGCACTGCAGCCGGAAATCTCCCAGGCCATGGTCCATGGCGATGGGCATCCGCATCTGGTCGCCCTGGTGGTGCCCGACGCTGATTTCGCGCGCGACTGGGCCGTGGCGCACCATGCGGGCGGAGGCGGCACCAGCGACGACCTCGCCGTGCTGATCGAGGATACCGCCTTCCAGAAGGCCATGGCGGCGGTGATCGACCGGGTCAACGGCAACCTGTCGGCCATCGAAAAGATCCGCCGCTTCAAACTGCTTGGCGAGGGCTTCACCATCGACAACGGCATGCTCACCCCCAGCATGAAGATCCGTCGCCACAAGATCCGCGAAAAATGGAACGATGTCATCGCCCGGCTATACGAACGGGGATGAGTCCTATCGACTATAGCGATGCTTCATTCCCACCGGGAAGTACCCGGCATCCCCTTGCGGATAGAGAGTGACCAGCGGCCGCTGCAGATCCGCCGGCACATAATTCGCGAACTCGCTGTTGAGGTGGCGCAGCACCCCGAGAACGGAGTCGGCCGCGATTTCGGCTAGCTCAGGCACCGGCGCTATTCCCTGTGCCAGTTCGACGGCGAGGGAAAAGACGGGCTTGCCGGCGATCCCCTCCTTCACTTCCATGACAAACTTGCCAGTGACGAATCCGTGCACCTCTGGCTTTTCGAGGCCGAGGCTGACCGTTTCCGGGAAGATGTTCGCACCGAAATAGGAGACCGTGAAATTCGCACGGCCGAATACCCAGACGAAGGGCTGGCGGCGCATGGTTTCGACGCCGGCGGCGGCCGGATCGAACCCCGCCGCTGTGAGCCGTGCCAGCATGGCGTCATGGTTCAGGATTCCACCCTGGTCGGCGATATGATAGCGGATCAGCGGCATACCGTTGTCACCGGAGAAGGCCAGTGTCCCGTCGATCACCTCGAAATACCGGCTGGTGGGGTCGTACTGGCAGAGCGTCGGCAGACGTGACTCGCCGAAGAGGTCCCCGGCGAGATCCGGGCGTTCACTGAGAAAGCGCCGGATCGCCACCGAGAGGGGTGTCTCCTGCGCCAGCACGCCGGCATCGGCGGTGCCATAGAGCGAGGCGGCAAAGGCCGGGAGGTTGACCGCCCCTGCCCGCTCCGCCAGGATCTCGCGCCAGGTCTCGCTGAACACTTCGCCGGCCATCACCAGGCGCAGGTTGCACTTCGCCCAATCGAGGCCCCGGGCTGTACCGGAATCGATCACCTCCTTGAGAAAGGGCGGATAGCCGAGCAGCACCGTCTGCTCGAATTCAGGTGCC
Source organism: Rhodospirillaceae bacterium (assembly GCA_016794165.1). Taxonomy (GTDB): domain Bacteria; phylum Pseudomonadota; class Alphaproteobacteria; order Dongiales; family Dongiaceae; genus Dongia. Next base: position 6,844 of record JAEUKV010000001.1, read on the forward strand.
AGGCGTTCGACCGTGCGCAGGATCTCGTCCGGCTTGTTGCCGGGCGTTGCGATCACGATACGGTAGCCCTTCTCCGCAAGTGCCCGCAGGCAGAACGTGGTGAACATCCCGCCCACCCAGGTGCCCATGGCAAAGCACACCACCGCCAGGGTGGACCGTCGGTGTGCCGCGAAGGCATCGCGGAACACCTGCTCGAACCGCACCGCGATCGGGTATTCGTCGGCGGCACCGCGCGGCCAGAAGGTGGGCTCGCCGGTTGATCCGGACGACACGGCGAAGAAATCGCATTGATCAAGGCTGCCGCCCTTGACCAGCTCGGGGAGACTGAAGCGCCGGATGTAATTGGCCTTGTCGAGCAGCGGCAGGCGCCTGAAATCCGACGACGAGGCGATGGCGGCTGGATCGATGCCCTGTTCCCGCAAAACGGTCCCATAGGCTGGCACATCACGCACGACACGCCGGAACAATGCCAGGGCCGCGGCCGATCCATCGCTGGTCTCGCCGGGGCGCAGCAGCGTATCGAGCGGTACGTCAACAAACCCCTGTCGCGCTTCCATCTGCCGCTCCGTCAGATCAGCGTTACGGCGATGCCCACCGCAAGCGCCACAATCACCGTGTTGAGAAAAAAGCTGATAACCCCATGGGCGGTTACCAGATGGCGCATTTCGCGGCTTTCGACACTCACATCCGAAACCTGGCAGGTCATGGCAATAACCGACGCGAAATATCCGAAATCCCAATAGTCAGGCGAGGCGCCGCCGGGAAAGTTGAGCCCGCCCCTCGTCTGGCCTGGCTGACTGCGGGCCTCGTCGTGGTACTCATGTGCGTAGTGGATGGCAAACAGTGTGTGGACGAAGAACCAAGACAGGACAATCGTCCCGATGCCGGCCACGAGATGCAAAGCGGCGTCGCCGCCGGACAGGTCCCGCGCAACTCCGAGAACCCGCGCGGCGGCAAAGAGGCTGAATGAAGCCGCGAGGCCAGTCAGCACGACGATCTCGCCGAGGCTCACATCCAGGGCGCGGGCGCGACGTTCGATGTGACTGGTTTCCGAACGCCACATCATCACCCAGGAGAGAAGCAGATAGCAGCACAGGCCCGAATCCCAGGCGAGCGCCGTGCGCAAGGCTTCCTGCATGGGAACACAGCCGAAACCGACATAGGCCGCCAGAGCCAGGGCGGCCCCGGCAATCAGCCGCGTCCGCCCCACAATGTGCAAGACCAGATCTCCGCGCGCGTGCCTGGCTTTGTTCATGATCAGCGCATCCTAACGTTCGATCACGCTCTTGGAGCGTCCCCTGGCGACCGCCACGGAGGCCTGTGTATGAGCCTTGGTCAAGGCAGTCACGGGTGTGGCGCTTCCGGCAAGGACGCCGGGTATCGCGACCTCTCGCGGCAGCCGTCCTGCCAGCGCAATGTTCAGGAGGCCGTTCAGCCACACCACGACTTCGGTGGCTGATTCGGCCGGCTTGCCGAGGACCGGCAGCAGCGCGGTGAGGTCGACGGTGAGCGGCGCCGCGCGAAACCGTGCCTTGTCGGTAGCTGCGATCGGCGCTGGCCGACCCTCGGCGAGCAGGATCCATTTGTGGCTTTTGCCCGCGGCGAGTCGGACCGCGGCGAATTCGCTGATCGAGGACCAGGCCACCTGCTGGCGCGTAAAGAAGCGCCGGCGGCGCAAGCCCCGCCGATCGATGACGACCTGGTCGAAGGGACTGCCGGGAAGCAGCAGAAGTGCGCTGCGGATCAGGCCCATCAGACCGACCGCCAGCATCAGCAGCGGAATGCCGATCACGGCGAGGTCTTCCGGCACGAAACCCCGCAGCGGTGTCCCCGGCCAGTTTCCCGGCGCCGCGTGGCTGAACGCGTACGCGACGCCGCCGCACCAGATCAGCATGAACCCGGTTGTGAGGATCAGGCGACCGCGGCGCGGCGTCAGCCGGATGGGTAGCGTGAGAATGACTGCCTTGCCTGTCGCCATGATCGGTCCCGACATTGCGCGAATCCGGTGCCACCATCGCGCAGAACCGGCCATTCGGTCAAAGCCACAGCATCGCCGCGCTGCAACAAAGCACTGGGATAGCGACATGTCGTCCGATCCCCATGCCACGCAACATCGAACCGTCGATCGAGCCGGCTGCGATCAATTCGAACAAGTTCCGTCTTCACCGTCCAAGCCTCTGGACAAGCTTTCTGAATCGGAAGATCGTCGTTGTGAATCGGTCGTCGACGGACCCATCTCTCGGCTGTGGAGGTCGCATCCTTGTCAAAGCTCGCTCCAGTCTCGCTGGATGACAAATACGATCAGGAGGCTGGCCGCATCTATCTCAGCGGCACCCAGGCCTTGGTACGCCTTCCCCTGATGCAGCGCCAGCGCGATGCCCGCGCCGGTCTCGACACCGCCGGCTACGTTACCGGCTATCGCGGCTCGCCGCTCGGCGGCATCGACATCGCCTTCAGCCAGGCGAAAACCTTCATCGAGCGCCAGCACATCCGCTTCCAGCCCGGCGTCAACGAGGATCTGGCCGCCACCGCGGTCTGGGGCTCGCAGCAGACCGACCTTTTCGGCGACGGCAAGTATGACGGCGTCTTTGCCATGTGGTACGCGAAGGGGCCCGGCGTCGACCGCAGTGGCGATGCCCTGCGCCACGGCAATCTTGCCGGCTCGTCACGGCATGGCGGCGTCCTGCTGCTGGCGGGGGACGACCATACCTGCAAATCCTCCACCACCGCGCATCAGAGCGAATACGCCTTCATGGATGCCGGCATTCCGGTACTCAATCCGTCGAGCGTGCAGGAGATTTTCGATTTCGGCCTCCTGGGCTGGGCCATGTCGCGCTATTCCGGCTGTTGGGTGGCGATGAAGCTGGTTTCCGAGACCACCGAGAGTTCCGGCTCGGTGAATATCGACCCCGAGCGTCTGCGGATGGCGATCCCGAGCGATTTCGAGATGCCCGAGGGCGGGCTCAACATCCGCCTGCCGGCCTCGCCCATGGCGCAGGCTCAGGCACTCGAACAGGAAATGCGCCTGCACCGCCACAAGCTCGACGCCGCCACCGCCTTCGCCCGCGCCAATGGGCTGGACCGGGTGATCTTCGAGGGGCCGAAGCGCCGACTCGGCATCGTCACCTGCGGCAAATCCTATCTCGACGTCCGCCAGGCCCTCGACGATCTCGGCCTCGACGCCGAGGGCGCCGCCGCCATCGGTCTCTCGCTCTACAAGGTCGGCCTTGTCTGGCCAATCGAGCCCGAAGGGTTGCGGCGCTTCGCCGAAGGCCTCGACGAAATCCTGGTCGTCGAGGAAAAGCGCGCCTTTCTCGAGAACCAGATCAAGGAGCAGCTCTACAACTGGCCCAGCCGCCCGCGCGTGATCGGCAAGTACGACGAAACCGGCGCGTGGATCCTGCCATCGGCCGGTGAACTCACTCCGGCCGGGATCGCGCGCGTGATCGGCAGGCGGCTGCTGAAGCAGGGCGAAAACGCTGTCATCTCCACCCGGCTGGCGGAACTCGATGCGCGCGAGGTCGCAGCGCATCTCGCCGCAGCGCCGGTCAAGCGGATCGCCTATTTCTGTTCCGGCTGCCCTCACAACACCTCCACCAAGGTGCCGGACGGCAGCCGCGCTCTGGCCGGTATCGGCTGCCATTTCATGGCGCAGTGGATGGACCGGAACACCGTCACCTATACCCAGATGGGCGGCGAAGGCGGGACCTGGATCGGTGCCGCGCCGTTTTCCAAGACCGCGCATGTCTTTCAGAACATGGGCGACGGCACCTATTATCACTCCGGTCTGCTCGCGATCCGCGCCGCGGTCGCCGCCAACGTCAACATTACCTTCAAGCTGCTGTTCAACGACGCCGTTGCGCTTACCGGCGGACAGCCGATGGACGGGCCGCTCACGGTGGCGATGATGGCGCAGCAGCTGGCAGCGGAAGGTGTCGGCCGGATCGAGATCGTCAGCGACGAGCCGGATAAATACGGCAGCGGCGACCGTTTCCCTCTCGGCGCCACCGTGCATCACCGCGACCAGCTTGACGCCCTGCAGCGCGACCTTCGCGCCAGCAGTGGCGTCAGTGCCATCATCTATGACCAGACCTGCGCCGCCGAGAAACGCCGCCGCCGCAAGCGCGGCCTGATGGCAGATCCACCCAAGCGCGCCTTCATCAACGAACGCGTCTGCGAGGGCTGTGGCGATTGCGGCCGGACTTCGAACTGCGTCAGCATCGCGCCAATCGAGACCGCGATGGGGCGCAAGCGACAGATCGATCAGTCGAGCTGCAACAAGGACTTTTCCTGTGTCGACGGCTTCTGTCCCAGTTTCGTGACGATCCATGGCGGCCGCCTGCGGCAACCCCATCCAATACCGTTCGAGGCAGCGGCACTGCCGGAACCCGATCTGCCGCCGCTCACGCGACCCTACAACATCCTCGTGACCGGGGTCGGCGGCACCGGCATCGTCACCATCGGCGCCCTTGTCGGCATGGCCGCCCATCTCGAGGGCAAGGGCTGTTCGGTGATGGACATGGCCGGCCTCGCCCAGAAGGGCGGCGCCGTCTTCAGCCATGTGCGCGTGGCGGCCACTCCCGAGCAGCTCTTCACCACGCGCATCGCCCCCGGCAATACGGACCTGCTGTTGGGCTGCGACATCGTCGTCTCGGCCTCGGCGGATGCCCTAGCCACGCTGCGACAAGGGCGCAGCCGAGCCGTGATCAACACCCACGAGATCGCCACCGGTGAATTCACCCGCGATCCCGACTGGTTGTTCCCGGCCGAGGCGCTGCAGGATCTGTTGGCGAAAGCCGTCGGCGCATCGGCGATGTCGCTGCTCGACGCCACGGGGCTTGCCACCGCCCTGATGGGCGATTCCATCGCCACCAATCTCTTCATGCTTGGCTACGCCTATCAGCGCGGCCTGGTGCCGGTGAGTGCAGAGGCGATCGAACGGGCGATCGAACTCAACGCGGTGGCGGTCGAGAGCAACCGCCAGGCCTTCGCCTGGGGCCGGCGCGCGGCAATCGATCCCGCCGCAGTCGAGAAGGCGGTGCGGCCGGCGCATCCGCCGGTACCCGTTCCGCACAGCCTCGGCGAGATCGTGGCCCATCGCCGCCAGCACCTGACTCGCTACCAGAACGCGACGCTGGCGGACCGCTATCAAGAGCTGGTCGACCGGGCGATTGCCAAATCCCGGGCGATCGCGCCCGGCGACGACAGGCTGGCCATCGCCGTCGCCTGGAACTATGCCAAGCTGCTGGCCTACAAGGATGAGTATGAAGTGGCGCGGCTCTATGCCGACGGTCGGTTCGAAGATGCCATCAACGATCAGTTCGAGGGCGATTTCGAGATCCGCTTCCACCTGGCCCCGCCGCTGCTCGCCCGCCGCGACCCGGCCACCGGACATCTCAGGAAGCAGGTGTTCGGACCGCGCACGCTCTGGCTCTTCCGCATCCTGGCGCGGCTGAAGGGCCTGCGCGGCACTGCCTTCGACCCGTTCGGGCGCAGCGCGGAGCGACGCGCGGAGCGACGGCTGATCAGCGACTATGAAGCCGCAATCTCAGAAATTCTGGAGCAGGTGACGGCAACCACTCTTCCAACCGCCATTTCCTTGGCGGAGCTACCCGAGCAGATTCGTGGCTTCGGCCATGTCAAGGAAGCGGCGATGGAAAGGGTTGCCACACAGCGCGCCGCCTTGCTGACAACATTCCGGGAAGGTTCGATCTCCCGGCCGGCCCCGCTGGGTTCCGGCCAGCATCAGGCCGCCGAATAGCCGCGTTCGGACTCGCCTGCCTCACCAACTCAGGGGCGGTGACCCATCTCGCGCCAGCCCTCGGCCCATTGCCGGCGCTGTTCGGGCGTCAACTCGGCAGCGATTTCCGCGATCCGGCCATGCGCCCGGCGGAACAGGCTGGTCGCGGTCAATTCCAACGCTTCCAGCTCGCCGGTGAGCCGTGCCGGATCGAATGGCTCGGCCACCAATGCCTCGGCGACGCGTTTCCGGTGCGACTCCATCTCCTGCCGCAGCGCCTCGCGCTGCGCCTTGGATTCCGGGCTGGCGGCCCGCAGTCTCTCGCGGATGATCGGCCTCAGGTCGTCGGGCACGGTCGCCATGATGATGCCGCCATGCATTCTGCCATGCTTGCTCCAGGGCGGCGGAAAGAAGCCGCCGAAATGGCCGCCCAGCAGAAAGAGATTGAGGCAGAGCGACACGATCAGCGCGCCGAGCAGCCATCTGGCCTTGGTTGGCGACAGGGTCATCAGAAATCTCCAACATCGCTGGCGGCATAGAGTGTTGCCACCATGGCGGCATCGGCATCCTCCGCGACGGCGGAACTGCCCGACCCCACCGCAAAACCGAGACCCAGGGACACGACCCCGGCACAAGCCGCAAGTCTTACCGGCGAAAACAGCAGCGCGATCCAGTTCGGCCGCATCGGCATCTGCCTGGTCAGTCGACGCTTCAACCCTTCCGGCGCAGGCTGTGCCGCCAGGGCACGCCCGAGCAGGGCCTCGAAATCATCGTCCCGCATTGGTCGCGTCATGATTCCAATCCTTCCAGTCTGGCGCGGATATCGCGCTTCGCTCGTACCAGGAGCGATTCATAGGCCTTGAGCGAGATCTCCATGACCTCCGCCGCCGCGGCGTTGCTGAGGCCGAGCGTATAGCAGAGCGACATTGCCTCGCGTTGTCGTTCGGGCAAGGCATTCATGGCCGCGCGCACCTGAACCTCCTGCTCCCGCTCAATCAGCAGTGCTTCCGCCCCGGGTCCCGCATCGGCAATCGGCAGATCCGGATCGAGTTGCTCGGCCCGGGGTCGGCGGCGCACATCGATGCACAAGTTCATTGTCACCCGGTAGAGCCAGGTCGAGAACCGCGCATCGCCGGGCGTCCATTCGGCGGCCTTGCGCCAGACCCGCGTGAACACTTCCTGGGCGGCGTCTTCCGCATCCGAGCGCGAGCCGGTGATCCGCAGGGCCAGTGAAAAGACCCGGCCGAGATGCCGTTCCATCAGCTGGGCAAGGGCCTGGTTGCTGCCGCCGGCGATCTCCCCCAGCAGGCGGTCGTCTTCCTCCGCCGTCGCTGCCGACGCGCTGCGCATCCGGTCCTGCCGCGAGGTCTTGAACAAGGCTGCCCCGATTGGTTCCGCCCCGATCAACCTATCGGGACTCGCTTCCAGGTCGAGTATGACCGCGGCACCCTGCATTGCGCCACCCCTTTGCCAATCCGCCTGAACGATCCGGCGGTCAGGGCGCGGCCGGTGCGTCGTCCATTTGCCCGTACCTCATGTGTCGTTCACTCATGTCGATCTTGCCATCGGCGTTCTCATCCATCCTGACAAACATCTGCTCGCCGGCCGCATCCCATTCGCTCCGCGATACCTGACCGTCACCATCGCTGTCGAAACGCTGCATGAAACGCTCCGGGCCACGCCCGTGCTGGCCGGCCTGATCGCCCATCATGCCGTGCTGACGCTTGCCGTGATGGGCCTGCATTTCGTCGGCCGTCACGGCACCGTCGCCATCGGCATCCATGGCGACAAACCGGCGCAGCGCGGCTGCCTGCCATTCATCGGCCGTGACCCGGCCGTCGCCGCTGCTGTCCATGCGCTGCAGCATCATGGCTGCGTGGCCTTCCCGCCACTCGTCCTTGTTTTTCGCCCGCTCGGCGCGCTGCTGCTCATGAGCGGCGACGAATTCCGCCTGACTGACGAGACCGTTGCCGTCGGCGTCCATGGCCAGAAAACGGGCTTCATGCATGGCATTGAATTCCGTGCGCTCAATCACGCCGTCTTGATTGGCATCGCCGGCGCTCCACAGGCCATGGCCACCCTGCGCCATCGCCGGGGGCAGCGCCGTTACGAGCAAGCCCACCACGCCACCCAACAGCATGAGTCGATTGGAAATTTTCATAAGCGCGACCTCCATCATCCTGGGCTGCGACGGCAGCCACTCGACGAATTACACGCTGGGGATCGGGAAACCCTGCGAACGGTCGGTGCCCAAAAGGAACGTCACATTTCCAGGGACGACAGGACGCCGTCACCATTGGCATCGAGGCTCCGGAACAGTTCAATCCCGGATTCGATAAACTCGTCGAACGAGATCAGGCCGTCGCCATTGAGATCGTAGCCATCGAACAGGCGCGACCATCCATGGGCCATGGCGTCCGACATTTCGTCGAATGTCAGCGCATAGTCGCCGTCGCGGTCTGCCTGGTAGAAAAAGCTGGTGCGTGCCGCGTCGAAATCGAGAGCGCTCATGCCGATTTCGGCGCCGATGATTGCCGGTGCCGCAACTTCTTCGGCGCCCGCCGCCGAACCGATCGCAGCAGCGCCGGCAACGCCCATGAAAAAGTTCGTCGCCACAGAGGCGAGAAACCGCCGCAGCTCAGCCATTGAGGCCCTGCCGGCCCATTTCCAGGAACTTGTCACGGCGCTGCTGGCGAATCTCGTCGCCGGCCATCTGGTCGTACTTGCTCAGCGCCGCCTCCAGCGCATCGCCCAGGCGCGTCGCCATGTCGGCCCTGCTGCGATGCGCGCCGCCCAGGGGTTCCGGAACGATCTCGTCGATGATGCCCAGTTGCTTGAGGTCCTCGGCGGTGAGCTTCAAGGCTTCGGCCGCCTCTTTCGCCTGCTCGGCGCTGCGCCAGAGAATCGAGGCGCAGCCCTCGGGGGAGATCACCGAATAGACCGAATGCTCCAGCATGACGATGTGATTGCCGGCGGCGAGTGCGATGGCCCCGCCCGACCCACCTTCGCCGATGATGGTGGCGATCAGCGGCACACGCACCTTGAGGCAGGTCTCGATCGAGCGAGCGATCGCCTCGGCTTGGCCGCGCGCCTCGGCCTCGACACCCGGATAGGCACCGGGCGTGTCGACCAGGGTGATGATCGGCAGGCCGAAACGATCAGCCAGTTCCATCAGGCGAATGGCCTTGCGATAGCCTTCCGGCTTGGCCATGCCGAAATTGTGGCGCACCCGGCTTTGCGTATCGCTACCCTTTTCGTGACCCATGACCATCACCGGACGGCCACGGAAGCGGCCAAGCCCGCCGATGATGGCACGATCATCGGCAAAGGCTCGGTCGCCGGCCAGGGGCACGAAATCGCTGATCAGGGCAGCCACATAGTCGCGGAAATGCGGCCGTTCCGGATGACGCGCCACCAGGGTCTTCTGCCAGGGCGACAGCTTGGCATAGGTCGCCCTGAGCAGCTTCTCGGTCTTCGCCTGCAGCTTGGCGACCTCTTCGGCGATGTTGATGTCGCCGCCATTGGCCACATGCCTCAGTTCGGCGATCTTGCCGTCCAGTTCAGCAATTGGCTTCTCGAATTCGAGATAGGTCGCCATCTACACGCTCGCTCCTTGTCGCACCCTGTTACCTGGCGCCGGAAATCTGCCGCGCCTTGGCAAGTAGCACCTCAGCCTGCCGGATGGAAGCCAGATCGATGAGGCGCCCGTCAAGGGAGACGGCGCCCTTGCCTTCCCGCTGCGCCTGCGCCATTGCCTCCAGGATGCGCTCGGCCTTCTTCACCTCGGCCTCAGCCGGGCTGAAGATCTCGTTCGCCACGCCGATCTGCGAGGGATGAATCGCCCATTTGCCTTCGCAACCAAGCACATTGGCGCGGCCGCCGGCAGCCTTGTAGCCGTCGGCATCGCCAAATTCGCCGAACGGCCCGTCCACCGGGCGCAGACCGTTGGCCCGCGCCGCCACCACCATGCGGGCAATGGCATAGTGCCACATGTCGCCCCAGTGCACGTCGCGGCCGCCTTTCTCGTCCTTGTCGGTCAGCACCGAATAGGCCGGATTGGCACCGCCGATATTGGTCGTCTTCGCCTTGGTTGAAGCAGCATAGTCGGCCACCCCGAAATGCAGGCTCTCATTGCGCTTCGAAGCGGCCGAGATAGCATGCACGTTCTGCATCCCCAGCGCCGTCTCGATGATCATCTCGAATCCGATCCGCTTCTTGCGTCCGACCGCCGCCTCGCACTGCGTCACCAGCATGTCGACCGCATAGACGTCCTCCGGGGTACCGACCTTCGGGATCATGATGAGGTCGAGCCGCTCGCCGCCCTGCTCGATCACGTCGACCACGTCCCGGTACATGAAATGGGTATCGAGGCCGTTGATGCGCACCGACATCGTCTTGGTCCCCCAGTCGATGTCATGGAGTGCCTGGATGATGTTCTTCCGGGCCTGGACCTTGTCGTCCGGAGCGACCGCGTCCTCAAGATCGAGGAAAATCACGTCGGCATCAGATTTCGCCGCTTTTTCAAAGAGTTGCGGCTGCGATCCAGGCACCGCCAGCTCGCTGCGGTTGAGACGCGCCGGGGCCTGATCGACGATCTTGAAGCTCATTGTCCACTTTCCTCCCGATTGGATTGTCCGTTATTGGCCCGAGGCTCGGGCTGCTGTCAATCCTCGCCTTTGCACTGCACAAAACCTGCGCCGGAAGCGGCATGAATTGGCCGCCCAGGGTCAGGATGGGAACGAGTCTGGATCCGACTATTTCTTGTTGCCGGCGGGGCGCGACGTCGCTCCCTGCCGGCTGCGACTGAGCGGGTGATGTGTCTCAACCAATCCCTTCAGCCGCTCCTGTTGGACGTGGGTGTAGATCTGGGTGGTCGCAATGTCGGCATGCCCCAGCATCTTCTGCAGGCTCCTGAGGTCGGCGCCGTGGTCGAGCAGATGCGTGGCAAAGGCATGCCGCAGCACATGCGGCGAGATTCGGGCCGGGGCGAGACCCGCAGCGATGCCAATCTCCTTCAGCAACTGACCAAAGCGCTGCCGTGTCAAATGTCCCGCCTGTCCCCGCGACGGAAAGAGAAAGGGCGATGTCTCCCCTTCTGCCAGGAAAGTTTCGCGGGCGGCCAGGTAGAGGCCGAGTGCGGCCTTCGCTGGCGGGTTGAGCGGCACGAGGCGCTCCTTGCCGCCCTTACCCGCTACGGTGAGAAACGGCTGGTCGCGCAGCACTGCTGCGAGTGGCAGCCGTACCAATTCGCTGACCCGCAGGCCCGTGGCATAAAGCAGTTCCACCATCGCCAGCAGGCGCGCCCCTTCGGCACCCTCGAGGCGGCGACAGCCATCGATGACGGCCAGCATCTCCGGCTCGGAGAGCAGCTTGGGCAGCGGCCGTCCGAGCTTTGGCGCATCAAGGGCACTCGACGGGTCATCATTGCGCCGACCCTCATCGACCAGAAAGCGATAGAACTGGCGCAGGGCGGAGAGGCGGCGTGCCTGGGTCCGCGGGGCGAGGTCGGCCGCAGCGAGAGAACCGAGATAGGCCCGCAATGACGCAGTATCGGCAGTGGCCAAGTCCTGCCGCCGGCGCTGGAGATAACCCTGCGCGTCGTCGAGGTCGCGGCGATAGGCGGCAACCGTGTTCGCGGCGGCGTTTCGCTCCGCCGTCATCATCTCCAGGAACTCGTCCAGTGCCGGATGGCCACGGGATGGGGCGTTCGCTGGCATGGGCGGCTCGGACCGGGCTCAGAGGCCGGCGAGAACGGCGATTTCCGCAGCAATTCTGCGCGCCTCGGCAGCGTGGCCGATAGCGGCGAGGCTGCGCAGGGCGGTGGCGAGTGCGGCCGGATCCGCGGCGATAGCCTGGTCGCCGCCGATCGCGGCCAGCGCCAGCACCAGGGCTTCGCCGCGTCGCTTGCCGGCGGCCGCGGCGGCGATTTCGGCACTTGCGGAACCCGGCGCCACCACCGGATCGGCAGGAAAGCTGCCGGCGACAGTGGACGCCACCGGTGCGCCGACACCCGAAAGCAGCGCGTAAAACAGGTCGATCCGGGCATTGGTGGTCCCACTTGCCTGGCGCCAATCGGCGACCGGATCACCCTGACCGCCGAGCCCGGCAATCCGCCCCAGCAGTTCGACACCTTCGCGCTCGCCTGGCCGGGCAAATACGCCTGGATTGGCGGCGACCGTGTTGAGCCAGTAGCCGCCGCGGTCAGCCTTGCCGGCAAGGAACATCAGCCGTGCCGCCTCCGGCGCGAACCAGGCCAGTTCATGACCAGGAGCGATGCCATCGGCAAAGCGGCCATAGAGTTCCGCCTGATTGAGATAATCGCCGCGCTGGCGCGCCTTCTTGAGCGCAGCGTCGATCGCCCGTGCCCGCATGGCGGGCTGGCTGACGCGTTCCGCCGCCTGATAGAGCTGGGCCCGCAATTCGAGCGTGTCGGCGAGACCGATGGCGGTCACCGGATCGGCGTTGCCGGCCGGAATCTGCAGATAGAGCTGGCCCAGTTCGGAAGCCGGCAGCAACCCGTACCGAAAGGCTTGTTCCGCCGCCGCCGCACGCTCCGGCAAAGGCCGCGCCGCGTCCCGGGCGATGGTTAAAACCCCACCCGGACCCGTCGGCACGGCGACCGCACTCGCCTCGGCGCCGGGCAGCTTCATGCCGACTATCCGCATCAGCGCGAGGTTGATCTGATCGGGCTCAACCACCGATTTCGGCATGCGCTTGGTTTCGCTGTTGGCAAGCGCCGCGAGGGCGATGAAATCCTTCGTCAGTCGCTCATCGCTGCCGCTCTCGCGCAACAGGCCGAGGCCCAGCGAGGCGGCGTCGTTCTGACCGCGCACGATCTGGCAATAGATGATGGCACGGCGAAAGAACGGATCGAGCGCCTGGTTGCCCGCCAGCACCTGGTCGACCTGCTGGCAGGCGGTGGCATTGTCATTGGCCTGCAGCGCATGGCTGACGACTTCCAGCGGGTCTGTCGCCATACTCACGACGCCACTCTGCGACAAGGTGAGTGCTGCCTCGTTGAACCCCATCTGGTGGAGTTTGTCGGCGCGGAGCGGCTGCAGCGGATCTAGCCCTTCAGTGGCGCCGGCGCTCGCCGCCTGTGTGGTCAGCACGCGCAATTGCAGATCCCGCAACCCCGGAACCGTAACCGGCGCCGGCAGGCGCGGCAGCAATCCCATCAGGCGCGACACTTCGGATCCCTGCCACAGATCGGGACCGAGCGAGCCGGCGGCGGGCATGGATGGAGATCCGGTGCTCTGGGCGGCAATCGGTCCTTCCGGAAGGGGCACCGCTGGGCTCGCTTGCCCGGGCTCCATCGGCACTGGAAGGCCCTGTGGCGGAACCGGCTGGTCCGGGCTGGTGACGGTGGGCGTGCTGCCGGGCTGGGGCGGCAAGGGTGCCGCCTCGATTCCGCCGCCTGGTGGCGGCGCCTGGGTCGGCAGGGTGCCAGGCGCCGGCGTTGCCGCCGGGTCCGGGATGCCCAAGGGTGTCGGTTCGCCCGACAAGGCAAGCACCGGCGGCGCCGCGCATGCCCCGCCAAGGATGATCAGGGCCAGAATTCGGCCGATCACCCCCGGCCGAACCCGCGCCGGAACATGCCGAGAGCCGCTATTGCAGCGAAAGTCGGTCATTCGGGATCTGCAATTCCATCGGCTGCGTCGGGGCCGGCAGATTGTAGGTGCCGAGGAACAGGATTCCCCCAACGAGAATGACCGCGATACCGGCCAAAAGGCTTGCTATGGTCTTGCTCATGCCTGCTAATTCAAATAGTTACCGTTACCCGCGGCTCGACGCCAAGCGCCGAGGGAGTGCCGCGAGAGCATTGGAATCATGCCACAGGGCCGGATTCGAATACTAGGTGAAATCATGGCTGGATCCGGTCGGAGCCGGTGCCTCACAGGCAAGTGACCTGGGATCGCGCATCGGCCACCCTCTCCAGCTGCCGTTTCCTGCCGCCTTCCCTGCGCTTGACGCCTCGCCCGACGGACTGATACGCAGCCGACATGGTCGACGCAACCCAACATCTGCCCGCCGCCGAACCCGAGACAGACCGGAAGGCCGGCCAGGGCCGAGAAGCCAACCGCGGGCTCGACAGGGATCGCGCCCGCGAACTTTCGCGCCTGATCGACCGGCCGATCGTGCTGGTCGGCCTGATGGGCGCCGGCAAGAGTTGCATCGGCAAGCGCCTCGCCAGTCATCTCGGCCTGCCTTTCGTCGACGCCGACCGCGAGATCGAGGCGGCGGCCGGTGGCTGTTCGATTCCCGATATCTTCGCACTGCATGGCGAGCAGGCTTTTCGCGATGGCGAGCGCCGCGTGATCCAGCGGCTGCTCGGCAATCCGGTCCATGTCCTGGCCACCGGCGGCGGCGCCTTTGTGGATCCGATCACGCGTGCCTCGGTGAAGGAACGGGGCCTTTCGATCTGGATCCGCGCCGATCTCGACCTGCTGCTGAAACGCGTCTCCCGGCGCAACAACCGGCCCCTGCTGCAGAATGTCGACCCGCGGGCCAAACTGGCCGAGCTGATCGAATTGCGGCACCCCTTCTATGCCGAGGCCGACATCATCGTCGACAGCGCCGACGGCCCCCCGGAAGTTACTCTCGGCCGCGTGATGGAAGCGCTGCGCCAATATCTGACGGCAGAGGATGCCGTCTCGGAAACTGGCACGCCGTCGGGGTCACAGCCCGGGGCGCAGTCGTGAGCGGCAACGACCGGATGCAGCCTGACCGTGTGCGCGTCGACCTTGGGTCGCGTTCCTACGATATTCTCATCGGACGCAACCTCATCAACACTGCGGCCGATCATATCCTGCCGCTGCTCGGCAAGCGCCACGTCGTCATCGTGACCGATGCCAATGTCGCCAGGCTGCACCTCGAGGCGCTTGAACACGCGCTGAAGCAGGCCGGCATCGCCGTCGACAGCATCATCCTGCCGGCGGGCGAGGCCACCAAGAGCTTTGCCGAACTGGAGCGGCTTTGTGGTCTGCTGCTCGACATGAAGGTCGAGCGCAGCTCCACCCTGATCGCACTCGGTGGTGGCGTCATCGGCGATCTCACCGGATTTGCCGCCGCCGTTTTCCTGCGTGGGATCGACTTCATCCAGGTCCCGACCACACTCCTCGCACAGGTGGATTCGTCGGTCGGTGGCAAGACCGGGATCAACATGCCCCATGGCAAGAACCTGGTAGGCGCCTTCTACCAGCCGCGCCTGGTATTGGCGGATACCGGTACCCTGGATACGCTCAGTCGCCGCGAATTGCTGGCCGGCTATGCCGAAGTGGTCAAATACGGCCTGATCGACGAACCCGACTTCTTCACCTGGCTGGAGACCAACGGCATCGACGTGATCGAGGGCGACGAGGCGGCGCGGCGCCATGCCATTGGGATCTCCTGCCGCGCCAAGGCGCGTATCGTCGGCGCGGACGAGCGCGAAAGCGGCGCCCGCGCGCTGCTCAATCTCGGCCATACCTTTGGCCATGCGCTGGAGGCCGAGTGCGGCTTCTCCGATGAACTGCTGCATGGCGAGGGTGTGGCCATCGGCATGGTCATGGCCTTCGACCTTTCCGCCACGCTGGGGTTGTGCCCGACCGAGGATTCGGCGCGGGTGCAGCGCCATCTTGCCAGCGTCGGCCTGCCGACGTCACCCTTGTCGCTGCAGGGCCGGCTGTGGACCGCCGACCGCCTGATCGCCCATATGGGTCGCGACAAGAAGGTCAAGGATGGGCGCATCGGCTTTGTGCTGGCGCGCGGCATTGGCCAGGCTTTCCATCCGGCGCATGTCGATCCCGACCAGGTGTCCGCCCTTTTGAACGCTGCCATCGCCGCCTGAACGGCGTGGCGCTGGATCGCGTTCTCGTTGCCCAATGAGGTTTGCCCCATGGACTCGATGCTGCTGAACATAATCCTGCTGGTCTTCCTGATCATCGGTTCGGGTTTCTTTTCCAGTTCCGAGACGGCACTCACCGCGGCCTCCAAGGCGCGCATGGCACAACTTGCCAACCAGGGTTACAAGCGCGCCATCGTCGTCAATACCCTGCGGGCGCGCATGGAGCATGTGATCAGCACGATTCTGCTCGGCAATGCCTGCGTCAACAGCTTCATCGCGATCCTTTCGGCGCAGGTGTTCGGCGTCTATTTCGGCGATGTCGGCGCGGTTTATGCGGGCATTGCGGCCACAGCGGTGATCTTCGTCCTCGGCGAGGTCCTGCCCAAGACCTTCGCCATCAACAACGCCGACCGCTCCGCCCTCACCATCGCGCCGATCATCCATGTCCTGGTCAAGGTGAGCTATCCTGTCACCCATGTGACGCAGATCGTCTGCAGTGGCCTGCTGCGCCTGCTCGGCGTCAAGGTGACCGAGGAGCCCGGCGCGGAGGAGCGGATCGAGGAACTGCGGGGCGCCATTGCGCTGCATGCCGACGCCGACGCCGAAACGCGTGACGCCGGCCAGATGCTGCACTCGATTCTCGATCTCGAGGACGTTCCCGTTGCCGACATCATGGTGCATCGCCGCAACATGACCATGATCGACGCCGACCAGCCGATCGAGGAAATGGTGGCCGAGGCCCTGCAGAGCCCGCATACGCGCATCCCGCTCTATCGCGGCCAGGTGGATAACATCATCGGGGTCCTGCACGCCAAGGCCCTGCTGCGCGCCATCCAGGCCAACCAGTGGAGGCTCGACGGCCTCGACATCGAATCCCTCGCTGCCAAGCCCTGGTTCATCCCGGACCAGACCGATCTGCTCACCCAGCTCGAGGCCTTCCGCAAGCGGCGCGAACACTTCGCCGTGGTGGTGGACGAATACGGCGCCTTGATGGGCATCGTGACGCTGGAGGACATCCTGGAAGAAATCGTCGGCGATATCGCCGACGAACACGACGTCAATGTCGAAGGCGTTCAGGTGGAACCGGACGGCAGTTTCGTGATGGACGGTACCGTCACCCTGCGCGACCTCAACCGGGAGTTCGGCTGGCGCCTGCCCGACGACGAAGCCTCCACCGTGGCCGGCCTGGTGCTGCACGAAGCCCAGCAGATTCCGTCGGTGGGCCAGATCTTCGCCTTTTTCGGCTTCCGCTTCGAGATTCTCGAACGACAGCGCAACCAGCTGACCCGCATCAAGGTGACCCCGCCGATCGATCAGGTCACCAAGCTGGCCAAGATGGTGATCGGCAAGACGCAGAGCCGGCACCTTCCCGATTTGCATGCGGACCGCAAGCCATGAGTGCTGGATCGGCTGGCCAGCCGCTCGCCACCCTGCCGGTACCGGTTGCACGGGAGGCGCTGCATACGCGCCGCTATGATTTTCGCGGCTACCGCCGCGAGGACGGCCTCTTTGATATCGAAGGCCGCATGGTCGACACCAAGGACTACGCCTTTCCCAACGAATGGCGCGGCATGGTCGAACCCGGCGAAGCGCTGCATGATATGATCATCCGCCTGACGATAGATTCGGATTTCACGGTGCATGACATCGCCTTGGTCACCGCCGCCTCGCCCTACGCGATCTGCCCCGCCATCACGCCCACTTTCGACGCGGTGAAGGGCATGAGCGTCAGCAAGGGCTGGTCGAAGAACCTGATTGCGACCTTCGGCGGCGCCCATGGCTGCACCCATCATCTCGAGATGCTGCGCGCCATGGGAACGGTGGCCTTCCAGACCATCTTCGGCTGGCGCATGCGCGAGAAGCGCGTGGCGGGGGGTGATTCAGGCGAAGGTCCGGCGGACACCAAACCCGGCCAACGCCCGGGTTTCCTCGACACCTGTCATGCGCTGGCCAGCGACAGCGACGTGGTGCGCGAACACTGGCCGGAATTCTATACCGGCGCGCGGAAAAGCTAGGCCTCCCCCGGCGCCTTCACCACCAGCGCGAGGGCGTGGACCGGCCCGGCCAGATCGTCGGCCAGGATCTGATATACCATGCGCTGCCGTTCCACCCGGCCCTTGCCGGCGAAGGCCGCCGCCGCGATCACCACCTTGAAGTGCGTCTCGCCGCTTTCGCGCCAACCGGCGTGACCATAATGCTGGTTGGTCTCGTCGATCACGTCGAGCCGTTCCGGCGCAAAGGCAGCCTGGAGTTTCGCCCGCATCGTATCGGCGACCTTTCCCATCACCAACTCCCTCAGGCCCCGTGGCACTTCTTGTATTTCTTGCCGGACCCGCAGGGGCAGGGATCGTTGCGCCCCACCTTGTTCTCGCGCACGACCGTCGCCGCCTTCGGGTTGATTTCGCCGTCGACATAAACCCAGCGGCCATTCTCGCGCTTGAAGGTGGCGCGTTCGTGGTGGATGCCCTTCTGCCCCCCGCTGCGGAAACGGGCAATGAACTCGACCTCGCCGGTCTGGTCCGTCGGTCCACCGTCCTTGTGGCGGACGAT
>JAEUKV010000048.1 GCA_016794165.1 Rhodospirillaceae bacterium
TGTCAGGCTGCCGCTGTGCGACCGGCTCATCCCTGTGGTCGCCGACCCGCACGCCGATCCCGAGACCGGATCGGGCGCCGTCAAGATCACGCCCGCCCACGACTTCAACGATTTCGAGGTGGGCAAGCGGCACGATCTGCCGATGATCAACATCTTCGACCGCGACGCGCATCTCAACGAGAACGTGCCCGACAAGTATCGCGGCCTGGATCGCTTCAAGGCGCGCGAATTGGTGCTCGCCGATCTGGCGGCACTCGAACTGATCGAGAAAGTCGACGACCACGTCCTGCAACTGCCCTATGGCGACCGCTCCGGCGTGGTGATCGAACCCTGGCTGACCGACCAGTGGTATTGCGACGCGCATACCCTGGCACAGCCCGCAATCAAGGCGGTGGAGGAAGGCCGCACGGTCTTTGTGCCCAGGCAGTGGGAGAACACCTATTTCGACTGGATGCGCAACATCCAGCCCTGGTGCATCTCGCGTCAGCTCTGGTGGGGTCATCAGATACCGGCCTGGTTCGGGCCGGACGGCAAGGTCTTTGTCGCGCACGATGAGGTGGAGGCGCAGGCGGCCGCGCTCACGCATTATGGCAAGAAAGTCGATCTGACGCGCGATCCGGACGTGCTCGACACCTGGTTCTCCTCGGCCTTGTGGCCGTTCTCGACGCTGGGCTGGCCGGAGCAGACGCCGGAACTCGCGCGTTACTATCCCGGCGATGTGCTGGTGACCGGATTCGACATCATCTTCTTCTGGGTTGCCCGCATGATGATGATGGGCATCCATTTCATGGGCGATGTGCCGTTCCGCACGGTCTATATCCATGCACTGGTGCGCGACGAGCACGGCCAGAAGATGTCGAAGTCGAAAGGCAATGTCATCGATCCTCTCGACCTTATCGACAAATACGGTTGCGATGCTCTGCGCTTTACCCTCACCGCTCTGGCGGCCCAGGGGCGCGACATCAAGATGTCGGAGCAGCGCGTCGAAGGGTACCGGAATTTCGCCACCAAGCTGTGGAATGCGACCCGTTTCTGCCTGATGAATGAATGCCGCGCCGATCCGGATTTCGATCCGGCCAGGGTGACGGCGGCGGTCAATCGCTGGATGATCGGCCGCCTCGCTGCCTGCGCCCAGGCGATCGACCAGGCGATGGGCCAGTACCGCTACAACGATGCCGCGGCGGCGCTCTATCGCTGCATCTGGAACGAGTTCTGCGACTGGTATGTCGAATTCACCAAGCCGATCATCCAGGGCGAGGATGAACAGCTGAAAGCAGAGACGCGCGCCTGCACCGCCTGGGTTTTGGGCCAGTTGCTGCATCTGCTGCACCCCTTCATGCCCTTCATTACCGAAGAACTCTGGCCGCAGCTGGGTGCCGGCAATACGCAGCAACTGATTGGGGCGCCCTGGCCGGATTTCTCGGCGCTTCCCATCGATGCCGCTGCCGGCGCGGATTTCGATTGGGTCATTCGCGTGGTGTCGGAGGTGCGGACGCTGCGGGCGGAAATGAACGTGCCGCCAGGGACCCAGATCCCGGCGCTGCTGCGCGATGCCGATGCCCGCACCCGGACCCGTCTGGCGGCCTATGGCGACCTGATCCGGCGCCTGGCGCGTATCGAAAAGATCGATCTCCTCGCTGGTGACGGCCCCAAGGGGGCGGCCCAGATCGTGATCGACGAGGCGACCCTGCTGCTGCCCCTGGCCGGGGTGATCGACGTCGCCAAGGAACGGGCGCGGCTGCAGAAGGATCTCGACAAGGCGGCGGTCGAGGGCGAGAAGATCACCCGGAAGCTGGGCAACGCCCAGTTCGTCGCCAAGGCCGACCCGGGAGTCGTGGAAGAACAGCGCCAGCGCCTGGTGGAAATCGAGCAGATGCGGGAAAAACTGGGCCAGGCGCTGGACCGGCTGGCCGCCATCTGAGGGCCCGGCAACAGGCCGCTTGCCGGGACCCGGTGCGCCGTCATAATGGCGCCATGCACTGCCCACCGGTCCTCCCGCTCCTGGTATCCGGCCTGGCCGTCCTGGCGGCCCTGCTGGCTGGCCGGCCCGAATCGGCCCAGGCCGAGGTGATCGTCCATCAAGGCCTGCAATTCTCGGACGAGGAGGGCGGCTTCACGCTTCTTTCAGTCAGTGGAACCGGGACGCTCGACGATCCGATCGTTGTGGTCGAGGAAGTCGCGGCCACGCGCAACATCACGCTGGTTATTCGCGGTTTCAGCCGCGGCTTCGGCAATCGGGTGGGAACGCAGCATGTGTCCGCCTTTGCCATGAAGAAGATCGTGATCAATCGCAGCGATCGCCTGTGGCGCAATTTCCAGATGGAACTGCGCGAGGTCTCAACCAGGCGGTCACCCTATAGCGACGGGTTGAGTTTCGGCCAGAACTCCACCATCGGCGAGGGCTACACGGCGAGTTCCTTTCCCCACACCCAGCGCTTCGACGAGCCGGAGGATTCCCTCGG
>JAEUKV010000069.1 GCA_016794165.1 Rhodospirillaceae bacterium
TCGACATGCCGGTCAGCACGGCAAATTGTTCCGATGTCAGGGTTGGAATGCCGTCGGAGGGTACGCTCGGGGACGGCGCTGTGGAGGTTGGCGCCCCGGCCAGTTTCCGGTAGTCGTCCAGCGTCATGCCGGTACCGGCGCCACCGGCGGCGGCATCCCGCGCCTGTTGCTCGGCCTGCAGCATGTGCTGAAACCGGCTCTGATCGATCGAACCGGGCCGCAGCAGGCCACCCTGGATCGCGCCCTGCCCCGTGTTTCCAGGCAGGGGAGCGTTTCCAGTCAGGGGGGCAAAGGGTGCCCCTGGCTGCAGGATGGTTCCGTATTCGGCCACCGGATCGCATTCCTTCCGACCGCAACCGACCGTCCGCCGATTGCCTCGACCACTGGATAAGCAATGCATGTGCCAGTTGCGGCGGGAACCGGCCGAACCTCGCGGCCGGGTGCGGTCAGAACATGTGGCCGAAGCGCAGCGCCTTGGTACTGAGATAACGCTCGTTATGGTCGTTCGACGGGAACACATGCGGAACCCGCTCGACCACCTCGATGCCGCATTGGGCAAGGCCGGTCACCTTCTCCGGGTTGTTGGTGAGCAACCGCACCGCGCTCACCCCCAGCTGGCGCAACATCTCGGCCGCCGGCTGATAGAGCCGCTCGTCGGCGCCGTAGCCCAGTTGCAAATTGGCATCCAGCGTATCGGCGCCGGCATCCTGCAGCCGGTAGGCCCGCAGCTTGTTCACCAGCCCGATGCCGCGCCCTTCCTGGGCGAGATAGAGCAGCACGCCGCTGCCGGCCCTGCCATCCGCGGTCGGGGCGGCGATGGCCGCGATGGCGCCGCGCAGCTGTTCGCCGCAATCGCAGCGCAGGCTGCCCAGCAGGTCCCCGGTGAAACATTCCGAATGCAGGCGCGCCAGCACCGGCTGGCCGGGATCGAGCCGGCCGATCACGATGGCGAGGTGTTCCTTGCCGCCATCGGCGGGACGGAAGGCCACGATCTCGACCTCCTCCGCCCCTTCCAGCGGCACCCGGGCGGACCCGACCCGGCGCAGATTGGCGGCGGCGTTTCGGCGCCAGTTGGCGAGGTCCCGGGCCTCGAGGCGAAAGGCTGGATCGACCCAATGATCGAGACCTTCCGGCGGGACCAGAACCAGGATCGCCGCCGGCAGCAGTCGCGCCGCCTTGGCAAGCTCGATCGCTCCCCGGCACAGCGCCGGCGCCACGTCGTCCGCCGGCGAGATGCCGGCCGCCAGCCAGGAGACCGGATCCGCCGTGGGATCGGCCACCTGCCGGATCGCCTCGGCGGCGAGGGCACCGGAAAGCGCCAGCAGCCGGTAGTCCTCGGGGACATTGCCGGCGGCCTCTGGCGCCGATGGCACCAGGCCGCGTTTGACCAGTGCATTGGCGCGTTCGGCGGTCACGGCGAGACGGATACCCCTGCCGACACCCCCTTGCCCGGCGCCGTTGGCGGCGTGGAGTGTTGCCAGTGCCGGCTGTTCAAGCATCTCGGCGGCGACGACCAGGGCCGCCTGCTCGCCGTCCCGCAGCGTCACGGGACCACCGCGGCGCAACTCCGCCACGGCGCGCTCCACCTGGGCGAGGCTGGTCGCGGTCCAGACCGAAGGGTCGAGGGCGGCGGAATCGATCGGCGTCATGAAAGGGCGTGGGTCCTGGTCACGAGGTTGTTATCCGGCTCCCTGCGGCGAGAGCGCATGATGGGCGCGATTTGCCCGTGAGAGTTAAGGGCATATGGGGATTTTTTAAATGCCCGGTCAAGCCCGGCCAGGCTGGATGATTGGCGGAAATCCCCGCGCATAAGGAGGTTGATTTGAGCAACAATCTTGCTGCTTCACTTGTTTCTCCCGGTAACGAATGTTATTTCACCAGCAGCAGGAGGGGAGTTCCCACGCCCATGAGCCAAACCCATCAGCGACGCATCTTGTTGGTCGACGACGATGAGTCGTTGCGCAAGACCCTGGCGGAGCAATTGGCGCTGGACGGCGAATTCACCTGTGTCGAGGCGGGCACCGCTGCCGATGCCCTCAAGGTTGCCATCGCCGAGCGGCCGGATGCGATTCTCCTCGATGTGGGCCTGCCCGATGGCGACGGACGCCAAGTCTGCGCCGCCCTGCGCAAGGCCGGGATCAGCGTCCCCGTCATCATGGTGACCGCCTCCTCCGGCGAGGCCGACACCATTCATGGCTTCGACATGGGCGCCAACGACTACATCGCCAAGCCCTTCCGCCTCGGCGAATTGCTGGCGCGCCTGCGGGCGCATTTGCGCCAGCACGAGCACAGCGAGGATGCGCTGCTCGCCATCGGTCCCTATGTCTTCAAGCCCAATGTGAAGATGCTGGTGGACGAGAAGGCGAACAAGAAGATCCGGCTCACCGAAAAGGAAACCGCGATCCTCAAATACCTTTACCGCGCCGCGCGCCAGGCGGTGAGCCGCGAGGTCCTGCTGGGCGAGGTCTGGGGTTACAACGCCGGCGTCACCACCCACACGCTGGAAACCCATGTCTATCGCCTGCGCCAGAAGATCGAGAAGGACCCGGCGCGTTCGCAGATCCTGCTCACCGATACCGGCGGCTACAAACTCATTCCCTGAACGAACCGATTCGAGAGAGCCGGGAGAAATCTCAACCGCGCACGCGGCGCAGGGCGAGCGTGCCGGCAAGCAGTGCGGCCGCACCCGTCACGCAGGCGATCACAAAGGCAGCGCCCGACCAGCCGAGATTGCCCTGGAACAGCCAGGCCATCAGGATCGGTCCCAGGAAGACGCCGGAATTGCGCCCGGTCATCAGCACCCCATAAGCCTTGGGGCCGATCGCGCCGCCGTCGCGGGCGAGATGATGCGGCAGGTGGAAGAAGCAGGCCGGCGCCACGCCGGCGCCGATCCCGTAGACCACCAGCATGAGGATGCCGACGCCGCCCTGCAGCCAGGGAGCGCTGAGCCAGACCAGGCTTTGCAGCAGCAGCGCCACGATCAGGGCCGGCAGCAGCCGCAGGCCCCGCGCCAATAGCCAGCCCGTGGCCACGTTGAACAGCATGACGACGACCACCGGCAGCAGATAGGCAAGGATCGCGGCCGGGGCACTCAGCTGCAATTCGCCGGTGAGGTATTTGGTGAGCCAGGTCATGAAGGCGAAGAACTGCAGCGACCAGAGCAGAAACACCCCGGCCCCGATCAGGAGGGCGGGCGCGGTCTTGGTGCCGGGCAGGGCCTGGCCGGCGACCGCCGGCCGGGCGATCGGGCCGAGATACTGTCGCAGAACAAGGGCCGCCAGCAGCAGCGGCACGACAAGCACGAGATTGACCAGCCAAAGGCCGCGCCAATCGGCACCGCCCAGCGCCAGCAGGCCTGCCAGCAGCTGGCCGATCGGGATCCAGGCGGCGATCAGGCCGGTCACCAGGCCAAGGTCGCGGCGCGACGCCGCCTGGTTGGCAATGACCGGGCCGATAAGAGCGAAGACGGCGAAGGTCAGCCCCTCAAGGCCGCGCGCCAGCAGCATGAGTGAACCGGATTGCGGGGCCATGAACCCCAGGAGAATGCCGGCGACCGCGATCGCAAGGCCACCCAGCAAGGCACTGAACAGGGCCCGGCGCTCGAGCACCCGGGCGAGCGGCGCCGAGGCGATCAAGCCCACCAATGCGAAGACCGACATGAACCCCGCCGCCATGTCGGCGCTGTGCGGATAGATGGCGAGGAAGGCCGGCAGGACCGGTGGCAGCTTGAACTGGAGAAAAGCGCCGAAGGCGCTGACCGAGACGCCGAGGGCGACGAGGGGCCAGTAAGTTTTCTCCCGCGCGACCGACATTAACCCTACTTTCGCCAAGAATTTCCGACCACACCCCGGAAAGCATGGCGCCACAAAAGCTTAAGCCACGACTTTGCAAGCGGCCCAAACAATGCCATCATTCGCCCCTGCCGGGTAGCAGAGGATGAAGCCCGGCATCGGGATGGCGGTCTTTTGACGGGGACGCCGAATAAGGAACGAGTGTTTTGTCGCAAGCTGGTGGTTCGTCGTCGGATGGTCTCTCCGTCCGTTTCTGGGGAGTCCGCGGCTCCCTTGCCTGTTCCGGTCCCGAATTTGTGCGCTATGGCGGCAATACCTCGTGCCTCGAAATGCGCGCCGGGCCTCATGTCCTGGTGTTCGATGCCGGCACCGGCATTCGCGCGCTGGGCCAGACCCTGGCCGGCAACGGCCCCTGCGAGGTCGACCTCTTCTTTACCCACACCCATATCGACCACGTCGTCGGCCTGCCGTTCTTTGCGCCGCTCTACCAGCCCAACAGCACGATCCGCGTCTGGGCGGGGCATCTGAAGCCGCACCGCACGCTCAAGGAATCGCTCTCCGGCCTGATGAGCGAGCCGTTCTTTCCGGTGCCGCTCGAGATTTTCAGCGCCAAGCCCGACTATCACGATTTCATCGCCGGCGAAGTGCTGGAGCCGCGCCCCGGCCTCAAGGTGCGCACCTGCCCGCTCAACCATCCCAACGAGGCGACCGGCTACCGCGTCGACTGGCACGGCAAGTCGATCTGCTATGTCACCGATTGCGAGCACGCCCCGGGCAAGCTCGACGGTGCGATCCTGGATCTGATCAAGGGCGCCGACATCTTCATCTACGACAGCACCTATACCGAGGAGGAGTTCCCCCGCTATGTCGGCTGGGGTCACTCTACCTGGCAGGAGGGCGTCAAGCTGGCCGAGGCGGCCGGGGCCAAACAACTGGTGCTCTTCCATCACGACCCCTCCCATGACGACGCCTTCATGGACCGCGTCGGCGCCGAGGCCGCCGCGGCCCGAGCGGGGACGCTGGTCGCCCGCGAAGGCCTCGTGCTGACGCCGTAACGAGCGGTAGGTTTCCCATGCATGATCTGATCGTCACCGCCGACGGGCCCGGCGCCACGAAAGGCTGGGCGCATTGGGGCGAGCGGCGCTTTCGCTGCGCACTCGGGCGCAGCGGTATCCGCGCCGACAAGCGCGAGGGCGACGGCGCCACCCCGGTCGGCCGCTTTCCCCTGCGCAAGGTGCTGTTCCGGCCGGACCGGGCGAAGACTGGGATCGGCAACCTTCCCTGGGTGCCGATCGCGCCGCATCACGGCTGGTGCGATGCACCGGACGACATTGCCTATAACCGCGCGGTGCACCTGCCCTATCCGGCCAGCCACGAGCGCCTGTGGCGCGACGATCATCTCTATGATCTGGTCCTGGTGATCGGCCACAACGACGATCCGGTGGTGCCGGGTCTGGGCAGCGCCGTCTTCGTGCATCTCGCCCATGACGACTACCGCCCGACCGAAGGCTGCGTCGCCTTTGCCCGCGCCGATCTGGAGACGATCCTCGCCGCGCTGGCGCCGGACGATCACATCGTCATCCTGGCGCCCTGAGTCGAAGCCGGCAGCCGATCACCCCCAGGGCCGGCCGCGCCGGTCAACCGTGGGTCGGCGCGTGCCGCTTGTGGGAATCGAGGAGGCCCGCGTCGGACGTCTCGGCGCGGGACCGCGCGGGCCCACATCGCCGCCCGCCGTCATCGCCAGCAGCCGCTCGATCCGGTTGGCGACTTGGGGATGGGTCGAGAACAGGCTGTCGCCGGCGCGGC
The DNA here is from genome assembly GCA_016794165.1 of Rhodospirillaceae bacterium. Classification (GTDB taxonomy): domain Bacteria; phylum Pseudomonadota; class Alphaproteobacteria; order Dongiales; family Dongiaceae; genus Dongia. Next base: position 5,598 of record JAEUKV010000069.1, read on the forward strand.
CATGCAGCGGATTGACGATGAAGAGATGCGCCGAAGCCGGATTGGCCTCGGCCACCTCGTTGTCGATCCGCTCGGCGCCCTGGCTGATCTTCTGCAGGGCACTGGCAAGCGCGCGGGGCTGGCCGCTGATCTCGGCGCCGATGCGGTCGGCCTCGTATTCGCGGCTGCGGCTGATCGCCATCTGCACCAGCATCGCCGCCATCGGCGCCAGCAGCATGACGAGCAGGCTGCCGATCGCCCCCAGTGGACTGCTGCGATTGTCGCGCCCGCCCATCAGGCCCGTGAACATCAGCATGTTGGCCAGCATGCCGATGGCACCGGCCAGCACCGCGGTCATGGTCATGATGAGCGAATCGCGATTCTTCACATGGGCCAGTTCATGCGCCATGACGCCGGCCACCTCCTCGCGGTTGAGCAGGCGCAGCAGGCCCGTGGTCGCCGCGACGGCCGCGTTCTCCGGATTGCGCCCGGTGGCGAAGGCGTTGGGCTGGTCCTGGTCGATGATATAGACCTTGGGGCAAGGCAGGTCGGCGCGCGCGGCGAGATCGGCCACGATGCGCGCCAGCTCATGCCCCCTGACATCATCGGCGGCCGGTCGTGCGCGATACATCCGCAGCACGATCTTGTCGGCGTTCCAATAGGCAAAGAGATTCATCGCCAGGGCAATGCCAAAGGCGATGAGAATGCCGCCCTGGCCGCCGACCGCATAACCGACCGCCAGAAAAAGGCCCGTGAGGGCCGCCAGCAGCAAGGCCGTGCGCGCATAACCCATGCCGTCTGTTCCTTCCGCCAAAACCGCCGCATACCGGCTGTCGCTAGATTGCGATCCCAGCCGATGGATTCAAGATCTTGACGGGGCCGCCCGGCTGCCTATCGTCACTCTTGATGTCGCAGCATAAACCAGATGACGCCAACACCGGCGCCCCGTCCCTGCCGGCAGCCGGCCAGGATCCAGCCGGTGCCAAAGCCGCCGCCGGAAAGAAGCCGACCGCCGAGAAGACCGCCGCCGCGCCGATGGCACCGGAATTCGGCGGGCCGAGCGGCCCCGAGCCCACGCGTTACGGTGATTGGGAACGCAACGGCCGGGTCAGTGACTTTTGACCGCTGAGATATTTGACCGCTGGCGCGCCTGATGCATTTTTGCCACGGCGGCGACGGCGCCCCTTCGAGCCACGTGATTGTGAGTGGCCACCGCGCGGGGGCGGAAACTAGGCTGGTCCCATGTTGAAAACCAGCCTCGTTCTCATCGCTCTCCTGCTGTCTCCTGTCGCCGCCGCACAGGCGCAAACACAATCCGACTGGGCCCTCCCCTTCGGCGGCGCCGCGCCGGATCGGTCCCAGCCGTTGACCGACGTCATGCCGGACGCCCAGCCGGGCGGCCCCCTGGTACCGGCCCTCATGTCGCCCGAGATACCTGGCCCGCTGGTGCCGATCCAGGCACTCACCCCGTCACGGCCGATCGTGGTGGAACTGTTCACTTCGGAAGGCTGCGCCTCCTGCCCGCCGGCCAATGCCTATCTCGCCGAATTGGCTCGGCGCCCGCAGCTGCTCGCCCTCTCCTTCCATGTCGATTACTGGGACTATATCGGCTGGAAGGACCGCTTCGCCGATCCGGCCAATGCCGAACGGCAGCGCGCCTATGCCAAGGCCAAGGGCAAGGCCATCGTCTATACCCCGCAGATCGTGATCGCCGGCGCCATTCCCGTCATCGGCTCCGACCGGCGCGCGGTGGAAGGCGGCCTTGAAGCCGCGCAGGACCGCAAGGCCATGGCCGAGCCGAGCCTTGCCCGCGATGCCGCGGGCACCGTTCACCTCCGCCTGCCGGCAACGCCGCTCTCGGTGCCGGCGGCACTGTGGTTCGTGACCTACAGCCGCCAGGGTGCGAGCGACGTCACCGCCGGCGAAAACGAAGGGCGGCGCATGGAAAGCATCAACATCGTCCGCAGCCTGCGCCGGCTGGGGCAGTGGGACGGCGGCATTCTCAGTCAGACCATCGACCTCACGCCGGACGAGATCGCGGCTGCGCCCGATGCCTGCGCCATCATCGCCAACGAGGCCGAGTTCGGCCCCGTGGTCGCGGCCGCGGCCTGGAATATCAAGGATCTGCGCTAGAACGCATCGAATACCATTTCAGTAAGTATCCCCACCCCACTCCGTCGGCGCATGCCGACATTCGTCAGCGGGTGAGGAGAGTGGTTTGGGTGAGGGATGTTTCCACCAGAATGATAGGACTTAGACTACTGGCATCGATTTATTGCGGCGCAATCCACGCGCCACGGCAGCGCCAAGAAAGAGAAATAAAAGCACGGTGATTAAATCTGGGATCGCTGTTAGATAGTCCATAAGCCGAGTGCCTACATACGCGGGTCGCGCCAAATAGCTTATCCACCATCTCATTCCAGCAAACTCAGCAACGAAAAGAATAGCGAGGGCCATCGCGCAGCGATAAGCGCGATGCGGCGCCATGCTGCCGCTGATGGTCGCAGCAACAAATGACCAAATGGCCAACAAACCCAATTTGACCGCCAGCAGCCGAAGCAATTCCTTTTCATCGTATGTCGGGAAATAGCGTCCGGGCGCTGGCGGAATCGCCGCAGCCTGCCATGACGCGACGAACCATTCGGCCGTCAGCATGTTGGTAGCAAACCTGCCAACGAAGAAAATCAATGCCCCGACGAGGATTGCCCAGAAAGTACGCACGCGCTGCTGCTCCCCTAGATTCGCCCGGCAATCGCCGCGGATACGCCGTTGGAAATCTTCTCGTAGCAGTACTGCGCCAGCGCCTTCCTGGATCCGAAATCGGCGATCGAGACGGGCGCATGGAACTCGACCACGACGCGCACGCGCTGCAGCCGCGTGAAGTTCCACAGATGGGCGCCCAGGGTCATGTCGCCATACCAGGCGAGATAGGGCCGGTTGCGATGGCCCATGGGCAGGGCGCCCATGCCGACATAGGCGACCGAGACCGGCTGCACGGTGAGCGGCCGCCCGCCCACCTCGCGTTCGGCGACGCTGAACAGGGCCGAGCGGAACGGAAGTACGCGATTGCCGTCGCTGGAGGTTCCTTCCGGGAACAGCACCAGGTTGTCGCCGGCATCGAGCCGCCGCTGCAGGTCGTCGCGCTGGCGGTGGGCCGTGCCGCGCTTGCGGTCGACGAAGACGGTGCGCTGCATCCTGGCCAGCCAGCCGAATACCGGCCAGCGCGCGACCTCGGTCTTGGCCACGAAGCTGCCTTCGATCAGGCCGCCCAGAATCGGGATGTCGAGATAGGAGCCGTGATTGCTGACGAAAAGCGTCGGGTACGCCGTCGAGATCGCACCGCGCTGTTCGACGTCGATGCCGACGATGCGGCAGGTCAGGCGATGATAGAAGCGCGGCAGCAGCCGGGCGCCGCGGCTGCGCGAGAGGAGCAGGGCAAGCTGGACGACGCCGAGGCTGACGGTGACGCCGAGATAGGTGGCGAGCCGCACGGTACCGCGCAGATTGGAACCGGTATCGAGCTCGAAATGGCGCGCCGGTCGTCGCCTGGACAGCTGCTTCCCGGCGCGGCGTCCTGCCTTGAGCGGCGTCACCGCCGGTACGCCCGGCTTCTCCATCTCAGGAATCGCCACCGTAATCCGCGCGGGTGTAGTGCTTCATGTATTTGTCGGTCACCTTGGCCGTCACCACCACGATCGAGACGTCGACCGAACCGAATTCATGATCGATCACGGCGCCGTCGCCGACATAGCCGGAGAGACGCAGATAGCCCTTGATCAACGGCGGCAGGGAGGCAAGGGCGCGCCGCTCGTCGATCTCCGCGAGCGGCATCATGTTCATGTCGACATAACGATCGGCGAGGGCGCGCGGCCGGAAGTCGATCGGGGCCAGATGGCGATGATGCAGATAGGAAAGCGCCATGCGATGCGCCTGGGGATCGATGCCGGGAAAGCTGGCGCAGCCGAACATCACTTCGACCTTGTGAAAGAGGATGTAGTCGGTGATCCCCTTCCACAGCAGCTGCATCGCCATCTTTGTGCGATAGGCGGGATCGACGCAGGAGCGGCCCAGCTCAAGGATTTCGCCGGGCCGGTTGACCAGGGGTGAGATGTCGTATTCGGCGATCGAATAGAATCGCCCGGCGCGGCGCGCGGCCTCGCGCCGGAGCAGGCGATAGGTGGCGACGATCCCCCGGACGCCGGGTCCGCGCGTCCGGTCGACCACGATCAGGTGATCGCAGAAGGGATCGAAATCGTCGAAATCCCGCTTGAGGCGCCGCATCTCGGCGCTGGGTCTCGCCCCCATCTCATCATAGAAGACCCGGTAGCGCAGCTCCTGCGCGGCGAGGATTTCGGCCTCGGTCTCGGCCAGGCGCGCCTCGAGATCACCGACGACGACTTCGACCGGCCGTTCGCGCCGGGCCGCCGCCAGGTTCATTTTATGCCGCCCCCGGTCATTCGTTGCCCCCGGGTCATTCGCCGCCACCGCCGATGATGCGGGGCTTGCCCTTGACCGCCATCGCGTCGGCCGTCGATTTGCCGCCGGCCTTGTCGATCGGCACGGCATAGAGTTCGAGCCGATGCCCGACCAGGCGATAGCCGAGCTCGGCGGCGACGCGGTGCTGCAACTGCTCGATCTCGTTGTTGGTGAATTCGATGACGCGGCCCGACTGGATATCGATCAGGTGATCGTGGTGGTCGTCCCGCGCCTCTTCATAGCGGGCGCGGCCGTCCCCGAAATCGTGCCGCTCCAGGATGGTCGCCTCTTCGAACAGGCGGACCGTCCGATAGACCGTGGCCAGGGAAATGCCGGGGTCGATCTCCGCTGCCCGCTTGTGCAGCAGCTCGACATCCGGATGATCCTGCGCATCCGACAGGACCCGGGCGATGATCCGACGCTGGTCGGTCATTTTCAGCCCTTTTTCGACGCAAAGCGCCTCCAGCCGTGACGGCACGCTTTCCTCGCTTGAGAGTCTTGTTTTCGACAAATCCGCTCTTCCTGTCTGATCGCCGCCACGCGGCCGCGGTCACCCGCGATCGGTGCCGGATCATGCTTCTCCCGGCCTTTCCGTTTATCAGGACCGGCGGGCGAGGACCAGCAAAACAGGATCGGCCCGCCGGGCGACGGCCGCAATTATTAACGCCGGATATGACGCCGGGCGCCGGCGTCAGCCACGCCGCGCCGGCCGGCGCTTGCGCCCGCCACCCCGGCCGAGGCCGAATTCCCGTGCCAGGGACGAGCGTTTCTTGGCGTAATTCGGCGCCACCATCGGGTAATCGGCAGGCAGGCCCCACCTTTCCCGGTACTGCTCCGGCGACATGTCATAGGCGGTCCGGAGGTGTCGTTTCAGCATCTTGAGCTTGGTGCCGTCCTCCAGGCAGATGAGGTAGTCCGGTGTCACCGATTTCTTGATGGCGACGGCGGGTTCCTTTTGCGGGATGCTGTGCGACTTTTCGTCGGCAAGCGCGATGCCGCTTTGGGCCAGTGCCTGACGCGTCTGGGCGATCAGGCGCGGAATCTCGGTCATGGCCACGGTATTGTGTGACAGATATGCGACGACGATTTCCGTCACCATCGGCAGCAACGGATCGCTTTTCTGCGCGTCGGTCATCAGGGTTTGTTCCTCAACATTCGTTTCATGCACGCCTCTGAATGCGAGGCGGCCACCTGTCCGGACGTTACCGTCAGCCCGAATGGATGGCAATGAAACGCGCCTCTTTATTTTATATTCTCACACATATTGACAGGTTATTCCTCGCGTTTGTCGCTAATACTGTCTGAATCGAGATTCAGTTCGTAAATAACGGCGTCGATACCGGCACCGTAATAATCCTTGCGCCGCCCGCAGACGGTAAAGCCGGTCGCGGTATAACAGGCGATCGCCGCCGTGTTCGGCGCCGCCGCCTCCAGCAACGCCCTGCGCGCGCCGGCACGATGGGCTTGCCGGAGCAACGCCGCCAGAAGACGCTGTGCGACTCCTCGCCGCCGCCAGGGCGGAAGCACGGCAAGCAGCAACAATTCCACCTCCTCGCCACTGGGCAGCATGAGGCCGAAGCCGATCGGCGTGTCCTGCTGGTGGGCGATCAAACCCAAACTGCCGGGCAGGGCCAGGATGTCGGCGAAGGATTGGGATGACCAGGGCCGGTCCCAGGTCTCGCCGAAGCTGGCCAGGTGGAGCCTGGCCAGGAGTTCCGTGTCGAACGGATTCACCTGGCGCAACGCACAGGAAGGCTGCGCGGGTTCGCTCACGTCGAAACGACCCCGGGAAGCGACGTGTTCGCGGGAAGCGCGGCATCCGGGGGCCGCAGATAGCTGGGCAGCGGCGGCAGCTGGAATTTGCCACCGGCATCGGCCGCAAGGCGCAGAATCGCGAGGGCGTCGGCGGTGGCGGAGATGGCGCGACAGGCCGGCGGCAAGGGCTGCGACCAATCCGCCAGTCCATCGCCGGTAACGATGGCAGTACCGGAATCGGCGATCAGCGCCGCGATCTCTGCTGGGCTCATCAGGGCCGGTGGCGCGCGGAAGGCAAGATCAGGGGCAAGCCGCGCCGCATAGGGCTCGGCGCGGCGGCTGTCGATCAGGACGACGATGTCTCCGGGGATCGTTGCATCGGCCGGCAGATTGGCCGCGCTCGCCTGGAAATTCGAGAGGCCGATCACCGGCTTTCCCAGGGCGAGACCAAGGCCGCGCGCGGTCGCCAGCGCAATGCGCAGGCCGGTGAAGCCGCCGGGGCCGATTCCCACCGCGATGCAATCCACCCGCTGCAGGGTCAGCCCGGCCGCCGCCATGACCGCTTCAATCATCGGCACCAGGACCGCGGCGTGGCCGAATTGCAGATCGCGCCTTTCCGCTGCCAGCAGCGTCACGCCCGCATGGCCGACGCGACCGAGGGCGACGGAACACACGCCGCCGGCCGCATCGAGGGCGAGGATCGTATCGCCCGGGCCGAGCCCGACAGGCTGAAAAAGTTCGGCTGTTCTCACGCCTGCGTCCACCCTATTCTGCATGCGGTCCGGCTTTCCAGGCGAACCTCGATTTCCCGGCGGCGATGGCTGCAGGGCCGTCTCGCGTGACGGCGAGACTGGTCTGGAATCCCCACGGTATTAGAATCCCTTATGGCGGGTGGCAAGATGAGCTTGGTCGAAATCAACGCGGCGGATTATCAGGTCGAGATCGCTTTGGCCTATGCCACGCC
>JAEUKV010000175.1 GCA_016794165.1 Rhodospirillaceae bacterium
GCAGGGCGAGATCCTGGGGCTGGTCGGCGAAAGCGGCTCGGGGAAGAGCGTCACCTGTCGCGCGTTGATGCGCCTTTTGCCCGGTGCCAACCTCACGCTCTCCGGAGGTCGGATCCTGTTCGAGGGGCGCGATTTCGCGACTCTGAGCGATGCCGCCATCCGGGCCGAACGCGGTGCTTCCATCGGCATGATCTTCCAGAATCCGGCCAGCCATCTCGATCCGGTCATGCGCATCGGCGATCAGGTGGCGGAATCGATCCAGATCCATCGCGGTGTTTCCCGGGGCGAAGCCTGGCAACGGGCCGTCGACCTGCTGCGCCAGGTCGGCATTCCGGACCCGGAACGGCGGGCACGCGGTTATGCCCATGAATTTTCCGGCGGCATGCGCCAGCGCGCCATGATTGCCGCGTCGCTGGCCTGCGATCCCAAGCTGCTGATTGCCGACGAACCCACCACCGCGCTCGATGTGACGGTCCAGGCGCAGATCCTGCGTCTGCTGCTCGATCTGCGCGATCAGCGTGGCCTGTCGATCATTCTGGTGACCCATGACCTCGGCGTCGTCGCCCAGACTTGCGACAGCATCGCCGTCATGTATGGCGGCCGCATCGTCGAGGCGGGGCCCAAGCGCGATGTGCTGAAGGCGCCCTATCATCCCTATACCGCCCGCCTCATCGCCTGCCAGCCGGCCCATGCCCCCGCACCCGCCCATCATGACTCCGCGCCCGCCCTGCTGCCCAGCATTCCGGGCCAGCCGCCGGTTGCCGGTCATATGCCGCCGGGCTGCCGCTTTCATCCGCGCTGCGACCTTGCGGTCGACGCGTGCCGCGAGGTACGGCCGCCGCTGCTCCCGCGGGGGCCCGGTCATTTCGCCGCCTGCCCCGTCACGGCCAAGCTGGCGGGTGCCGCATGACCGGCGCCAACGAGGCTCTGCTGCGCGTCGACGGGCTGGAAGTGCATTTCACCGCCGGGCGCGGAAAGCTGGTGCGGGCGGTCAACGGCGTCACCTTCGATCTGCTGCCGGGCGAGACCCTGGGCCTCGTGGGCGAAAGCGGCTGCGGCAAAAGCACGCTTGGCCGCGCATTGCTGCGCCTCGGCCCGATCACCGGCGGCCATGTCCGTTTTGACGGCAGCGACGTAGCTTCCGGCACGGCGGCCAGCATCGAGCGGCTGCGGCGCGAGACGGCCATGATCTTTCAGGATCCCTATAACGCCCTCAACCCCCGCCATACCATTGGCGCGGCCCTGGCCGAGGTCCTGCTGGTCCAGGGCAAGGTGCCGAAAGGCGAGGTCAAGGCGCGCGTCGTCGCCCTGATGGAAATGGTCGGTCTGTCGCCGGATCTTGCCGATCGCCGGCCGGCGGCGCTGAGCGGCGGCCAATGCCAGCGCGCCGGCATCGCCCGTGCCCTGGCGGTCGAGCCCAAGCTGATCGTCGCCGACGAGTGCGTGGCCGCCCTGGATGTGTCGATCCAGGCGCAGATCATCAATCTGATGATCGAATTGAAGGCACGGATGAAACTGGCCCTGATTTTCATCGCCCATGACCTGGGCGTGGTGCGGCGACTGTCGGACCGAGTGGCCGTCATGTATCTCGGCCGCATCGTCGAAATCGGGCGAACGGAGGACGTTTTTGGCCAGCCGCGGCATCCCTATACCAGGGCCCTGATGCGGGCGATTCCCGAGATCGACCCCGACCGGGGGCTGCCACAGGATCCCCTGGGGGGCGAACCGCCCAGTCCGCTTGACCTGCCGGCCGGCTGCGCCTTCCATCCCCGTTGCCCGGACGTCATGCCGGTCTGTACCCGCAACCCAGTCCCGGCCTCGCGCCCTGTCGGCGCCTGCGCAGTTGCCTGCCATCTCTACGACGACCAGCGAACCGACCATCACCATTCCAGCCTTCAACAACCCAGGGAGACGATCCATGTTTAGAAAACGCGCGTTGGGCATCGGCGTCGCGAGCGTGCTCGCATTGCTGACAATCGGTACCAGCCTGGCCGAGGCCGAGGGAGTCCTCAGCATCGGCCGGCGCGAAGACGGCACCACCTTCGATCCCATCAAGACCACCCAGAACGTCGATTTCTGGGTCTTCTCCAATGTCTATGACGTACTGGTGCGGGTCGACAAGAGCGGAACCAAGCTGGAGCCGGGCCTGGCCGAAAGCTGGGAAATCTCGCCCGACGGCCTCGTCTACACTTTCAAGATGCGCGACGCCAAATTCGCCGACGGCTCGCCCATCACGGCCAGGGACGGTGCCTTCACGCTGCTGCGCATCCGCGACAATCCCGGCTCGCTCTGGTCCGACAGCTACACGGTGATCAAATCCGCCGAGGCCAAGGACGACCGCACCCTGGTCGTGACGCTGAATCAGGCGGCAGCACCCTTCCTGGCGTCACTCGCCATGCCGGGCGCCTCGGTGCTGTCCGAGAAATCCGTCACCGAGATGGGCGAGGATGCGCTGGCCGAAAAGCCGCTCGCTTCCGGCGCGTTCACGCTGGAAGAATGGAAGCGCGGCGACAAGGTGGTCCTGAAGAAGAATCCGAACTTCTGGGAAGCCGACCGTGTGCAACTCGACGGGGTGGAGTGGATTTCGATCCCTGACGACAACACCCGCATGCTGAAGGTCCAGGCCGGCGAGCTCGATGCCGCCATCTTCGTGCCCTTTTCCCAGATCGCCGAATTGCAGAAGGATCCCAATCTCAGTGTGAAGCTGGATCCCTCGACCCGCGAGGATCATCTGCTGATCAACCATCGCAACCCGCCCCTCGACCAGATTCCGGTGCGCCAGGCCCTTGACATGGCGATCGACAAGCAGGCGATCGTCGATACCGCGACCTTCGGATTTGGTGAGGTTGCCAATTCCTACATTCCGAAAGGCGCGCTCTATCACAACGACAACAATCTGCAGCGCCCCTATGATCCGGAAGGTGCCAAGAAGCTGCTGGCCGATGCCGGCGTCAGCGACCTCACGCTGAACTACATCGTCGATACCGGCGACGAAGTCGCCGAGCAGACGGCGATCCTGATCCAGCAGCAACTGGCCAAGGCGGGCGTCACCGTCAACATCACCAAGGTCGACCCCAGCTCCAGCTGGGACATGGAGGTCAATGGCGAATTCGACGTGGCCACCAATTACTGGACCAATGACGTGATCGATCCGGATCAGAAGACCACCTTCGTGCTGGGCCACGACGCCAACAACAACTACATGACCCATTACAAGAACGACAAGGTGAAGGATCTGGTGGCAGCGGCCCGCGTCGAAATGGATCCGGCCAAGCGCGAGGCGATGTATATCGAAATCCAGACCATCGCCAAGGAAGAGGCGCATTGGATCGACCTCTATTACAGCCCCTATCGCAACGTGGCGCGCAAGAACATCGACGGGTTCTACCAGAACCCCCTCGGCCGTTTCTTCCTGGAAGACACGGTAAAGAATCCGGAATAAGCGGTTCAATCGAGACAAGGCCGGGCGCCCTTGGGTGCCCGGCCTTTTTTCATGTCTAAAGGGGGAACCGCTCCGGCCCGGCGAGGAACGAGCGCTGGTGCACCACGACCAGCTCCTCTGTCACCAGCACGACGCCGTAATGCGGTGCCTCGGGCGATCCCCAGACGGTGTCGTCGGGCTCGGCCAGGGATTTCTCGACCGAGAGATAGGGGGCAAGCTCCAGCGCCGTCTGGTGATTGGTGCCGAAGAGGGTCGAGAAGGGCATGCCCCGCCAGCTGCCCGAGATCGGCCGGTGGATATGGCCGAAGAACATGTGCCGGATGCGCGCCCGGTGCGGTGCGATGGCGCGTTCGAAGGGGCCCGTGTCCAGCAGGCTCAAGCGGTCGTCGCCGCTGATCCCCACCGGGAAGGGCGGATGGTGCTGGCAGAGATAGACCGGCCGCGTGCCGCTTGCCGCCAACTCCCGGGCAAGCCAGGCCGCGCGCCTTTCGCAGAAGGCGCCGTGATGCTTCATGGGCTCGAGCGTATCCAGCATCAGGAAATCGCCCATCCTGGTTTCGACCCGCCCCTGGACAAAGCCGTTGCCGTCGTCGAAGGCCTGCGCGAAGACGGCGCGGAGATCTTCGCGGCTGTCGTGATTGCCGAGCAGGAGATGGACCGGCATGGGCAGGGGCCGGAGGATGTCGCGCAGGAGTTCATAGGTGGCCTTGCCGCCGCGGTCGGCGAGGTCGCCGGTGATGACGCAGAATTCGGCGTCGGCCTGGGTGGCGATGATATCGGCCACGCAGGCGCGCAAGCGCCAGGCCGGATCGGTGCCATAGAGCGCCTGGCCTTGTCCTACGAGGTGGGTGTCGGTGATGTGGATGAATTTCAGCATGGGCGTGGGCACCGCGCGCGTTGCAAGGTTCGCAGCCTAGACCGGCAGCCGTACGGCTGGCTTGCGGAATTCCGCCCTGGCGCGTCGCATTGTGCTGAAATGATGAACAATCTGATGACGCAGGGAGAGATTGTTCAGGCACCGATCCGTCCCTATCTTTCCGGAAACCTGTTCACCTCACGGGAGTCCGATGCCATGACCCAGATTCGCGAGACCCTCCATGTCATTCCCGGCCAGGACGCCTCCGACGGCGCCGGCGTGCGGATGAAGCGGGTCTTTCCGGTGCAGGGCATCTTGCAGATCGATCCCTTCCTGCTGTTCGACGAGTTCGGCTCGGACGACCCCGATGCCTATATCGGCGGCTTTCCCGACCACCCGCATCGTGGCTTCGAGACGGTCACCTATATGCTGGCCGGGCGCATGCGCCATTTCGACAACAAGGGCAACAGCGGCCTGCTGACTGCCGGCGGGGCGCAATGGATGACGGCCGGGCGCGGCCTCATCCATTCGGAAATGCCGGAACAGACCGACGGGCTCATGCGCGGCTTCCAGATCTGGGTCAATCTGCCGGCCGCCGAGAAGATGACTGCGCCGCGCTACCAGGACTACGCGCCGGAGGAGATTCCCGAAACGACCCTGGAAAGCGGGGTCACGCTGAAGGTGGTGGCGGGCGAAGCCGCCGGCATCGCCGGCCCGGTCAACGGCGTCTCGCGCCAGCCCCTGCTGGTCGACGTCACCCTGCCGGCGGGAACCGAATGGCACTGCCCGGTCGACCCCGCCGC
>JAEUKV010000096.1 GCA_016794165.1 Rhodospirillaceae bacterium
GTCTCCAGCGGACAGGGGTGGACCCGCTGGTAGGAGATCATCTCCTTCACCGTCACCTCGGCCTTGGCGAAGGCGGTGTCAGTGGCGGATTTGTCGCCCACTTCCCAGGTGAAGATATGGTTGTGGTGCTTGCGCTTGCCATGGGCACCGTCCATCTTGTCCTTGATGTCCTCGCGCAGCAGCGGCGCATCCGGCAGCATCGCCTTGAACGGGTCAATGACGACCGGCAGTTCCTCGTACTCCACCTCGACCAGCTCGATGGCATCGGCGGCGATGTAGCGGTTCTCGGCCACGACGAAGGCCACCTCCTGGTTCTGGAACAGAACCTTTTCCTCCGCCAGCACGGCCTGCACGTCGCCGGCCAGGGTCGGCATGTAGTGCAGCTTCAACGGCTTCAACTCGGCGGCGGTCAGTACCGCCTTCACGCCCGGCAAGGCGAGCGCCTTGCTGACATCGATCTTCTTGATCCGGGCATGGGCATAGGGCGAGCGCACGAAGTCGCCGAACACCATGCCCGGCAGTTTCACGTCGTCGACGTAATTGCCCTTGCCCTGCACGAAGCGCACATCCTCGACGCGCTTCCTCTTGCAGCCCATGCCTTCAAGCTTGTCGCTGCGTTCCTTCTGACTTGGCGTCATGTCGTTCATTCCGCGGCCTCCTTGAATTCGCGGCCATTGAGCTTGGCGGCGGCGGCCTGGATGGCCTTGACGATGTTCTGATAGCCGGTGCAACGGCACAGATTGCCGGCGATGCCGTAGCGGATCTCGCTCTCGCTGGGGTCCTTGATCTCCTGTAGCAGGCGGTGCGCGCGCGTGATCATCCCTGGGGTGCAGAATCCGCATTGCAGGCCGTGATGCTCGCGGAAGGCTTCCTGCAGAACATGGAGCGATCCGTCGGCATTGGCCATGCCTTCGATGGTCAGCACCTCGGCACCATCGGCCTGGACTGCAAAGACAGTGCAGGACTTGACCGATTTGCCGTCGAGATCGACGGTGCAGGCGCCGCAATGGGTGGTCTCGCAGCCGATATGCGGGCCCGTGAGCCCCACTTCCTCGCGCAGGAAATGGATGAGCAGGGTGCGCGGCTCGACCAGTGCCTCGACGTCCTTGCCATTGAGTTTCATCTTGATATGCGATTTGGCCATGTGCGTGTTCCTCAAGCTGTCTGGGCTAGGGCGCGGGCGAGCGCGCGCTCGGTCATGACACCGGCCATCTTGCGGCGATAGATCACCGGGCCGCGCGCGTCGCTGGCCGGTTCCGAAATGGCCGCGGCCGCGTCGCCCACCTTCTTGAACAGCGCCTTGTCAGGAGCCTGGCCGATCAGCAGGGCGGCCGCGTCGCCAGCCAGCAGCGGCGTTTCGCCGACATTGGTGAGGGCGATGCTGGCGGTATCGATCTTGCCGCCGGCCAGCGTCACCACCACGGCGGCGGCGGCGATGGCATAGTCGCCGATCTTGCGCTTGAGCTTTTCGTAGGCGGCGCGGTGACCGGCGGTAGGTGTCGGAATGCGGATGGCGCTCACCAACTCGCCCGGCTCCAGCGCGGTGAAATAGGCGCCCTGGTAGAACTCGCGCGCAGCCACGCGGCGACTGCCGCCCTTGCCGGCGATCTCGTAGCTCGCATCGAGGCACATCATGACGGCCGGCATGTCGTTGCCGGGATCGCCATTGGCGACATTGCCGCCCAATGTGCCCACATAGCGAATCTGCGGGTCGGCAATCTGCAGCGCCGCCTCGCGCAGCAACGGGACCTTCGCTGCGAGCTCGGCCGAGGCAATGGCATCGTGCTGGGTGGTCATGGCGCCGATCACCATCTCGCCACCCTCGGCACGGATATAGGCGAGGTCGCCGATGCCCTTTAGGTCGACAAGGTGGCTGGGGCTGGCGAGACGCATCTTCATCATCGGGATCAGGGAATGGCCGCCGGCGATGGCCCTGGCGTCATCGCCCAGATCGTTCAACATTCCGATCGCCTCGCCGAGGCTTTTCGGGCGGTGATAGTCGAAGGCACCTGGAATCATGCCGCTTCTCCCTTCCTGCTCCCATGGACGCCGACAGGCGCGAGGCCAACCGACGCTGTCCCATCCGGCCGAATTGCCGGAGGACATGTTCTTGATTGATTGGGCCAACGGTGCCGGATGCTGCGGCGCACTATCAATTCACCCTGCACCAGCGGGCGGTTCACAGCATCAGCGACCGAAAACGCGCACGAACTGCGTCAGAATTCCTGACAGGCTTCATGAAAGCCCGGGGCGACGCCTTGAGAATCTGTCTTGGCAGAACCGGATGCTGCACCGCGCCAAGGCAAGCCGTGACGACAAGATCAGGAAGCGGCCTGCGCCAGGGTCGGGTCCGGCAGGGCCAGCAGGCGCCGCAGCAGCGGGATCTTCGCCCGGCTGACCGGCACCTCGACGGGCGGTAGGCAACCGAGCTGGGCCACGCCATGGTCGCCCACCCGGCGCAGGCCGACCACATGCTTCAGGCTCACGACATGGCTGCGATGCACCCTGGCGAACAGGGCGGGGTCGAGCCGCTTCTCCACCTCGCCGATCGAGAGCGAACAGAACAGCTGATCGCCACCGGTGAAGATATAGGTGTAGTGGGCATTGGCATGAACCGCGAAGATCTGGTCCACCGGGACCATGATGGTGACACCGTCCCGCTCCGCCGGCAGCCGGTCGCTGTAGCGTAGGCGAACGCTGCCGGCCCCGCCCAGCGGACCGAGCGCCTTAGTACCGGGCAGTTCCGCCGGCCGCGGCGCCGCAACCAATTCCGCGATCGGTTCAGCGCTGCCCGGCGCAGGCTCCGCCGCCCGTGACGCGGCCCGCGCGGCGTGACGATCCGGCACCAGGATGAGAAAGAAGATGCCGGAGACGAGAAAGGCCACCACCGCCACCAGGATGGCAAGGAGGTCGTGGGAGAGAACCGGCGACAGGACCGCGGCGACGCCGGCCAGCGGATGCAGGGTCATCCCCGACATCGCGGTATAATGCATGCCGGATATGGCGAGGCCGAGGGCGACGGCCGAGGCCCAAAGGGGCAGGACGATACGCCGTCCACCCTCGAAGGCCAGCCATAGCGCGGCGCCTGAAGCCAGGATGGCAATTCCGATACTGGCAGCCACCGTCCAATGCACATGATCGAGATGAGCGGTGCCGTGGAGCGCGCTCATGCCGATGTAGTGCATGGTGGCGATACCGCTGCCCATAAAGACGGACGCGGCCGCCAGGCGCCACACTGCGCGTCCTTCCAGGGACATGGCGACCAGGGCCAGCCCCACCACCAGGACGCAGACCAGGAAGGAGAGCAGCGTCGGAAAGACCAGGAAGTCGATCCCCGCCGGCAGGCGCGCCGCCAGCATGCCGACGAAATGCATGGCCCAGATACCGACGCCAAGCGACAGTGCCGCGCCCGCCAGCAGGCTGCGGCGTCGGACACCCGTCGCCTGCGGCACCTGCACACCCAGCCTGAGGCCGACAAAGCTGCCCTGGATCGCAATCAGTATCGAGAGGAGGACGAGCCAAGGCTCGTGCGTCACGGTCATCCGTTCCGGCCATCCCTTAATGTCGCTGCCGACTATCTGGTGGCGACGTCAACTGTCCGGTCGAATGTTACCCCCTGGCCGCGCGCATTGGAAAGACCCGGATTCGCCGCACGCCAATTCAACGCGGCCGGGTGGCCCAGATCCGCGCCGGGCGCAGTTCGCCCTTGTCGAGCACAACGGTAAGAGACCGCCAATCCTCGATGAAATGGGCATTTCCCTCTGGCCCCAGTTCCGCCAGCATCATCGGTGCCAGTTCCCCCTGCATGCGCGCCAGTTCGCCATGCGCCTCGGCCCGATAATGTTCGGTGATGTCCTCAAGGCGGATATCCGCGAACCCGGCGCCGTGCAGGAACTGGCCGTATTCCGCCAGGGTCACGAGATGATAGGTAAGACCCTCCATCTCGAAGAAATACTCCATGTCGCGGCTGTAGGGGCCGGGCGATTTCATCCAGTCGCCGGCGGCAATCTGCCCGCCCGGCTTCAGGACCCGGTAGATCTCCGCGAAATGTGCCGCCTTGTCCGGGATGTGGAGCCAGGCATCCTTGCCGAAGACCACATCGAAACTGCCATCGGCGAAGGGCAAGGGGCCGGGCTCGACCAGCCGGATGTCGATGCGGTTGCCCAACCCGGCGCGGCGGATCCGCTCCTGCCCCATTTCGACAATGAGCGGCGCGACGTCGATCCCGGTCACATGCTCGGCGCCCAGTGTCAGCAGCACCTG
>JAEUKV010000149.1 GCA_016794165.1 Rhodospirillaceae bacterium
CCTGGCGGTCGCGAGCCTGGCCTTGCGGGCCATTCAGGCCGACTACCCCAACTTCGACCTCGACATCGACATGGTCGAGCAGTTGCTGTGGTGGTCGATTCCCTCGGTGCCCGCCTTTCTCTGGTTCCAGACGCTGCGCAATTTCGTCACGGTCCTGGGCCGGCCCATCGTCGTCACCGTCATCGCGCTGCTCAGCCTGCCGCTGCTCGCAGTAATCTTGTGGCTGCTGATGTTCGGATTTCTCGGCTGGTCCGGCATGGGAGTCCCGGCGATCGGCCTTTCCATCACCGTCATCGCCTGGGCACAGCTGGCGATGGCCTTCTTCGATGTTCGACGTGCAAGATTTTTCGCCGGCTATAACATCTTCTCGCAGCTCGGGCAGCACGACGGCCGGCTGATCCGCGACCTGATCATCGTCGGCGCGCCCATCGCCGGTGCCTATCTTTTCGAAAGCGGGATGTTCTTCGGCTCCACCCTTGCCATGGGCGGGTTCGGCAACGATGTGCTCGCCGCGCACAACGCCGTGCTCAATGTCACCTCGATCACCTTCATGATCCCCTACGCGATCGGCCAGGCGGCAACGGTCCGGATCGGATATGCCCTGGGTGGTGCGCGTCCCGGCGATGCGCGCCAGGCCGGTTATGTGGCGATCGGCCTGGGATTGCTGTGGATGCTGATGGCTGCCACCACGATGTGGCTGGCCCCGGTCTGGCTCACCGGTCTCTATCTCGATCTCGACGAAGTCGGCAATGTGGCAGCCCTGGCGGCGGCGGCAACGCTGTTTCCGATCGCCGCCATCTTCCAGATCTTCGACGGATTGCAGGTGACGGCGCTGGGTGCCCTGCGCGGCTACAAGGACACCAAGGTGCCGATGCTGATGGCCTTTGTCGGCTATTGGCTGCTGGGCATCGGCGGTGGTGTCACGCTTGCCTATTGGCTGGATATGCGCGGGCCGGGCCTGTGGTGGGGTCTCGCCATCGGTCTGCTGGGCTCCGGCTTGATGCTGCTGTTGCGCTTCGATCACTTGTCGCGCCGGCGGATTCGCGTCACGCTCTGACAATGGCCAAGGAGCGGGTCGACAAACTGCTGGTGGATCGCGGACTGGTCGAGTCGCGGGCGAAGGCGCAGGCCTTGATTCTGGCCGGCCTTGTCTACAGCGAGACCAAACGCATCGCCAAGGCGGGCGACCAGATCAATGTCGAGGCACCGCTCACCTTGAAGGGCCAGGATCATCCCTGGGTCAGCCGCGGTGGGTTGAAGCTCGCCAAGGGGATCGAACATTTCGCCCTGCCGGTCGCGGGCAGGATCGCCGCCGATATCGGCGCCTCGACCGGCGGCTTCACCGATGTGCTGCTGCATCATGGTGCCGACAGGGTCTATGCGGTCGATGTGGGACACGGCCAGTTGGCGTGGAAGCTGCGTCAGGATCCCCGCGTGGTGGTGCTCGAGAAAACCAATGCGCGGCATCTCACCGGCGCCGAAATCCCCGATCCGCTCGACATCGTCGTCTGCGATGCAAGCTTCATCGGCTTGGAGACAGTCCTGCCGGCAGCCCTTGCCCTCACCAAGCCCGGGGCCTGGGCGCTGGCGCTGATCAAGCCGCAATTCGAAGTGGGGCCGGGCCAGGTGGGGAAGGGCGGCGTGGTGCGCGATCCCGTCCTGCATGCCGAGGTCTGCGCCCGCATCGAGGCCTGGTTTGCGCGCCAGCCGGGCTGGTCGGTCCTGGGCATCGTCGAAAGCCCGATCACCGGGCCGGAGGGCAACCGGGAGTTTCTCATCGCCGCCCGGAAGGCCACGTGACATGAGCGGAAGCGCGGAATTGATCGATCTCACCATCGACAGCCTCGGCGCACAGGGCGACGGCATTGCGCAGTATCAGGGCAAGCCGGTCTACGTCGCCTACGCCCTGCCCGGCGAGCGAGTGCGCGCGCGCCTTTCTCCCAAGGGCGGCAACGCCTTCACCGGACGCCTGCAGGAAATCGTGGCGGCGTCGCCGGAACGCGTGGTGCCGCCATGCCCGCTCTTTGCCACATGCGGTGGCTGCGCGCTGCAGCATCTGTCACTGCCCGTCTATCACGCCTGGAAACGACAACAGGTTGCGGGGACTCTCGCCCAGCGCGGCATCGACCTGCCCGCAGCCGCCGAAATGGTGACAGTGGAGGCCGGTGCGCGTCGGCGCGCGGTGCTCGCCGCCGTCAAGGATCAGGACCGAGTCGACTTCGGGTTTCATGAAGCGATGAGCGATCGGATCGTCCCGCTCGATGATTGCCTGTTGATGACGCCGGCCATGCGTGCCGGCATCGCAGGCCTGCGCCGGCTGGCCCAAATCGTCCTCGCCAACAAGCAGCGCGCCGATTTCCACGTCACCCAAAGCCTGGTCGGTCTCGATGTGCTGGTCATGACCGAGAACGATCTGCCGATGGCACGACGTCCGCAGGCGATCGAAGCCGCGCGGGCCGCCGATCTCGCGCGGCTTTCCTGGCAGCATGGCAAGCGGCAGCCGGAACCGATCGTGATGGCGCGTGTGCCGCAGGTCCGTTTCGGCGACATCCTGGTCGATCTGCCGATCGGATCGTTCCTGCAACCGAGCGCCGAGGGCGAGGCGGCGCTGGTTGCCGCCGTCACGCGCGGGATCGGCAAGGCAAAACGCATCGCCGATCTCTATGCCGGCTGTGGCACCTTCACCTTTCCGCTCGCGAAAATCGGCCGGGTGCTGGCGGTGGACGCGGCCAAGCCGGCCATCGCCGCCCTGAATGCCGCGGTCAACCGCGCGCAGCTGTCGGGCCGGGTCGAGGGAATCGCCCGCGATCTCGATCAATCGCCCTTGCCGCCGGTTGACCTCAAGAACATTGATGCCGTGGTGTTCGACCCGCCGCGCGCGGGTGCCGAGATGCAGGCCCGCATGCTGGCCAAGAGCAGGGTTCAGAAAGTGGTGGCCGTTTCGTGCAACCCCGCGAGCTTTGCCCGCGACGCGCGGCTCCTTTTGGATGGCGGCTACGCACTGAAGAGCCTGACGCTCGTCGACCAGTTCCCCTGGTCGGCCCATGTTGAATTGGTGGCGGTGTTGACCCGCGGCTAGTCCGCTGCCGGGTCAGCGCTTGAACAGCGACATGGCGAAGGCGACCAGGAGCGAATCGATCGTCACGCCGTCGGTCGTGAATGGTAGAACCGACATCTCCAAACTGGCGAAGTCAAAGCCGGTCTGGTAAGGCGCACCGCTGAAGCAAACGCAGGAACGCGCCGCCAGAGTCCGATCGGCGACCTCGAACCAGCGCTCGGCAAAGGGCTGCCCGATTTCGCTCATGAGGGGGGTCCGTGGGCCGTCGACGGCAAAATACTGGCTGATGGCCGAGCCGACGAAGCGGGCCCTGAGGTCGTAGGCCCTGAACGCATTTTGCTGCCATTCGATGTCGGCCAGCATGGTCCAGGGCAGCAATGCCACATCGTGATCTGGATCGAAGGCTGTGGTCAGGGGGATCGGTCGGTCGGCGCTCCAGTTGCGCCAATTGTCATGCAACCGCGCCAATCCTGGATCACGCGGTTCGGGGATCTCGCGCCAATTTGGAACGGGCGTCTGCATGCACATGAAGCCTAGCGCCGGCGCACGCCGGATCAAGCCGGCAGATATTCCCAACCCATTCGGGTGCCCGCAAGCTTGCTCCCGAAATGGCCGTCCCCGAATACCGCGACCAGTGGCGGTTGCGTCAGGTTTCCGGGTAGCTCCGCGCAAAGGCGCAGAGAATGAAACCGGTCTCGCCAGCCGGGCGTGCCAGGGGCAAGGCGAGCATTTCCAGGGACACATGCTCGTAGGCGGTACCGTAGGGCGCCCCTTCGAAGAAACAGGGCGACGCCGCTGCCATCACCGGATCCGCCACGGCAAACCAGCGTTCGTCGAAAGGCGGGCCGATCTCGCTCAGGCGCGCCCGCGTCACCTTGCCGGCATCGAAGAAGGTCGAGAACTCGCTGCCGATGTAGCGATACATGACGTCGTAGGCACGCGTAGGACTCGGTTGATCGATGATCTCGGCCAGGACCATCAACGGCAGCAGTGGCGGAAACTCGAACGGATCGAAGCGTGTCCGCCGCGGCATGCCGTCTTCGCGCGCCCAACCCCGCCAGGCGGCCAGCAGGGTGCGCAAATGCGGCGACTCGACGCCCGGTTTTGGCTGCCAGCGGGTCCTGTCAGCGGCCATGGGTCAAAGCCCGACCTGGCCTCGCTGCCGCAGCAGGTGGTCGGCCAAAACCACAGCCATCATCGCTTCGCCCACCGGCACGGCGCGGATGCCGACACAGGGATCGTGGCGGCCCGTGGTGCTGACGTCGACTTCCTCGCCGCTGACGGTGACGCCCTTGCGCGGCGTGTGGATCGAGGAGGTCGGCTTTACCGCGAATCGCAGGACGATATCCTGTCCGGTCGAAATGCCACCCAGAATGCCGCCCGCCTTGTTGCCGAGGAAGGATATCTTGCCATCCACCATGCGCATTTCGTCGGCGTTCTCCTCGCCAGAGAGGGCGGCCGCGTCGAAGCCGGCGCCGATTTCGACGCCCTTGACGGCGTTGATGCTCATCATGGCCGAGGCGAGGTCGGCATCGAGCTTCCCATAGATGGGTGCGCCAAGGCCCACCGGAATGTTCCGGGCCACGACCTCGATCACCGCACCGGTCG
This sequence comes from Rhodospirillaceae bacterium, assembly GCA_016794165.1. Classification (GTDB taxonomy): domain Bacteria; phylum Pseudomonadota; class Alphaproteobacteria; order Dongiales; family Dongiaceae; genus Dongia. The sequence continues at coordinate 4,667 of JAEUKV010000149.1, forward strand.
AGGAACCCGCCTTGCGCACGGTATCGAGGTATTCCTCCCATACCATCGCGGTGGCAGCATCGGGCGACCAAAAGGGATTCTTCTCCACCTCGTCCCAGTCCCAGGCGCCGCGGTCGATCCTGTGGGGTCCGATCTGTACCAGAGCCGCGCGGATCTTGACCGGCGTCGGCAGTATATGGTCTAGCACCTCGCGGGCGATGGCACCGGCGGCGACCCTGGCCGCGGTCTCGCGCGCCGAGGAGCGGCCGCCGCCGCGATAGTCGCGGATACCTCGATACTTGGCCCAATAGGTGTAATCGGCATGGCCGGGTCGAAACTGCCCGGCGATCCGGCCGTAATCCTTGCTGCGCTGGTCCTCGTTGCGGATCATCAGCGAGATCGGCGTGCCGGTGCTCTTGCCTTCGAACACGCCAGAGAGGATCTCGACCGCATCAGGCTCGCGCCGCTGGGTGACGAAGCGCGACTGCCCGGGCTTCCTGCGGTCGAGCCAATGCTGGATGCGTGCCGCATCGATTGCGATCCCGGGCGGCGTACCGTCGACGACACAGCCCAGGGCCGGGCCGTGGCTTTCACCCCAGGTGGTGAAGCGGAAAAGATGGCCGAAAGTGTTGTGCGACATGTCCCGCGCCGCTCAGGACTCGGTCTTCGAAAAATTACGCAGCATCTCGGCGAGATCGGCGGCCGATTCGGGCCGCAACATGCCGACAACGTTATAGCCGCCGTCGACGTGATGCAGCTCGCCGGTCACCCCGCGCGACAGGTCGGAGACCAGATAGAGGCCAGCGCCGCCGACATCCTCGATCGTAACGTTGCGGTTGAGCGGTGAATTGAGCTCGTTCCAGCGCAGGATCTGGCGGAAATCGCCGATCCCGGAGGCTGCCAGGGTCTTGATCGGGCCGGCCGAGATCGAGTTGACGCGGATCGCCTGATCGCCGAGGTCGGCGGCGAGATAGCGCACCGAGCACTCCAGCGCCGCCTTGGCGACACCCATGACGTTGTAATGCGGCATGACCCGCTCGGCGCCGAGATAGGTGAGGGTGACCAGCGACCCGCCATTGGGCATCAGCTCCTTGGCGTGCCGAGCAACCGAGGTAAAGCTGAAACAGGAAATGTCGAGGGTGCGCAGGAAGTTGGCGCGGCTGGTGTCGACATATTTCCCCTTCAATTCATCCTTGTCGGAAAAGGCAATGGCATGGACCACGAAATCCAGGCTGCCCCACTTCTCCTTGAGGGCGGCGAAGGTCGCATCGATGCTGGCATCTTCAGTGACGTCGCAGGGCAGCAGGATATCGGCGCCCACGGATTGCGCCAGCGGCCGGACCCGCCGCTCCAGGGCCTCGCCCTGATAGGTGAAGGCCAGTGTACCGCCCTGGTCCGCGATGGCCTTGGCGATCCCCCAGGCGATCGAGCGGTCATTGGCAACACCCATGATCAGGCCGCGCTTGCCCGCCATCAGCCCTTTCTTGTCACTCATTCGAAAAACCCCAATTGATTGATTTAACAGAACATATGCCCCGCATCCTACACCATCGCCGGTTGGGGTCAATTCAGGCGGTGGTGGCTGGATGCGGGGTTGCTGGACGCAGCCGGCCGGCTGCGCCCCGCGTTCCACTGATTGTCCGCCGGTGGGCGGCCGGAATCAGTTGGTCTTGATCTTGGTCCAGACCCGGTCGTAGTTCCGGAGATCCTCGCCCAGATCCTCGAAGATCTGCAGCTTGGCGGCCACGTCGGCCGGGGGGTTGATGTTCGGATTGTCGCGCAGTTCCGCCGGCAGCAGTTCCTTGGCCTTGATGTTGACCGTGCCGTTCTTCTGTTGTTCGGCATTCATGGCGGCGATCTCGGGGCGCATGAAGAACTCCAGAAACTTCTTCGCATTGTCCTTGTTGGGCGCGGATTTGAGGACGCAGATATCCTCCTGATACATGGTCGCCCCCTCCTCGGGAATTACATAGGCGATGTTGTCCGGGTCCTCGAGCACATACATCATGGCGCCGACGAAGTAGTGCGCCGCCGCCATGTCGGCGGACTGGATCAGCGGCACCACGTCGTAGCTGAAGGCACCGATATTCGGCTTGTGCTTCAGGATGGTCTCGGCGGCCAGTTCGAGATCGGCCGGGTCACGGCTGTTGACCGACTTCCCGTTCATGATGAGTCCGACACCCAGCACCTCGCGCATGTCGTCGAGCAGCATCACCGTGCCGGGATTCTCGGCCGCGAAGGCGAAATAGTCGGCCCACGACTTGATCTCCGGCACGCGGTTCTTGTTGTACATGATGCCGACCGTGCCCCAGGCATAGGGCAGGCAGTATTCGCCGTTGGGATCGGTCAGCGACTTCAGGTGCGCCTTGTCGATGTTTTCCCAGCCCGGCATCTGGTTGACGTCGGTCTTTTCCAGCAGATCCAGCTTCGCCATGATGTCGTGCATGTGGACCGAGGGAAAGACGATGTCGTAGCCGGTGGCGCCGGCCTGGATCTTGGCCAGCATCTCCTCGTTGCTGCCATAGGTATCCAGTGTCACCTTGACGCCGAATTCCTCGGCGAAGCGGTCAAGCACGGCAGGGTTGATGTAGTCGCCCCAGTTGTAGACGGCGAGGTTTCCTTCCGCCGAGGCCTGGGTGGCGCCCAGCGACAGCAGGGCGGCGAGGCCGATACGCTGCGTGATCGTCTTCATTTTGGTCACTCCTCTCCTGTTTTGATGACTTGGGTATTGAGACGGTTGTACCGGGCCATGACGGCGGTGAGTGCCTGCGGGTCGATCGCTGCCACCAGGTGACCGGCGGGCCGCAGTGTCACCAACGATTCCGCCGCCACGAGCGCGTTCACGATCGCTTCCTCGATGGCTTCGACCGCGGCGAGATAGACCGCGTCGAACATCTCGTCATTGACCGCTTCGAGCTGCCAGACCGGGGGCCCGTTCTGCGGCAAGGGCATGGGATTGCCGGTGCTGAAGGACATGAAGATGTCGCCGGAATTGTTGCCGCCGGGCGAGCCGCCGCGGCCGATGCCGATCGCCGCGCGCTTGGCCACGCGTTTCAACTGATTGGGCAGCATGGGGAGGTCGGTGCCGATCACGACGATGATCGAGCCCTGTTCCTTGTCGAACAGGCGATGCTCGGTGAGGTGGCGCCCGACCGGGACGCCGAGGATGGTGAGCCAGTCGCGGATGCCGTGATTGGCCTGTACCAGGACACCGACATGGCCTGATCGCGCCGAGGGACCGCTGCCGATCTCGATCCGCCGCGAGGCTGTGCCGGTGCCGCCCTTGAACTCGTAGCAGATCATGCCGGTGCCGCCGCCGACATTGCCCTCGGCGACCGGTCCTGGCCGCGCCCCGTCGAGGGCTGCCAGGACATGCGTCTCGGTGATGTGCTGGCCGTTGATGTCGTTGAGGACGCCGTCATAGGTTTCCGCCACCACCGGCATGGCCCAAAGGTGATCGCCCCGGAACTGATGGCCATAGCGCCGGATCATCCAGCGCACGGTGGCATGGTGCGCCATGCCGACGCTGTGGGTATTGGTGATGGCGATCGGTCCGCAGAAATAGCCGGCGTCGTTGATCCAGTGGGTCCCGGTCATCTCGCCATTGCCGTTGAGGGCGTAGAATCCACCCCAGACCGGCATCAGATCGGCATCGCTCGCACGCGGCAGGATCGCGGTGACGCCGCTCCGGACCGGGCCGTCGCGATCGATCAGCGTGGTCATGCCGACTGAGACACCCGGTATGTCGGTGATGGCGTTGTTGGGGCCGGTGACACCCGGGAAGGGCAGTCCGAGATCGCGGGCACGGCGTTTGGGCATAGTGGTTCCGATGTTCATGATGGGGCTCATTGGCGGCGCGACCGCAGATAGAGGCCAAGAGCGGCGATCGCGAAGGAGAACAGCAGCAGCATCACGGCCAGGGCGTTGATCTGCGGCTTGATGCCCCGCCGCAGCATGGCATAGATGAAAAGCGGCAGGGTAGTCGCTTCCACCCCGGCGATGAAATAGGTGATGACCAGATCGTCCAATGAGATGATGAAGGCCAGGAGTGCGCCGCCGGCCACGCCGGGCATGATCTGCGGCAGCGTTACGCGCCGGAAGGTCACCCAGGGGTTGGCCCCCAGATCGGCCGAGGCCTCCTCCAGCACCTGGTCCATGCCGGCCAGCCGCGCGCTCACGATGATGAAGACGTAGGACGACAGGAACACGCAATGACCGACGAT
>JAEUKV010000168.1 GCA_016794165.1 Rhodospirillaceae bacterium
GCGGCCGGGTGACGAGCGGCGCGTAGGAGCCCAGCGCCAGCACATATTGGTCGCCCTGGTGCTGGCCCTTGTCGGTGACGATGCGGGTGATGCGCTTGCCCTGGGTCTCGATCCGCTGCACGGTCTCGCCGAAATGGAACCGGACGCCCATCGCCTCCGCCCGCGCGGCGAGGCTCAGGGTGAATTTGCGCGCATCGCCGGATTCGTCGCCTGGTGTATGGATCGCCCCCACCAGCCGGTCGCGCGCGGGCGCGAGGGCCGGTTCCAGTGCGATCAGCTGATCGACATCGAGAACCTCGTTGGCAACGCCCTGGTCGGCCAGGAAGCGCATGTTTTCCTTGCCCTCGCGGAAATGCGCCGGATCGCTGTGGAGATAGATGGCCCCTTTGGCGATGCGGTCCCACTCAATCCCTTCCAACGTGCCGATGCGCAGCGTCTCCGCCTGGCTGTAGAGGCAGAGCTTCATCTTGGCGAGGGTGGCGGCACGGTTGCGCGCGGTGGTGCAGTTGCGGAGGAACTGCAGGCTCCACAGCCACATGCGGGGATCGAGCCTGAGCCGGTAGCGCAGCGAGGTGTCGTTGCGCCAAAGCGACTTGAGGAGAATGAGCGGTGCCCGCGGGCTCGCCCAGGACGAGGCATGACCCGGCGTCACCAGCCCGGCATTGGCAAAGCTGGTCTCGCGCGCCGGCTCCGGCCGGCGCTCGACGACCACAACCTCGTGCCCTTCCCTGGCGAGATAATAGGCGCTGGTGACACCCAGCAGCCCCGCGCCCAGAATCACGATCCGCATGCTAGCCCCGTCCTGTTATGCCGTACTGTTATGCCGGCCCGTTATGCCGGACGCCATGACGGTCTGTCCGTGATGGCCGGCCGGTTTTTCTGTTCATCCGGCCGCAACATTGCCATAAATCCACCCTAGAGGATAAGCCCCGGCGGTCGGTCGTTGATTTGGGCGCGATTCGCAGCTGGGACAGGCAGGACACAGCACGGGAAACCAGGCATGAAGCGATATTTCGGTGGCAAATTCGTCCAAGCGCTGGTGGTGGGCGCGATCCTCGCGGGTTCCGGCGGTGCCACAATGGCGCAATCCCAATTGGCGCAATCGGGTGGCGCCCTCACCGTCGACGAAATCCGCGGTTGCCTGTGCATGGATCTGGAACTGGCGGCCAAGCGCGAGGAAATCGCCACCCGCCGCGCCATGCTGGAGGAGCGCAACACCCAGCTCTCGCTGCTCAGCGCCCAGATCGTCGAGCGCCGCCGCAGCCTCGATCCGCTGGACACTGTCGGCCAGGCGCTGCTGAAGAATCTCATCGCCCAGGAGACGGGCCTGCGCGACCTGATCCAGAGCGACACGCGCCCCGCCCTCAACCAGTCGGTCGCCGAATACAACGCCCTGGCGGCCCTCTATACCACCGAATGCACCACCCGCCAGCGGTACACCTTCGACGTCGAGCAGGCGAAGAAGGATCTGGTCTGCCCGCTGCCCTAGGGTGTTTCAGCTCGCCTCATTGCGCCGCTCGAGCTTGCGCCGGTCGGTCGGCGGACCGGCATTGCGCAGATAGAAAAGGTGGCGGAGCTCGCGGCGGCCGCGGGTCACGTTGTCGAGGATGAAGCCGCTCGCCAGCGCCAGCGCCGCCATCAGCATCAGGCCGGTCGACAGCACGGCCGTGGGCAGGCGCGGCACCAGCCCGGTCTCGATGTAGTCGAGGATCAGCGGAATGCCGAACAGGATCGAGGCCAGGGCGAACAGCGTGGCCACTGCCGAGAAGAAGCGCAGCGGCATCTCGAGACGCAGGAGCTGCAGGATCGTGAGCAGGATGCGCAGGCCGTCGCGGTAGGTGCTGAGCTTGGAGAGCGAGCCTTCGCGCCGGCTGCCATAGGGTGTTTCCAGCTCGCCGCAGGGCATGATCAGCTGCAGCGCATGCACGGTAAGTTCGGTCTCGATCTCGAAGCCGCCGGAGATTGCCGGGAAGCTCTTCACGAAGCGGCGCGAGAACACCCGGTAGCCGGACAGGATGTCGCTGAAGGCGCGGCCGAAGATCACCGAGACCATGCGTGTGAGCAGCGCATTGCCGAAACGGTGCCCGGCGCGATAAGCCGATTTCTGGTCGCTGACCCTTGTTCCCACCACCATGTCGAGGCGCTCGCGGAGGAGGGTATCGATCATCGCGGCGGCGCTCGCCGGGTCGTAGGTGTCGTCGCCGTCGACCAGGACATAGATGTCGGCCTCGATATCGGCGAACATGCGCCGCACCACATGCCCCTTGCCCTGGGCGACGACCCGGTGCACCAGCGCGCCCGCTGCGCGCGCGACCTCGGCGGTGCGGTCGGAGGAGTTGTTGTCGAAGACATGGACGGTGGCGGTGGGAAGCGCGGCGCGGAAACCGGCCACGACATGGCTCACCGCGACTTCCTCGTTGTAGCAGGGAATGAGGACGGCAATGGCGATGGAGGTTGCGGTGTCGTTCATGTCGCGGCTCCCGCTTCCAGTCCCACCACCCGCTGGCAGGCGGCGATTGTTTCCATCTCGATCCGCCGCATGCCGGGCGCCAGCAGGCCATAGACCATGAAGGTCGCCGGCTGCAGCAGCAGGCCGAGGATCTGCGCGGTGGCGAGGTCGGCATCGCCGCCGGTCAGGTCGCCGCGCCGCTGGCCTTCCGCCACCCATTTCCGCAGCACCTGCACCGGGGATTGGGTTTTCGCGCGCAGCTTGGGCAGCTCCTGGTGCTGGGTCAGCAGCAGGAAACGGAACAGCAGCGGTTCCTCGTCGAAGAAACGGCAGAAGCGGCCGACCATGGCGGCGAGTTGCCCCGCGCAATCAGGCCGCGCCGCGCCCCTGGGCGCTGGGGCGAGCGCCTGCAGGTCCCTCGCGAGGGCCGCGTAATTCTCGGAAAAGAGTTTCCAGGCAAGGTCCTCCTTCGAGGCATAGTGACGATAGAGTCCGCCTTCGGCGATCTCGGCCCGCGTCGCGATGTCGCGTACCGAGGTGCCGATGATGCCCTTCTCGACAAACAGCCCCAGGGCCGCCTGCTTGATGCGGTCCCGTGTCGCCAATCCCCGTGGCATGACGCCCCCGCCCAAAATCCCCTGTTCAGCAGACTCCCGCGCCACGCGGTGTCGCGTGAACGATCGTTCACAGTTTGCCCGATCATGGGAATCTTGCCAAGCGTCAGGAACGCAGACCTTCATATTGCGCCGCAATGCGCGCGGCCAAGGCCCTTTTGTCCTTGCCAGTCTATCCCTGCCTTGAAAGACTTGAAACGTACCGGCCCCGCAGAAGACCGGACCTCTGGACGCATTCGATCACAGCGAAAGGGAGGTCGCCATGGCTAACGCCGCAACCAATGGAAATCCGCAAAACGGCAGAGTACCCGGCGCACCCCGTTGCGCCGCAATCGTCGGTCCCTATCTCAGCGGCAAGACCGCACTTCTTGAAAGCCTGCTCTTTGCCACCGGGGCGATCTCGCGCAAGGGATCGGCCAAGGAAGGCAACACGGTGTCCGATTCTTCGGCCGAGGCCAGGGCGCGCAAGATGTCGGTCGAAGTGACCGCCGCGCAGACCGAATTCCTCGGCGACAAATGGTGTTTCCTCGACTGCCCCGGCTCGGTCGAACTGGCGCAGGAAACCAGGAACGCCCTGATGGTGGCGGATGTCGCCATCGTCGTTGCCGAACCCCTGGTCGACAAGGCGCTGATGCTGGCGCCGGTCTTCAAGTTTCTCGACGATCATCAGATCCCGCACATCCTCTTCATCAACAAGATGGATGTGGCGAGCCACCGCGTGCGCGAGATGCTGGATGCGCTGCAGGCGGTATCGGCGCGCCCGCTGGTGCTGCGCCAGGTGCCGATCCGCGAGAGCGGCAAGGATGGCGATGCCGTCACCGGCTATATCGATTTGGTGAGCGAGCGCGCCTACAAATATCACCCGGGCCAGGAATCCGACCTGATCAAGCTGCCGGAGGAAGCGTTGCCCCGGGAACAGGAGGCACGCAACAAGCTGCTCGAATCCCTCGCCGATTTCGACGACCACCTGATGGAGGAAATTCTTTCCGACGCGATCCCGCCGAAGGAAGAGATCTACCAGCAACTGGCCAAGGATCTTGCTGCGGATCTCATCGTGCCGGTGCTGTTGGGCGAGGCGGAGAAGGACGGCGGTGTCCGGCGCCTGTTGAAGGCGCTGCGCCACGAGGTCCCGGGACCGGAGGCGCTGGCGCAGCGGCGCGGCATTTCCAGCTACGATGCCTCGACCCTGGTGTTCAAGACCTATCATCAGCCCCATGCCGGCAAGCTCTCCCTGGCGCGCATTTTTGGTGGTCGCGTGGCCGAAGGCGCCGTGCTCAACGGGGTGCGCGTCGCGGGCGTCCTCAAACCCAAGGGCAATGCCTTCGAGAAGGTCCCCTTCGCCGAGACCGGCGAGGTGGTCGCATTGGCGCGCTTGGAGGAGGTGAAGACCGGCGATCTCCTCACCGCGTCGGGCAAGGGCGGCGCCGATTTCGCCTGGCCGCAGCCGCTGGAGCCGCTCTTCGCACTCGCCGTCGATGCGGAGAACCGCGCTGACGAGGTAAAGCTCACCGCGGCCCTCGCCAAGCTGATCGAGGAGGATCCCTCCCTCAGCTTCACCCACGACCCCGACACCCACGAATTGCTGCTTTCTGGCCAGGGCGAGATTCATCTCGCCATCGCCTTCGATCGGCTGAAGAACCGCTTTGGCCTGCCCATGAAACACCGCCGGCCGCAGATCGCCTACAAGGAAACCATCCGTCACGGCGTCAAGCAGCATGCGAGATTCAAGCGCCAGTCCGGCGGCCACGGCCAGTTCGCCGACGTGCATATCGAAGTCTGGCCGCTGGAGCGCGGCGCCGGCTTCGAGTTCCACGACCGCGTGGTGGGTGGTTCCGTGCCGCGCCAATTCATCGGTTCGGTCGAGGAGGGGGCGCGCGAAGCACTTGTGCGTGGCCCGCTCGGCTTTCCCGTGGTCGATGTCGCCGTGGCCCTGTTCGACGGCCAGTTCCATACCGTCGATTCCTCCGACATGGCTTTCAAGACCGTGGCGCGCCAGGCGATGCAGGAGGCGCTGCCGCTGTGCGGGCCGGTGCTGCTGGAGCCGATCTTCGCGGTCGAGGTCTCGGCACCCACGGATTTCACCGCGCGGGTCCACAACCTGGTCACGGGGCGGCGCGGTCAGATCCTCAATTTCCAGGCCAAGGAGGATTGGGTCGGCTGGGAAGTGGTCGAGGCCCTGGTGCCGCAATCCGAACTCCATGACATGATCATCGAGCTCCGTTCGCTCACCCTCGGCATCGGCAATTTCGCCTGCCATTTCGATCACCTGCAGGAACTCTCGGGGCGCCTCGCCGACAAGGTCGTGGAGCAACGCCAATCGGTGGTGGGTCAGCGCGGCGCCGCCTGAAGCGGCGTTCAGTTCTGCTTGGCCGGATCCTCGAAGGGGACGAACTCGTCGGCGATCGGCACCTCGCCCACATCCTCGATCGAGATCGCCTGGGCGACGATCCCGTCGACGGTGAGGGGAAAGAGGCCGAAATCGACCACGGTGTTGTAACCGCTCCGGGTTGGCCAGTGATACTGGCCGATGACGGGCTGGCCCGAGCGAAAGGCCAGCTCGTAGCCGTCGATCAGGATGCGGTTGGCACCGTATTGATCCTGCTTGAGGAACTCGTCGAGATATCGGCCGGTGAGGGAAAACCCGTTCCACTGGTCGGCCAGGGTGCCGGTGAGCCGGAAGTGGACCCGAAACGGCTCGATCTCGAAGTTCACAATATAAATATAGGGGAGCAGCGGCTTGATCGCGGTCGGGTCGAGCTGGGCGCGCGCCGGCGGGGCGCCACCGGCAAGCGACTGCCAATGGGCATGGAGCGTGGCAACCTTGCCGTGCCGGGCGATCTCGTCCTTCATCACCCGGCAGCATGAACCCTGCGCCGCCCAGCGTCCAGTCAGACGGGGTCCAGTCAGACCGGTTTTGCGAGGGTCCGCAGCCGCGCTTCCGCCTCGGCGGCCAGGGTCCGGGTGAGGTCGCCGGCGCCGAGTCCGCGCCGGGCGGCGAGGGCCGCCGCCTGGCCGGACCAGAGCGAGCCGAAATCCGCGCCGGATTCTTTCTTCAGGGGTGCAAGGGCGCCGCCCGCCGTCGGAAAGGCCGGGGCCTCCCGCGCAATCGGCCCCACTTCGCGCATCACCCGGTTGACGATGCCGCGCGCCGGCCGGCCGGTGAAGACATTGGTGAGTGCCGTGCCGTCATCCCTGGCCGTCATCAGGGCCTCGCGATGCGCAGCGCTGACGCGGGCCTCCGGCGTGAAAAGATAGGCGGTGCCGATCTGTACCGCGCTCGCCCCCAGGGCGAGGGCCGCCACCATGCCGCGGGCATCCGATATGCCGCCGGCGGCGATGACGGGCACCTTCACCGCGTCCGCCACCTGCGGCACCAAAGCGATGGTGCCGGGCTGGCCGGCGGCATCGCGCAGCACGTCGTCGCTGAGGAAAATGCCGCGGTGGCCGCCGGCCTCGGCCCCTTGCGCGATGATCGCGTCGCAGCCTTCGGCCTCCAGCCAGCGCGCTTCCGCCACCGTAGTCGCCGAGGAGATGATCTTGGCGCCTGCCTTGCGCACCCGCGCCAGCAAGGCCTTCGAGGGCAGGCCGAAATGAAAGCTCACCACCTGCGGCTGGAACTCCTCGACCAGGCGGCAGAGTTCGTCATTGAACGGTGCCCGGTCGTCGGGCGGCGCCGACATGGCGGGATCGAGGCCGAGCTCGCGGTAATAGGGCTCCAGCCGCCGGCGCCATCCCGCCTCGCGCGCGGGATCGGCGTCGGGTTCCCGGTGGCAGAAGAAATTGACGTTGATGGGCTTTGCCGTCTGCTGGCGGATGATCTGCAATTCGGTGCGCGCTTCATCCGGCGACAGTGTCGCGGTGGGCAGCGAGCCCAGACCGCCCGCTTCCGCCACCGCCACCGCCATGTCCGCGAAACACGGCCCCGCCATCGGTGCCTGGATGATGGGCAGCTCGATCCCGAAGAGATCGAGAATCCGTCGGTCTGGCCACATGGCATCGCTCCCCTGCTGTGTGTTCAGGTCCCGAGCCCGGCGACCAGCGCCACCAGGCGGTCGATCTCGTCCTCGCTGTTATAATAGTGCGGCGAAGCGCGCACCAGCACCGGCAGGTCGCGCGCTTCGGCATCGAGCCGCGTGGTGTCGGGATCCGAGCAACCGATGGTGATGCCGGCCGCGGCCGCCCGGGCCACGACCTCACCCGCCGGGATGGCGGCGTGGGTGAAGCTGACAATGGCTGATGGCGCCGTGCCGAGATCGCGCACCGTCACCCCGGGTAGGGCACGCAGGCCGTCGCGCAGCCTTGTGCTCAGGCGACGGCAGCGGTCCTCGATTTCCGGCATGCCGATGGCGAGCGCGTAATCCACTGCGGCGCCAAGGCCGGCGCGGGCGGCGTAGTTGTTCTCCCAGTTCTCGAAGCGACGCGCATCGGGGCGCAGTTCATAGCGATCACGCGCCACCCAGGGGGCGGCGAAATGATCGAGCAGCGGTGGCTCCAGCTCGGCGAGCATCGCGCGCCGCACATAGAGAAAGCCGGTGCCGCGGGGTCCACGCAGGAACTTGCGGCCGGTGGCCGAGAACATGTCGCAGCCGATTGTCGCCACGTCCACCACCATCTGCCCCACCGCCTGGCAGCCGTCGAGCAGATAGGGAATGCCATGAGCGCGGGCGACAGCGCCGATCGCCGCCGCAGGATTGGCGAGGCCGCCATTGGTGGGCACCCAGGTGATGGCAATCAGCTTCACCCGAGGGTCGATCATGGTTTCAAGAGCCGCCACGTCGATCTGGCCGCTGGCGTCGTTGGGAATCACCTCGATCACCGCGCCGCTGCGTTTGGCGACCTGCAGAAAGGCCACGTAATTGGCGCCGTATTCGGCCTGGGCGGTGAGGATGCGATCGCCGGGCGCGAAGGTGAGGGCAAGTCCGTAGAACGCCATCTGCCAGGCAACCGTCGCGTTCTCGACCAGGGCGATCTCGTCAGGCGCCGCATTGAGCAGGCGGGCGACGCTGTCATAGACTGCATCCAGCCGCTCGGCCTCCCGGTCCGCCGCGGCGTAGCCGCCGATCGCGGCTTCGAGATCGAGATGCGCCTTTTGGGCATCAAGCACGCAGCGCGGCATCAGTGCCGCGCCGGCGTTGTGCAGATAGGCGCCGCCGGGATTCTGTGCAACGCCCGGTGTCTCTGCTCGGATCCGTGCGAGGTCGAGCGTCATGCCAGATTCTTCATCATGGCTGCGCCAGGACCGCACTCAGCCGGTCATAGCCCCAGTCGATATCGGCGATCCGCCAGGCGCCACTCACGCGCGCAAGGTCGAGGCGGAATTCATTGGCCTCGCTGTAATTGAGGAAGCGCACCACCGCCGTGGTCCGGTCCGGGTCGTCGGATTTGGCAATGGCGATGGTGACGTTGCTGATGTCCCAATCCTGCGAACCCACGAAGGGATCGCCGTTGAGAACCGGCACTTCCTCCGCCGCCGCGGCGCGCGCCGCATCGGCCTCGATCAGCGCCACCATCTCGGGCGTGAAATAGCGCTGGCGTTCGGCCGGCTGCGCATAATCGATGCCGGCGCCGGGGCCCATGCCGTCATAGCGGGCATAGAGCGCCCGCAGGAAATCCTGCGGGCTGTCCACCGCCGCGGTGCCGGCGCAGGCGGCAAGAACCTGCAGGGCGATGGCCAGCAGGGACAGGGAGCGGCGCGAGATTGCGAACATGATGGGACGACTCCAGAGTATTGGTTGCACGGATCTTGCCGCAGGCCGGGTCGCGGCGTCGATCAGAATCCGGACAGGATCCGGCAACGGTGCGGATGGCGGCCTACCCGGCCACGGGGTCCGGGCGCAGGTCGAAATGGAACACCTTGGCGATGATCTGCCAGCGGCCGTCGAGTTTCACGAAGGTGAGCAGGTCGGTGAAGGCCTTGGGCCCGATCGCGCAATTGACGCGGGCGAGCGCGGTCACCGGCCCGGCGAATTCGATCGAGAGAATGCGGTCGGCGCGGGGTTCGTTGCGCGAAGCCGGTGCCGGGCGCTTGTCGACCACCGGGAAGTACTGGTCCACGGTGAGATGCAGCAGCTTGCCCTCGGTGGCGCAGGCATAGATCGCCTGGGGATGAAAGACCTGCGCGAGGCGCCTGGTATCGCTGTGATAGAGCCCGTCGAAATAGATCTCCAGGGCGGCGACGATCTCGTCGAAGGCGGTCTGCATGCGGAACCTCATGTCATGGGGAGGGAACGGCAAGGCTGGAGTGGCCAAGGCTAGAGCGGATGGGAAGGCCTTGCCTACCCAAATCGACGTCCGGCCACCGCGAAGCACGCGCCCCGGAAGATTCTTTTGCGGGCGCGCTGGCTCCTGGGCTCGGCTATAGTGCCGCACCGGCTCATCCCGGCCACGCACCGACGCGGACATCGCCATGAAAATCGTCAAGGTCAAGCTTTCCGAGATCTATGTTCCCCAGGCGCTGCGGGTGCCGGTGGATGCCGCCAAGGTCGAGGCCCTGGCGCTCGACATCGCCGAGAACGGGCTGCAGAACCCGATTCTCGTTCGGGCCGACAAGGAACGTTTCGTGCTGGTGAGCGGGCTCCATCGGATGGAAGCCTGCCGGGCGCTGGGCGAGGCCAGCATCAGCGCCAACATCGTGCAGCCGACCAAGAAATGACCGCGTCTTCGGCCGTCGGTATCGCCGCGGACCGATAGGACCGCGGGCAGGATTGTTTGCCGCGCAGGCCCGACCGATCGCCTTGCTGGCCGGGTGTGGGCCCGGTGCCCAATGCCGAATGTCGCGGCAATCCACCGTCCGTCGGCGTTTCGCGGCTTCACAGGACCCGGTGTACAGGCTACCTTGCACAGCTGGGCGGCATGGTGGACGATTGCGGCGCGGACGATCTGGGCCGGCCATCCGGGGGACGACAATTGCACACACGAGCCGGGATGCGGGCACGAACATGATTTCCGAATGGCGACGCTTGACCTTTTCGATGGACGAACTGGCCACCGCGATCCTCCAATATCTCGTTGCGACCAACAAGATGGGCGAGAAGGAGACCTTGGGCCGCGTCGCCATCGGCGGCAATGAGGAGATACAGGTCACGGTGACGCTGAAGGGTGGCGAAAATCCCGCCGGCCGTTCCCTCGAACTCAAAAGCGAAACC
>JAEUKV010000200.1 GCA_016794165.1 Rhodospirillaceae bacterium
CAAGGACATGCCCGCGGCGCTGATGCTGGCCGACCTCATCGTGGCGCCCTATCTGGAAGCGGCCACCTATAACCGGGTGATCATCGAGGCCCAGGCGCTGGGCCGCCCGGTGGTGGCCAGCGATTTTCCCTGCGCCCGCGACTTGCTGGAAGGCTCCTCCATGGCCTGGGTGACGCCGCCGGGCGACGCCATGGCGCTCGGCTGGGCGATCCGCGACGCTTTGTCGCTGCCCCTCGACGAGCGCGAGGCCCGCACCCCGCAGGTGATCGACAATCTGCGCCAGCGCGCCGACCGGCTGGCGATGATCGATCGGATCCTCGCCCTCTATAACAGTCTGCTGGTGGACGCCCACCAGGCCGCCTGATTGCTGGTAGCCGACCTTTCTCCGGACCTCGCGAAGCTGTCGTGCTCCTGTCATAAATTCTTGTTTTTCCTCGAAATATCACGGCTGCGCCGTATTTCCGCCGTGTTCCCCGAGCATTCTCCGATCCGCCCGCCGAGGCAGCGATCGCCAGCCTCGCGGCACGCGTCAAGAGTGGAGAAAGGGGATCGACATGCAGCTTTTACGTCAGACATTCTATTTCCTGCGCCATGGCGAGACCGAGTGGAACCGGCGCGGCCTCATCCAGGGCCGGGTCAACATGCCGCTCAACGGCACCGGCCTCGCCCAGGCCCGCGCCGCCCGCGAGCTGCTGGCGGGGGCGGGCATCGCCACGATCTGCACCAGCCCGTTGGACCGGGCGCGCCTCACCGCCGAGATCATCGCCGCCGGCCTCCATGTGCCGGTACGCGAGATCGCCAATCTCGGCGAGTGTCGTTTCGGCACCTGCGAGGGCCAGCCCAAGGGTCCCTGGTACGATGCCTGGCGCCGGGGCGAGACGCCGCCGGGCGCCGAGAAATTCGCCCTCTTCCTGGAGCGGGCCCTCGAGGGCCTCAACGAAGCCCTGGCGGCGCCGGGGCCGGTTCTCATCGTCGCCCATGGCGGGATCTACTGGGCGATCGAGCGCTTCGCCGGAATCGCAAGGCGCGATCGGGTTCCCAACGGCGTGCCGCTGTTCCACGCCCCGCCGCCCAAGCCGCTGCTGCCCTGGCGCCGCCAGCAACTGGCGGGCTTCGCCGCCTGAAACATTGTTGCGAGCCGCCAACTTGCATCGCCGATTTCCCCGTGACATAACAGCCGCCGCCCTCGCCGGCGTGGCCTTCGGGGCTGTTGTCGGCGGCTCGCAACGGATTGGCGGATCATGGAAAAGTTCACAAAGTTGAGTGGGATCGCGGCGCCCCTGCCGATACGCAATGTCGATACCGACATGATCATCCCCAAGCAGTTCCTCAAGACGATCAAGCGCACCGGCCTTGGCAAGAATCTCTTCGACGAGATGCGCTACACGCCGGAGGGCAAGGAGATCCCGGACTTCGTCCTCAACAAGCCGCAATACCGGAAGGCGCAGATCCTGGTGGCGGGCGAGAATTTCGGCTGCGGCTCGAGCCGCGAGCATGCGCCCTGGGCGCTGCTCGATTTCGGCATCCGCTGCGTCATCGCGCCCAGCTTCGCCGACATTTTCTACAACAACTGCTTCAAGAACGGCATCCTGCCGATCGTGCTGCCGAAGGAAGACGTCGACAAGCTGATGGACGACGCCGCGCGCGGCGCCAACGCCATCGTTTCGATCGATCTCGAAGCGCAGGAGATCCGCGGCCCCGATGGCGGCTGCATCAAATTCGAGGTCGATTCCTTTCGCAAGCACTGCCTGCTGAACGGCCTCGATGACATCGGCCTGTCGCTGCAGAAGAAGGCCTCAATCGACAGTTTCGAGATGAAGAACCAGCACAGCCAGCCCTGGCTGTGGGCATAAGTCTTTAGGCCCCCTCACCACGCAATCTCCATCCGAGAGAAACGACATTGGCCACCAATTCGAAGAAGATCCTGATCCTCGCCGGCGACGGCATCGGCCCGGAAGTGATGGGCGAGGTGAAGCGCGTGCTGGGCTGGTTCGACAAGCGCCGCAATACCGGTTTCGAGACCGAGGACGGGCTCGTCGGCGGCTGCTCCTACGACCAGCATGGCACACCGCTCACGGATGCCACCATGCAGAAGGCAATGGAGGCCGACGCGGTGCTGCTGGGTGCCGTGGGCGGGCCGAAATGGGACAATCTCCCCTTTGCCGACAAGCCCGAGCGGGGTCTGCTGCGCTTGCGCAAGGACATGGCGCTCTTTGCCAATCTTCGGCCCGCCCTGGTTTTCGATGCACTGGCCGAGGCCTCGTCCCTGAAGACCGAACTGGTCAAGGGCCTCGACATCATGATCGTGCGCGAGCTCACCGGCGGCGTTTATTTCGGCCAGCCCCGCGGCATCGAGACCCTGCCCAATGGCGAGCGCCGCGGCATCAATACCCAAGTCTACACCACCAGCGAAATTCAGCGCGTGGCGCGCGTGGCGTTTGAACTCGCGCGCAAGCGCAGCAACAAGCTGTGCTCGGTCGAGAAGGCCAATGTGATGGAATCGGGCGTGCTGTGGCGCGAGGAAGTGCAGAAGCTGGGCGACACGGAATACAAGGATGTGCAGCTCAGTCACATGTATGCCGACAACTGCGCCATGCAGCTGGTGCGCCAGCCCAAGCAGTTCGATGTCATCGTCACCGACAATCTCTTCGGCGATCTCCTCTCCGATTGCGCGGCGATGCTGACCGGCTCCTTGGGCATGCTGCCCTCGGCCAGCCTCGGTGCGGCGGACGCCGGCGGCAAGCGGAAGGCCCTTTACGAGCCGGTCCATGGCTCGGCCCCGGACATCGCCGGCACCGGCAAGGCCAATCCCCTGGCCTGCCTGCTCTCGGCCTCGATGATGCTGCGCTATTCCTTCGACATGGGGGCCGAGGCCGATCTCCTCGACAAGGCCGCCAGCAATGTGGTGGCCAGGGGCTTCCGCACCGGCGACATCATGGCGCCGGGCTGCACCCCGGTTTCCACCAGCCAGATGGGCGACGAGATCCTCAAGGAGCTGGACCGGCTGGCAGCCTGAGCGGTTTTCGACGCCTGAGCCGCTTCGCCGCCTTCCTCCGCCTCTTTTGCCATTGCCACGCAGCGCGGGGCCGCCGCATCATCTCCCTGGGAACGCCGACCGCCCCAGCCGGTTTGGCGAAATCGCCCTTGCTTGATCTGGATCAAGCAATTTGAACCCAAGAGTGCTTAGCTTTGTAAGAACAGCACTGCAAACGGGAGATCATGACATGACGATCCGCCACATCCTGGTGCCGCTCTTCGGCTATGACGGCGACCGCGTGTCGCTCAACGCCGCCCTCGCGGTGGCCAAGCGCCACGGCGCGCATGTGGCGGCCCTCCATGTCGAGACCGATCCCCTGGAGCAGACGCCGCTGATGGTCGATGTCGGTGTCGCCATCACCGAGTTGGTCGAGGCGGCCGAGCGCCACGCCGCGCACCGGGCCCGCAACGCCGCCAAGACCTTCGAGGAATGGCAGGGCGCCACCGGCACCCCGATCGATGCCGAGGCGTCGATGCGCCCCGGCGTCACGACCGCCTTTCTCAACGTCAAGGGCAATGAGGAGGACCTGCTGGCGCGCTTCGGGCGCCTGACCGACCTCGTCGTCCTTGCCCGGCCGCAGAAGAACGACGCCGCCGATCTCATCGCGGTCAGGATCGAGGATGTGCTTTTCGGCGCCGGAAGGCCGGTCCTGTTGGTGCCCAACGACATCACCGAGGCGGCACTGGCCAAGATCGAGGACGGCCCCGCCCTGGTCGCCTGGAACGGCAGCATCGAGGCCACCCGCGCGGTGACCGCCGGGCTCGACCTCATCAAGGCCATGGGCAAGGTCCGGGTCCTCTCCATCAAGGAAGGCAAGAAGGACCCGCATCCGGCCAGCGATCTCACCCATTTCCTCGCCTGGCATGGCGTCGCCGCCACGGTGGGCGAGCCGCCGGCGGATGCCGGCAAGGCGACGGCCGAGCATTTCCTCAGCGCCGCCCGCGAGGCGGGAGCCACGATTATCGTGATGGGTGCCTATAGCCATGGCCGCCTCCGCCAGCTAGTCTTGGGCGGTGTCACCAGCCACATGATCGATGCGGCGGACCTTCCGGTGCTGATGGCGCATTGAAGCCGGCACAATCGCGGTGGCGGCGATGAAAGGGCGACGGATGAGGTCGATTCCGGGTCTTGTGGTGGGGATCGTGCTGCTGGGCGCCGGGACGGCGCCGGCCGCCGCCTGCCCCTGTCCCAAGCAGAAGATGATCGAGATGCACGGTACCGTCTCGATGTACGGTCCCAGCAACAGCCCGCGCCTTGGCCTCGCCGCGCAGCAGGCGGCGACCAAGCCGGTGTCGGTCCTGCCCGTGGTGCTGCCGCTGGTGACGCCGGCCAGCGACCAGGTGGCGGATCCGCTGCTCCACAAGCCGCTCTTTATCGAGCAATAAAATTGCGCGCCGCCGGAATCGCGGCGGTACTTCCTCAGCCTCTCGACAATTCGCCGCGCTGCGGTATAAAGGGCGCCGACAAAGGCAGCCTTGGCGCCGTTCCGGATGATCCGGCCCGGCCAGCAGGTTGGCCCACGGGAACTGAACCATGCGCGCTCGTTTTGAGCACCTTGCAGAGTTGGGATCGGCGGCGGCTTTCGCCTTCGCGATCGCCGACTGTATGACCACCACCACCGCGCCGAAGACCACCGGGACCAAAAAGACCGGGGGATGAAACGCGGCCGCTGGGTTCAGTCCCGATCCAAAGGCCGCATCCCGATGCGGCCTTTTTGTTTTCAGACGAGTTTTTGGCAAGATCGTCCCAGGTTTGAAGCGGGACAGCAGCGAGAAAGAAAAGTGAGGCAATCATGGGTTATCGCGTAGCCGTGGTGGGTGCCACGGGCAATGTGGGGCGAGAGATGCTCCAGATCCTGGCTGACCGCCAGTTCCCGGTCGACGATGTTATTCCGCTCGCTTCCGAACGCTCGGCCGGCGCCGAGGTCTCGTTCGGGGAGGACCAGGTGCTGAAGGTGCGCCCGCTCGACAAATTCGACTTCAAGGGCATCGACATCGTCCTCTCCTCGGCGGGCGCCAAGATCTCGCAGGGCTTCGCGCCCCGGGCGGCGGCCGCCGGCGCGGTGGTGATCGACAACACCAGCCAGTTCCGCATGGACCCCGACGTGCCGCTGGTGGTGCCGGAAGTGAACAGCCACGCCATCGCCGGCTACAAGAAGAAGGGCATCATCGCCAACCCGAACTGCTCGACCATCCAGATGCTGGTGGCGCTGAAGCCGTTGCATGACGTGGCGAAGATCAAGCGCGTGGTGGTGGCAACGTATCAATCCGTGTCCGGCGCCGGCAAGGAAGGGATGGACGAGCTCTTCAACCAGACCCGCGGCGTCTACATGAACCAGCAGCCCGAACGCACCAAGTTCACCAAGCAGATCGCCTTCAACGTGATTCCGCATATCGACGTCTTCATGCAGGACGGCGCCACCAAGGAAGAATGGAAGATGGTGGTCGAGACCAAGAAGATCCTCGATGCCAATATCGAGGTCATCGCAACCTGCGTGCGCGTGCCGGTGTTCATCGGCCATTCCGAGGCTGTCACCCTCGAATTCGAGAGCGAGCTGTCGGTCGAGAACGCCCGCGCCGCCCTGCGCGCGGCACCAGGTATCACCGTGGTCGACCACCGCATCGATGAAGGTTATGTGACGCCGCTGGAAGTGGCCGGCGAAGACAATGTCTATGTCAGCCGCATCCGCAGGGATCCGACCGTCCCGCACGGCCTTGCCCTGTGGATCGTCGGCGACAATCTCAGGAAGGGTGCGGCCCTGAACGCGGTGCAGATCGCCGAAGTCCTGGCGCAGGAATATCTCGCCAAGAAGGCGGCGTAAGTTCTCCCGTTGCACCCCCCTCTTTAACTCTCTCCCCCAAGGGGGAGAGGGCTGAAACGAGGTTGTCGGTAGCGCTCGGTACAAACACCCTCCCCCTTCAGGGGGAGGGTTGGATGGGGGCCAGTCTCAGAACCTGATGCGGACCTTGTAGGTGAGGGTCGTGCTGCCTTCCGCCGGGACCTCGACCTTCCAGGCGGCGGTGTTGGCATCGAGCTTCTCGTGGGGCTGGCTCTCTTCGAGGATCTGCCACTGACCCGGCAGGGCTTCCCGAAGATCGACCGTCACGGCCTCGGCCTTTGCGTTCTTGATCTCGATTTCATAGGCGTTCTCATAGAGATTGTCGGCGAGACGCGCGTGATCGCGCTGCTTCGCCCGCGCGGTGATGTCGAAGGCCTGACCGAGGGTGAGGTCGATGCGCTCGTTCTTCGGGGTGTGATCGATACGGTCCTCGCCCACGAAAATGACGTCGCCGTCGCTGTCCTTCTTGTACACGCGAATGATGCCGGCCGGCAGCGGCATGCCGAGATTGGCTGCCTCCTCGTTCCTCAGCTTCAGCTTGACGGTCGCATTCTGGCGCGGCGTCTCGCCGAAATTGTAGCCGTAATTGCCCCAGACATTGGCACT
Source organism: Rhodospirillaceae bacterium (assembly GCA_016794165.1). Classification (GTDB taxonomy): domain Bacteria; phylum Pseudomonadota; class Alphaproteobacteria; order Dongiales; family Dongiaceae; genus Dongia. Next base: position 6,483 of record JAEUKV010000200.1, read on the forward strand.
GTTGGCGAGCAGGTATTGCTTCTCCACCGGCACGTCAACGGCCGCGAGCATGGCCACCTGCTTGGTCTGGTTTTCCTTCAGCGTGGTCGGTCGGGCGAGGGAATAGAGGTGGTATTCGAACGCCGATTCCTCGGCCATCTTTGGCGCCGGCATGGCCTCCGCCATGGCAGCACCCGCCATCATGTCGCGCGCGAACTGCTGCCTGACCTGGTTGACGTCGCCGGCCACCAGCTGGAGCTTGGCATCCTTGTAGGCGATGCCGCTCTGGTTGGTGAGGGTGACCCAGCCGTTGAGTGCCAGGGTCTTTTCGTCGTCGGCAAGGTCGACGACGTAATCGGCGCTCCAGGACAGGCCACCGGTGAGGTAGGAAAGGTCGACCGCGACATTGCCGCCGGTATCGCTGGCCGCCTTCACCACCAGGGTCGGCCGCGCGCGCAGATTGTCGGGCACGCCGGAATAGACGAAGCGGCCGGGAATCGCCGTTTCGATACGATCGCCGATCCGCAGCACCGCCTGGCCGCCGGCCACCGACAGGACTTCGGCCTCCTCGCTGCTGTCCTCGCCGGTCTCGGGATTGGTGCGGATGACGCGGATGGTGCTGCCGACCGATTTCTCCAGCAGCTTCTCCGGCGTCAGCAGGTCGAAATCGAAATTCTGCTCCAGCACGTCGAGCGTGCCGCCGGCGCTGCCCAGAAGCGCCGTCTCCGGGCGGATGGCGGCCGAGACGTCGATGAAGGCGATGTCGTTCTCGCCCACCGAAACGGCGACGGTGCGCGAATCGCGAATGAGGGCGAGGTTGTCGTTGTAGATGGTGACGGCGATGCCGGTCTGGGAATCCGTGGTGACCGTGGTTTCCGCCCGGGCCGTCGGGGCAAGCAGGGCGCTCTGCGCCGAGAGGGCAATGGCAAGCGCCGTGCCGGCGAACAGCTTGGAACGCATGATGGATGTCCTTTGCATGGCGGCCGATGCTGGCTGGCCGATGATAGAGAATGAAAAACTGGTGTCAGATTGAGGCGAGACTATGACGATCGCCCGGCCGCCTCAAGACACGCTGTCACAAGACTGTGAGATCGGTCACACGCGCCGGTGCCGGAACCGCCGGCGTTAAAGCTTCTGGCACTAGAATTTCTGGCACTAGAATTTCTGTCTGGCCTTCATCGCCTGGATCAGGGTGCCATCGTCGAGATAGTCGAGCTCGCCGCCCACCGGCACGCCATGAGCGAGGCGGGAGATGGCGAGATTGAAGGGCTGCAGCCGGTCGGCGAGGTAATGCGCCGTGGTCTGGCCGTCGACCGTGGCGCCCAGGGCCAGGATCACTTCCCGCACGCTGCCGTCCTCGACCCGGCGCAGCAGGGGGGCGATCGACAATTGCTCGGGGCCGATCCCGTCCAGGGCCGAGAGCACGCCGCCCAGGACGTGATAGCGGCCCTTGTAGGTGCCGATGCGCTCCAGCGCCCAGAGGTCGCCCACATCGGCGACCACGCACAGCATGGCGCCGTCGCGGCCCGCGTCGCGGCAGATCGCGCAGGGATCCGTGGCATCGAGATTGCCGCAGGTGCCGCAGGTCCTGACATTGGCGCTGACATCGCCGAGCGCGCCGATCAGCGGCTGCAGCAGCGCTTCGCGCTTCTTCATCAGATGCAGCACGGCGCGCCGCGCCGAACGCGGGCCCAGGCCCGGCAGCCGGCCCATGATCTGGATGAGTTTCTCGATCTCGTTCATGCGTAGTTGTTCAAACCGGCGCGACAGAGCGTGTGGAGAAAGACCCCCCACCCCGGCCCTCCCCCTCAAGGGGGGAGGGGGATTCAGTGTGCTCGCCTCGTCCCTCCCCCCTGGAGGGGGAGGGTAAGGGAGGGGGGTTGTTGGTGACAAACATCGGCATGCCGGAACGAAACTCAGAACGGCAGCTTGAACCCCGGCGGCAGGGCCATGCCGCCGGTGATCTTGGCCATTTCCTCGGCGGCGTAGGCGTCGGCCTTGGCGCGGGCGTCGCGCAGGGCGGCGGCGATCAGGTCTTCCAGCACCTCGACCTCGGCCGGGTTGACCAGAGCGGGATCGATCTTCACGCGCTTGGGCTCGCCCTTCGCGGTCATGACGATCGACACCATGCCGCCGCCGGACTGGCCGGTCACTTCCGCCTGGTCGAGGGCGGCCTGCATCTCCGCCATCTTCGACTGCATCTGCTGGGCCTGCTTCATCATGGCCCCAAGATTCTTCATGACTCGTCGTCTCCACTTGTTGCATCGCCCCCGCTGAATTCAGTACTGCCGAATTCAGCACTGCCCGTTTCAGCATTGGGCGAATCGGGATCGGATATGGGTGCCGGTGCGGCAGCTGCAACCTCGTCGAGGTCGCGTACCGCCTCGATGCTGGCGCCGGGAAAGGTGGCCAGTACCGCGCGCACCAGGGGGTGCGCCGCCGCCTGGCGCTTCTTCTCGGCCATCACCGCGGTGGCCTGCTCCTTCAGCGTCGCCTCGCCGGCGGCGCTGGAGAGCGAGACCAGCCAGCGCTTGCCGGTCCAGTCGTTGAGGCAGCCGGCGAGGCGGTTGGCGAGGCTCGACGGCGCCCGCTCGCCTGGGCGGAACTCGATCCGGCCCGGTTCGAAATGCACCAGATGCACGTCGGAAAGCAGATGCGAAAGCAGGATGGCCTCGCGTTTTGCCCGCACCAGGGCCACCACCTCGTCGAAGCTGCGCGGATCGGCCGCTGCGACCGCGTTGGGATCGGTCGCCGCCACGGGCTGTGCGGGTGCTGCTTCCGCCCGCATCAGGGCACGCGGGCCGTCGCTGCCGCCATTGCCGAGATAGGAACTGGCGATGGCGCTGGTGGCATTGCCGTTTCCGCCGCCCGGTCCGGGCTGGGCGCCGCCGCGCGGACTGGATGCCGGCGTCGTTGCCGCCGCGCCGGCGCCCTGCAGGCGTTTCACCAGATCCGCCGGAGTCGGCAGATCGGCCACATAGATCAGGCGAATGAGCGCCATTTCGACCGCGGCCAGCGGCTGGGGCGCATTCTGCGCTTCGCCCAGACCCTTGAGCAGCATCTGCCAGGTCCTGGCCAGCACCGGCATGGCGAGGCGCCCGGCGAGGTCGGCACCGCGCTTGCGCTCGGCTTCGGGCAGGGTCGGCTGCGCCAGGATTTCCGGCGCGATCCGGGCGCGGGTGAGCAGGTGGGTGAGATCAAGGAGATCCTGCATCACCACGATGGGATCGGCGCCGGTGCGGTACATGGCGCCGAGAAGATCGAGCGCCGGCGTGGCAGCGCCCGCCATCAGCGCCTCGAAGAGGTCGAAAAGCTGCGTGCGGTCGGAAAGCCCCAGCATCTCCCGGATCTGGTCTTCCGTGACACTACCCTCGGCCATGGCGATGGCCTGATCGAGCAGCGAGAGCCCGTCGCGCGCCGAGCCGTCGGCGGCGCGGGCGATCAGCGCCAGGGCGGCGGGCTCGACCGTCACCTTCTCGGCCGCGACGATGTTCGCAAAATGCGCCGCCAGGACCTCGGCGTCGATGCGCCGCAGGTCGAAGCGCTGGCAGCGCGAGAGAACCGTCACCGGCACCTTGCGGATCTCGGTGGTGGCGAAGATGAACTTCACATGCGAAGGCGGTTCCTCCAGCGTCTTCAACAGCGCGTTGAAGGCGTTGTTGGAGAGCATGTGCACTTCGTCGATGATGTAGATCTTGAAGCGCGCACTGATCGGCCGGTAGCGCACGCCTTCGATCAGTTCGCGGATGTCGCCCACCCCGGTGCGGCTGGCGGCATCCATCTCGATCACATCGACATGACGGTCCTCGGCGATGGCGACGCAGTGCTCGCACTGGCCGCAGGGGCTGGCGGTGGGTCCGCCCTTGCCGTCGGGACCCACGCAGTTGAAGGCGCGGGCGAGGATGCGCGCGGTCGTCGTCTTGCCGACGCCGCGCACGCCGGTCAGCATGAAGCCGTGGGCGAGACGATCCTTGGCGATGGCGTTGGTGAGGGTGCGGACCAGCGCTTCCTGGCCGATGAGGCCGGCAAAATCGCTCGGCCGGTATTTCCGCGCCAGCACGCGGTAATGCAGATTCCCCGGTTCGCCGTCCGCTTCGGCAGGCGGCCGCGCCGGATCCCGATTCTCGCTCATGCAGCCGCCGCGGTGAGGGGTGGACAGGTCATGCTAGCTTGGTAGCAAAAAAGCGCCCCTGAAAGCCAGTCATTCGGGTGGCGGTCGCCGGGTCGCCTGCGAGAAAGGTGGGAAGCTGGGCAAAGCGGGAGGGGCGGGTGGGAGGCTGGACTGGCAACCCGCGCGGAAACTCGTTACGGCTGCTTCCTTCCGGACCTGACCGGGTTGGCGAGACGCACGTCCGCCGCCAACCTCCCGGGGCAGCTTATAGCAAGATTCCACCCTGGACGCGCAACAGCTCAGTTGTCGCGCCAATGCTGCACAGGAATTTCTTTACGATTCAGGCCGTTGATGCCGAACGGCCGTCTCAGGCCGGGCGGTCGAGCAGCTGCTGGCGGATGATCGACCCGTCCTTCGCCGTCATCTCCGCCGCCAGGATCGTCTTGTCGCCGCCATACCAGACGTCGCGGTTGAGCTCGCCGGTAAAGCCGTAGCGGCGCGCATCCTCCTGCCCGATCGGCAGGACCAGGGCGACGCGTCCCTTGTCGGCGACACTCACCTGGTGCTGGCGCGCCCGCACGGTGTCGAGGACCACGCTCTGATTGATCGATTCCGGGTGCCACAGGGTGCTGGGGATGATGTCGCCCGGCAC